>DATEPF010000342.1:0-4116 GCA_035273325.1 Pyrinomonadaceae bacterium | reverse complement strand
TCACCTGCTGCCACAGAGTTAGAGTCTGTGATACTGCGTTGGTTGCGCGATTTGCTTCACCTGCCGGAAGAATTTTTCGGCGTGGTTTACGACACGGCATCCGTCGCCACGCTGCATGCGCTGGCCGCCGCGCGCGAGAGTCTGGCACTGAACATCAGAGCAGACGGTTTGTCGGGCAGGCCTGAACTGCCCACACTTCGAATCTATACGTCGGACCAGGCGCACAGCTCGGTTGTCAAAGCCGCGATCACGCTCGGCGTAGGCGAATCGAATGTGCGTCGCGTAACCAGCAATGAAAACTTTCAAATGGATTTGGCCGTGCTGCAGAGTGCCATTCAGGAAGATCGCCTCGCCGGAATGTTGCCGTTAGCTGTAGTTGCGACTGTGGGCACAACTTCGGCGGCGGCAGTCGATCCAATCCCGGAGATCGTCGAGCTTTGCGGCGCCGAAAAAATCTGGTTGCACGTCGATGCCGCTTACGGCGGCGCCGTCGCTTTGCTGCCTGAGCTTCGTTCTCTGATGGACGGAGTCGCGCAAGCGGATTCTGTGGTGGTTAATCCACACAAATGGCTCTTTGTTCCTCTCGACTTCAGTGCTCTATATACGAGACATCCAACCATGCTGCGCAACGTATTCTCGCTCGTGCCGGAATACCTGCGGGGCGATGCTGAGCAGGGCGAGATCAATTATATGGATTATGGAATTCAACTTGGCCGGCGGTTCCGCGCATTAAAAGCATGGATGGTCTTCAGTGCATTTGGCGAATCAGGTTTGGTCGCACGAATCCGCGAACACATTCGTCTGGCAAAGCTATTTGCATCGTGGGTTGAAAAAGATCATTTGTTGGAATTACTCGCCCCAGTGCAGATGGGAGTTGTTTGCTTTCGCGCGGTTTACAGCGAAGGGCTGGAGGGAACCAACGATAAGAACCGGTCCATCGTGAAAGCTGTGAACGCGACGGGTGAGGCATATCTAACTCACACCATGCTCGGAGACAAGGTCGCGATGCGTATCGCGGTCGGAAACGTTCTTACAACAGAAGACCATCTTGAACGCGTGTTCAAACTGATCCGGCAACAAGTCGCTTAGTGTTATTTCGTGTAATTCGTGGATCGTTTTTAGACAGCATTAAAAGCGATCCAAGAGACATGCGAAATAAGACAAATTACAAAACGTGAATACAAGTAATAACAAGCAAACGCTCTTTCCCGGGTTCTTTATGGGTGGATTTGAGTGTGCCACTCATCGGCTGGCCGACGGACGTCGCCTGGACCTGACTTCGGCGACTGGTCACGACCGCCATGTTATTCCGGATTACCAGCGTCTTCATGAACACGACATCAGCGTGGTCCGCGATGGAATACGTTGGCACCTGATCGAGCCGTCGCCGTACCGTTACGACTTTTCGAGTCTGCTGCCAATGGTGCGGGCCGCTCAACAAACGCGCACGCAGGTCATCTGGGATCTATGTCACTACGGTTGGCCTGACGATCTCGATATCTTCAGTGTTGAGTTTATCAGCAGGTTCGCGCGTATGGTTGAGGCCGTGGTTCGTGTCATAAACGATGAGAGCGACCTGCCGCTGTTTATCGCACCTGTTAACGAAATCTCATTTTTCGCGTGGGCCGGCGGTGAAGCTGCGTATCTGAATCCATTTGAAACAGAACGACCGCACGAACTGAAGCGTCAGTTAGTGCGCGCAGCAATCGAAGCTATTGAAGCAGCGTGGAGAGTTAATCCGCAGACCAGGGTGGTCCATACAGATCCCTTAATCCACGTGGCCCACGATCTTGAGCGGCCCAATGAATTTGCCATGGCCGAGTATTATCGTCTGCTGATGTTTCAGGCATGGGATATGTTGGCCGGACGTTTTCGCCCGGAAGTCGGGGGACAGGAAAAGTACCTCGATATCATCGGCGCTAACTACTATCCAAACAACCAGTGGATGGTTGGCGAGACCAGCTTTCATCCAGGGCGATGGTTGGACGTGTCGGATCCGCAATACAGGCCCCTCAGCGATCTACTTCGCGAAGTTTACGAGCGCTACCGGCGGCCGATGTTCATTGCGGAGACAGGAACTGAAGGTAACGAACGCGTCGATTGGATCCGTTATGTGGCTGACGAAGTGCGGAATGCATTAAAGCTCGGAGTGCCAATTGAAGGAATATGCTTGTACCCAATCCTTGATTTTCCAGGGTGGGGCGACGACCGGCGGTGTGAAACTGGATTATGGGGTTATCCGGATGCGAATGGTAACCGCGAGGTCTATGCCCCGTTTGCTGAAGAGTTACGGCTTCAACAACACAGCTTCGCGGAATTAACACAACCGGCGTACGCTACACTGCGCGGTTGTAGATGCTGAAACGGTAGTTGCTTAATACTAGGCGGCCGCCAGTTCCTGCGTGCCGCCTCTTAACAGTCTTCTTAACTTCATCCGCGCTTTGTGAAGTTGCGACTTGGAAGTGCCCACGGCCACACCCAGCATCTTCGCGATCTCTTCGTGTTCACGTCCTTCAATATCGTGCAGAACAAAAACAGAACGGTATCCCTTTGGCAACTGTTTCAGTGCATGATCCAGGCTAAGACGATCAAGAACGCGCATCTTATTCGGGTTCTCCGTGCCGCGTACGATCGGTTCAGGCGTTTCGCCGTCAACCGTTGTCCGTTCCGCTTTAACGTGTCGCTGCCGGAAGTACATCAGCACCTGATTAACCACCAGCCGATGCAGCCAGGTCGTGAATGCTGAGTCGCCGCGGAAGCTACCAATCTTGCGAAATAATTGAATGAACGCTTCCTGCGCGAGGTCTTCAGCCTCCGCAACGTTCTTAGTCATGCGCAAACAAAGCGCATACACACGACGGTTGTGGCGTTCGTAAAGTTTCTCGAAGGCCTGCGTGTCGCCTCGCCCGGCAGCTATTGCCAGCGCACGATCGGAGTCGGGCGCAAGGTCAGCCTGGCGTGCTTGTGTTTTCCCAGTAGCTGGTAATAAGAGGGCTTCTGCGTTTGTCATGCAGAGAGATATTGCAAATAAGAGGCCGTTGGCGATGGTGAAAAATAGCCGCAAAAAGCGCGAAAATACCTCGATTGCAATGAAAGGATCGACGGATCAGGATATGTTTGAATCAAAACGTGTACTCATGATTTCTAAGAGTACAGACCGTTGTCAGTTGATTCGTGGATTGATTGGTGACGCGCATAAAGACGATCCGCGAAATACACGAATTACACGGATTGCGGCTTCGCCTTAAAGTCCTTTTAGTTTGTACGCCGATAGCGATTTCATTAACACCGTGGCTTCAGCCCGGTGAACCAAGCGGACGTCTTCCCGACTTCAACCGTTTCAACGGTGATTATATATTTGACTCACCATCAGATATTATGCCGTAATTAGGGTGCGGCAGCATCACCCTTTCTAACCCGAAAGTTAGGAAGGTTTAGATGTTACCAGAGGCAGGGCAACAGCCTGATGCCGAATACGACGCGTGGGAGCATATGCTCGGAGACGCGTTTGACGAAGAAGATGGAGGTCTTGTTGCGTTAGTGGCCAGCATTTACGACGAAGTAAAAGTTTATATGGACGCAGCCTACAACCACCCCCAAGGTCGAACTGCGGGCGATCCTCAAATACACACAGTCGCGGCCTATATTGCAGACAAGGACGATTGGCGAAAGCTGCGAAAAGAGTGGCAAGCAGCACTGAACAAGTTTGATGTGCCGTACTTCCATATGAAGGAGTTTGAGCACGCATTAAATGTTGCCACTTACGGACGCGGGCAGATTTCAAGTAAGAGTCCGTATCAAGGGTGGTCAGCGGCCAAGCTTAATGACCTTAAAGATCGACTACATGACATTATCAATCGGAAAAGACCTGATGGACTTGCTCGAATCACCTCAGTAACTTCCAACATGCTGGTAAGCGACTATGAGGACAGTCTGCCAGACGATCTAAAGAATCACCCGGAATGTCGCAGTGCGTTTATCCTCAAAGTTACTAACGCGATGAAGGGTATCGCGAACTGGGCGAATAACTCCGTTTACTACAAACCAATTCACTATATTTTCGCGGGCGGCGACAACGAAACCGGCAACTTGGATGCCTGGTTCTCGCGATGCTTC
>DATEPF010000341.1:0-4439 GCA_035273325.1 Pyrinomonadaceae bacterium | reverse complement strand
TTCGCTTCGCTCAGTGCGGGCGGGGACGCCCGCGGTCCCAGTGATAAGTCGAACCTTAGATCAGACTACTTAGGCAGCAAAACATCTTGACGGGCGAAACGTGTTTGTACTACAAAGAGCGCCCAGTCAAAAACCAGCGTCCTAATTAAATAATGACCGCAAACAAATTACGTTCGGTTTGGCCTTTGCTGCTTTGTGTCGCGATCGGTTTCAGTTGCAACTTCTCAGATCGCGTTTCCCGTGACTCCGGCAATTCAGGTTCGTCGTCATCCGCTTCCAATACGAACGAGGCCGCGGAAGGCTCCTGGCGAGGGACTGTCACCTGCGACAACGGGAACGAGATGGAAGCAAGTTATAAAATCGCGTCTTCCGGTAATCCGGTTTACGAGTACCAGAGCAAGAGTGGGCCACGTGAAGTTGAATTGAGTGAACCTGGTCAGATGGTTCGGTTTGTTCCTCCGGGCGGCGGGGTCACCACCGTGGTTGTTGATTCGATTTCAACTTCACCCGAACGAATCACTTATTCTTTGAACATCTCTGAAGAAAGCTCGGGCGGCGGTACGCTGAGTCAAAGCCGCGCCACCATGGAAACTGAAGCGGCCATTGACGGTTCAAACCTGGACGTTGAATTCACGGTCCGCGGTCAAAACGTTTTGAGCCAGCCGGGAATCGTTGTGCCCGGTGACGAATCGAGAATCGTTTGTCGAGGCAAACTCAGAAAATAAATATGGCCGAACCTAAAACTAAAGCCACGAAAGCCAGCGCGACCAGTTTTCTAAACGCGATCCCGGATCAGACAAGACGCGCCGACTGTTTTGCAGTTTCGGAGATGATGCGTGAGATAACTAAGGAAGAACCTGTGATGTGGGGGAGCACTATCGTCGGCTTCGGACGTTACCGGCAAGAGTATCAAGGCGGCCGCGAAGGCGAATGGCCCATCGCCGCCTTTTCGCCTCGCAAAGGTGATCTGACTTTATACCTGACGCCCGGGTTTGAATCCGATACCGAGTTGATGGAGCGGCTCGGCAAATACAAAACGGGTAAGACTTGTCTTTATATTAAGAAACTGGCGGACGTTGATCCCAAAGTCTTAAAGCAACTAATCGCGAAGTCGGTAAAAAAGATGTCCAGCCAACGCATCAAGAGCTGAGTCCTTGACAGCAGATGTTCGTTTCGTGGATTTTATCGCCCACAACTGTTGAAGCCGTCCTAATTTTCTCGAGGAGACAAAGAATGAAACTTACGAAAACCCTGGTTGTCTTCGTGTGCTGCCTGGTGTTGTCGCCCGTATCAATTTGGGCGCAAACGGAACGCGCGCGCGCATTCGTCGGCGGCCAAATCATTCCGATTAGCGGTGCGCCTATTCATGACGGCGTGCTCATTGTCTCCGCAGGCAAGATAGTCGCGATAGGGTCGCGAAGTTCGGTGAGCGTCCCTGCCGGCGCAGAAGTAATTGATCTGAAAGGCAAAGTAATAATGCCGGGGTTGGTCGACACGCATAGTCACGTTGGCGGTGGGTCAGGCGCTGATGGATCCGGTCCCATCCAGCCAGAGACTCGCATACTGGATTCAATCAACGTCCGGGACAACAGTCTCATGCGTGCGCGTGCGGGAGGGATAACGACGGTCAATGTCATGCCAGGCTCCGGTCATCTGTCCAGCGGGCAAACGCTCTATTTGAAACTCAGAAGCGGCAGGGTGGTTGACGACCTCTTGATTAAAGACGCGCAGGGAATCATCGCCGGCGGTTTGAAAATGGCTAACGGCACAAACCCAATCCGGCCCGGCTCCACTGGTCCATTCCCGGGAACGCGCGCGAAGTCCGCTTCCCTCGTTCGCGAACAATTTGTTAAGGCACAGGAGTACCGGAACAAAATAACGCGCGCCAAAGGTGATGCGTCCAAACTCCCGGCACGAGACCTGGCGATGGAAGCGCTGGTTGACGCCATGGAGGGCAAACGCGTGGTCCATTTTCACACGCACCGGCATGACGACATTCTGACGGCGTTGAGACTCGCTAAAGAGTTTGGTTTCCGCATTGTTTTGCAACACGTTTCCGAAGGATGGAAGGTAGCGGATGAGATCGCGGCGTCGAAAGCGCCCGCTTCTATCATCGTTATCGATTCGCCGGGAGGAAAGTTGGAGGCAGTGGATCTGTTGTCACACACCGGCGCCATCATGGAAAAGGCAGGCGTGCTGGTAGGCTTTCACACGGACGACTACATCACCGATTCACGCTGGTTCCTGCGTTCGGCGGGCATGGCGGTGCGCGCAGGAATGACTCGAGACAAAGCGCTCTACGGCATGACCATGGCTGGCGCGCGGATGCTCGACCTGCAGGATCGTGTGGGCACTCTTGAACGCGGCAAAGATGCCGACTTCATTATTTTGTCAGGCGATCCTTTGAGTGTTCATACGAAAGTCCTGGAGACATGGGTTGAAGGCACGAAAGTTTTCGACCTTAGTCGCGCCGAAGATAAATTGTATGCAGTTGGAGGATACGGCGCAGGACGCGATCAGTTTTTTGATTTTGATTGTTTCGACGGAGGGGACCAATGAAAAAACATCACCAGATCAAGGGCCTAACCCTCTCGTTATTTCTTTTGATTACTGCCGCGGCTTCGCCGGCAGTGGCTCAGCAAATCGCCGTGCGTGGCGAAACAGTTTATACAATGGCCGGACAGGCGATTACCGATGGCGTCGTGCTGATTCGTAACGGCAAGATCGAACGGGTGGGCAGCGCGGCCCAGGTCAGAATTCCTTCCGGCTATCAAACACTCAACGCCAAAGTTGTCACTCCCGGTTTGATCGACGCCCGCACGGTGGTGGGACTTTCCGGATATCTGAATCAACCACACGACCAGATGCAGCTTGAGCTGTCGGCGTCTGTTCAACCGGAGCTGCGAGCGATTGATGCCTACAATGCGCGTGAAAAATTGGTGGAGTGGCTACGTCAGTTCGGAGTCACTACGGTGCAGACCGGGCACGCGCCCGGTGCGTTAATGTCTGGTCAAACCATGATCGTCAAGACTGTTGGCGATAATGTGGACGAAGCAGTAGTGAATCCGTCAGCTGCGGTGGCAACCACCCTTGGCATGGCGGGGATGGCCGGCAGCGGCCGGTCGCCGGGAACGCGCGCTAAACAGATCTCGATGCTGCGTGCTGAATTCCTGAAGGCCAGGGATTACGACAACAAACAAACTACGGCGAAAGAGGATGCAAAGCCGGCTCGCGACCTGCGGCAGGAAACGCTGGCTCGCGTTTTACGTCGTGAGATTCCTTTGCTGATTAACGCGCACCGCGCTCAGGACATCATGAACGCCCTGCGGTTGGCGAAGGAGTTTAATCTCCGCATTATTCTGGATGGCGCATCCGAAAGTTATCTCGTGATCAATGAAATAAAAGCGGCTAACGTGCCGGTGATTATCCACCCAACTATGTTTCGTGCCGGCGGTGAGCTCGAAAATCTGAGCATGGAAACCGCCGCCACGTTGCGTAAGGCCGGGATACAGGTGGCTCTTCAAAGTGGATACGAGACATATGTTCCAAAGACGCGCATCGTGCTATTCGAAGCAGCAGCAGCGAGGGCCCACGGTCTCAGCCAGGAAGAAGCTCTGGCAATCGTAACCATAGACGCTGCGAAGATACTGGGAGTTGATAACCGGGTCGGCTCGCTCGAGAGCGGCAAGGACGCTGATGTGGTTTTGTTTGACGGTGATCCGTTCGAATATACATCTCACGTCACCGGTGTGATCATTAACGGGAAAATTGTCAGCCAGGAAGTGAAGTAAACGGCAAACGCTGCCGGCGCCGGTTCGTGCATGGGAAGTAATGAGCAGTCCTGCCCCAAAAAAACGCGGCTACCTGAACCCGACAAAGGTCAGGAGTTTGTCCTTCTGGATAACCAGCGCGTGCATACTAGTGGCGGTACTGGCTTCACTGTTGGCGATCTGGCGCTTCGCCGGCACAGATATACTCTGGCGCACAGTTGCGACCTGTGCCGTCATCGGCAGCGGCACGGTCGCCTTTTATTGGGTGAACGTTTTGTTCGGCAAGAATGTCGATTAAGTGCAGCGCGCCTAGCAGGGACCGCGCGTCTGCGCGCCACCATCACACAAGGCGGGCTTCACGATCGCCCACGTAACGGCCGCGCCGGCAACGGCCGAGCCCAGAATTATCCATTGCCTGGCGCCCCAGCCACCACCGCCCGCCTTCTTCACATCATCAACGTCTGAATAAAGTACTTTAATATTCCCACCGGCATTGTCGATATAAAACGAATCCGAGTCTGTGCCACTGAGCTCGCCGCGCAGCTTTGTTTTATCGCGCAGCTTAACGTCGACACGCGTTCCGGTTTTCAGAGATTCGACCTTCGAGCGCACCTTCGCGGTTTGCAGATCTGCACTGCCCTGCGCAGAGACACCTGTGAGACTGAACCC
>DATEPF010000340.1:0-10423 GCA_035273325.1 Pyrinomonadaceae bacterium | reverse complement strand
GAGATCCACGACGTTTGTCGACCTCAAATGAGGCCGACTCATGAAGGCTTATACCCGCCCTACTTCAATTCGTCCGTCGTTTGTTCTAGTATGCGCCTGCTCGACCGACCTTAGTAATTTCCCGGCGGTGTCGTATGGGCTCAACCAGAGATCCCGACAAATACATTCCTGCCATCGTTGAACCCGATAAAGGCAACCTGCCAATTGATCCGAGGGTCAACAAAATAGTCGCCCCTTATTACTACCAACTCGGCGGTTATCTAACGCGTGCCTCTCGCAAAATCCTCCCGGGCGCAGCCGTGATGGTCAGAAATAACGATGAAGTGGTCCACGTCGGATGCTACGGCTACGCCAACCTGGAAACCGAAGAGAAGATCACCCCGGATACCGTTTTTGATCTCGGTTCGCTGTCCAAACAATTTACCGCCTTCGCTGCTCTTTGGTTGTTCGAGGATGACGAGTTACAGCAGCCTTTGTCGGACTACTTCACCGGGTTTCCTCGCTATGCCGATGACATCACGGTGCGCGATCTCATCCATCACCTGTCGGGGCTGCCCGACTATATGGCATTGCATGGAGCGTCAAGACGGGTTCCGGCCGACTGGTATGAGCGCGCGTTGCGTAGACCGGATGGTTGGTATCCTCACATGGAGAGCAGAAGAGCACGCGAGTTCACCAACAAGGACGTGGTCCGCTGGATCGCTTCGCAGAAACTGCTACCGCGCAAGGCCGGTGCGGAATTTGAATATTCCAACTCCGGCTACGTTCTGCTGGCGGAGTTGATTGAAAGAAAGACTGAAGAACGTTTGGCTGACGTTCTCAAAGCCATAATTTTTGACCCGTTGGGGATGAAAGACACTTATTTGTTTGATGAAGCTCGAAGCTTCTCAAAAGACTCTCCGCAATTAGTCAATCACGCAAGATGTTATAGCCGTGTCCGCGATCAGGGTTTTGTTCCGGTAGGTTATACGCGCCTGAACTTCATCTACGGTGACGGCAATGTCCACTCAACCATTATGGACCTTATGAAGTGGGAGCTGGCGCTGCACCGGCTCGACTATCGCACGATGTGCTCTGACCCCGACGTTGAGGAAAACCAATTGAAGAAGGTGCGCGATTTGATGTGGACACCAATAAAGACAGGCAACAAGGTCGTGAACTATAGCGCCGGCTGGAATTTGATGTTTGAGCGGAGAAAACTTAAAGAGCCCGGAAGGAAACTGCCGCGGAGATTTGAAAGCAGCGCCGAATTTCACCGCGGCGAATGGTTAGCATGGCGCAGCTACATCGCTCGGGCGACGCGAGGTGTAGTGCGCAGAGATAACACTATCGATCCCAAGACATGGGCCAGTTTGGGAATCATAGTCCTAACGAATAACAAGAGTTTTAACGCTTGCGCTGTTCTGCAAAAGATTTCCCACGTTTACTGGGGCACCTTGAAAAAAGACAACATCATGAATCACTTCAATTGCTCGTAGTAACCTTCGTGTTATTTCGTGTGTTTCGTGGATCGTTCTTATACAACGTAAAAACGATCCACCAATTACACGAAAGACGGAATACGGCGGTAACCGCGCCAGGCGTGTTGCCGTAAACCATCCACCGCTGTCCAGGTCGTATGGCATCGCGTGCGAATAGTTTCATCGGCTTCGCCCCAACTCCCATCGTCGTTTTGTGTGGCCAGTAGAAATTTAGTGCCTCGACGTATCAGCGGATGACTGTCGCGTAGGCCAAACGCCTTCAGGGACTCAAGCAACTCGCCCAAAACCTCCGGGTCGCTTCGTTCAATCGCGCTGTCCACGTTCGCCTTTAAAAATTCAAACTCCGGTTTCAACTGCTGCGTCCGTAATTGATAAGTGCCGTAGTCGTTTAGCGTGTAGACGACGTGGGTAACCGCATAAATAGCTTCCCGCAAAAATTCAACATCCGGCTGAGCGTGGGACTGGTACGGCCTCATCGTGGGGAGCCACTTAAGCACGTCCAAATATTTGGCCCCGAAGACTGTGCCACACCGTTCGCCAACATAGGTGTTGGATAACGCTTCCATCCAAACCCTGTAACGGCTTTGAAATTCCAAACGTCTCTTACATCGCTTACACGACTTGCGGCCGCGCCCGTTCTGAAAGCCACAGTCACACCGGTAAGGCAGGTCATCTGCAGGCGGTTCATTAACCGGATCAAACCCGAGTAATTGCTGAGCTGAAAATCGGTTGGCGGCCGCGCGAATTTGCGCGTTCAGCGCCGTATCTTTTAAGCCCAGACGGCCGAGGGCGTAGCCGACCATTACGAAATCAAAAAGTAGATTCGCCGAGACGTCGCCTGGCACTACTGGATGCAGACGTTTCCATCGCCGCGCGAGTTTCCCACCGCGCGATTTTGCCAGTTGCCGCAGTTCTATATCCCGCGACGTAGCACCCACGAGAGCAAAGCAGCAGACCAACAAGCTTCCATAGTTGTCGAAACCCTCCGGCGTATTGGCCGTACGGTAGATAAAATTCAGGCCACGTTCGATCGCTTTGTCGCTTGCCATTAGGATCCGTGTTTTCATTAACATCCGGCTTCGTGTGTTTCGTGTGTTTTCGTGGATCGTTCTTATGCAACGTAAAAACGATCCACGAATTACACGAAATCACACGCAGTGCCGAAATCGACGCTCAAAGTAACCCGTAGAAGTTTATTGACACCCCGAATGAAAACTTATATACAGTCGCAACTCAAGGCTGGTTTTGAAACCAGTGTCCCAGACTTTGGACCAAGTACATCTCAACAGAAAGGAACTCAAAATGGGAGGATCACTCAAAGGCGGCGAGCCGAAAAAGAAAGCCAAGAAGAAAGCTGCTCCAAAGAAAGCTGCGAAGAAGAAAGCCGGGAAAAAGAAATAACAGCCGGACTCTGGTTCAGGCAATTCCCCTATTCAAGACCGCGAGGTGACAACGTGCCATTTGTCATTTCTCGCGGTCTTTAATTTTTGTTGGAGTTGATTGGTCAGTGCAACAGTCGGACCTTCTGCAGAATCACACGCACGCGCGGCTCATTGCGTAGCTCGGCGAAGCGCGGATCGACGTTAAGTTCGGCAACGGCCATGTAGTGGTCTTCAGCAGCTTTCTCTAAGATCGCGATTGCCTGCTCTTTATCGCCCAGCAACACATTTAAATAAGCCGCTTCTTTTGGCAGATATACGTTTTGTTTCAGCGGTTGATTTAACTCATCTAAGATCTTCTGTGCCTCAGGTTTCCTGCCCATGAGTGCGTAAGCCTGGCCGAGCCCGTAAGTGATCTCACCATCTTCCGGCGCAAGCGCGTGTGCCTTTTCCAACTCCTGAATGGCCAGCAGGTATTTTTGTTGCTGTTCATAGATCTGCGCGATGTAAGTGGACATCATGTGGAAGTCTGGCTCGATCTCGAGAGTCTTCCGGCACTGTTCCAGGGCCCGCTCGTAATCGCCGGCGTAAAGCAGTATGACTGCGAAGTCCTTATTGATTCCCAGCGAGAGCGGGTCAAGTTGCTGTGCGATTTTGATTTCCTGAAGCGCCTCGTCCAACCTGCCTTGCAACAACAACTGGGCGGCGTACCAGTGATGCGCGGTGGCATACTTCGGGTTTAACTCAACGGCCCTGCGATACTCATTCTCAGCTCCCTGCCAATCCCAATCAGTAACTGCCTTGATTGATGCAAGCGAAGTGTGGGCCTCCGCCAGACTCTCATCGTATTTGAGTGCGAGCGTTACCGCGCCTTTGGCCAGGGCGTAGCCTTCCTTGGGAGCAAGGAAGCCATAATCACTTCGCAGGGTGTAGCAGTCTGCGAGTCCCGTATACGCCAACGCATAACTTCCATCTTTGGTTATCGCATCCTGAAAATAACCAATCGCCTTTTTGAAACCTTCGTCGGTCCGCTTGTTCCAGTGATAGCGCCCTTTCAGGTAGGCTTCGTAAGCCTCGCCGCTTTGCGTGTCAGTCTTGGCAAGTTGTGTCTGATCGGCTCCCGTTAATTTCAAACGAAGTTTTTCTGAAACATTCCTCGCGATCTCTCTTTGTACACTCTGGATGTCGGCAGTTTTTCGTTGATAGGTCTCGCCCCAAATTGAACGGTCCCCTTCAACATCAGTTAGTGCCACCTGAATCGTTAATTCGTCGCCGTTCTGTATGATCTGGCCGGTCAACACCGCCCGCACGTTCAA
Source organism: Pyrinomonadaceae bacterium (assembly GCA_035273325.1). Classification (GTDB taxonomy): domain Bacteria; phylum Acidobacteriota; class Blastocatellia; order Pyrinomonadales; family Pyrinomonadaceae; genus PSRF01. Next base: position 6,247 of record DATEPF010000340.1, on the reverse strand, counting down.
CTCACGTCCTATCGCCCGCACGTCGAGCTCTTTCCCTTTGTAACGAAAGACTGAGCTTCGCGCGATCACTTTCAGGTTTTCCAATTGCGACAGGTTGTTAATGATGCTTTCCGTCAGCCCATCGCTTAAGTACTCGCGGTCGGCGTTCGCCATTAATTGCGCATCGTTGGAAACATAAGTGAACGGAAGGATCGCCAGAGAGTCGAGATGGTCACCAGAAGTGCAGCGGTTGATAAAGAACACCGCGAGCGCCAGCGCCAACACCGATGCAAGCAGTGGCCACTTGTTTCGCTGAACCTTGCTGAGGATGCTTCCAGTCCGGTGGGCACCGGCGGTGACCGCTGAACGTCCTTCGGAAACTGGCTTGTGCGCCTGCGACTCGCCGGCAGACAGTTTCGCGCGCAGTTGTTTCAAGTCCGTCAAAAACTCGTTGGCGTTTTGGTACCGCGCCTCTTTGTCTTTGCTGAGCATCTTGCTCAACAGAGCTTCTAACTCGGGAGAAACCTGGGCCTGAAATTGTGCCGTCGGGATCGGTTCCCCGAGCAGGATCCGCGACATCGTTACCGCGGCGCTGTGATCCTTGAACGGATGTTTCCCCGCCAGCATTTCATAAAAGGTAACGCCGAGGCTGAACATATCGCTGGACGCCTCGAGTGGTTCGCCTTTCACCTGCTCCGGCGACATGTAAGGCATCGTTCCCACAATCAAGCCGGGTTGACTTAAGAGCGTCTCGGTTGGAGCTTCACTGTCCACCGCATCGCCCGGGTTCACTTGCTTGGCCAGACCGAAATCCAGGAGTTTCAGCTGACCTCGCGGCGTTATCATCATGTTCTGTGGCTTGACGTCCCGATGAACGATCCCGTGCGCGTGAGCTTCCGCTAAACCTTCGGCAGCCTGCTCGACCAGGGCCAGTGCAGTGGTCCCTCCTAATGGTTCCTGGTCCATCTTATCGGCCAGGGATTCGCCTTCGATGTACTGCATGACGATGAACGTAAAAGTGCCTACTTCATTGACGTCGTACACAGCACAGATGTTCGGATGGTCCAGCTTGGCTACGGCTTGAGCTTCCCTAAGTTGTCGCTTCTTGAAGTGTTCATCCGAACTAAACTCGGGGTGAAGAAGTTTGATCGCGACTTTGCGGTCGAGCTTAGTATCCAGCGCCAGGTAGACCGCACCCATTCCACCCGCGCCCAGCTTTTTGATTATTCGGTAGTGTCCGATGGATTCAGGAATCATTACGCTGTGTTCTGGGAAACGCTGGAACAATGTTCGACATGCTTCAGCTTGTCGTGGCCTACGGAAAACTAAAGTTTGCGGGACACTCTTAGATCTACTCGAAGGACTGGGCTGGTGCAGACTACTCAGATTAGCGTGAGCTTTCAAGCCGCCACCAACTGTTATCTCGTGTATTTCGTGGATCTTTCTTATGGCTGACTAAAAATCCGATCCACGAATCACACGAACTAACATCAAGACCATGACAACTTTTTACATTCCGCTGTGTAGGAGCGCCAGCCATCCGCAGAATCTCGATGTATTCTGTCTCCGGTATGTTCCAAACTGCATTCCGCAAATTATCGCTGCGAAAAAAGCTGATCATACTGGCAACGCTAGGCGTTTTTCTGCCCGTCCTCGTGTTGACGTATATGCAGTATCAATCGCTTGCGGAGCTTGAGCAGAAAACCAAAGGCGCATTCAAGGATAACCTGCGACAGGGGTTAACTATTGTAGAGCGCAGAATGAAACAACGCCTGGAGGACATCGCCGCCGAAACCCTGGAACCGATCGGCATGATCCCCGTTTCGTCCCCGCAGGCGGCGGCAGAGTTCGAAAAACATTTTGCCAGGGTGAAGAGTTCCCATCCTGAGATCGAAGAGATTATTTTTTTCGGCTACTCGGCCGACCTGCAGAAAACAAATACTTATGCGTACGTGTACTCAGACAAACTTGTGAAGAACCTTCAGCCGGAATTCTCCTCCAGGCAGTTCGGCATTCTGTCTCTGTTTGAAAAATCGCAGATGGCCGAAAGCTTTGTTGACCGTAATCAAAAGTATTTATTCGCGCGTGATTCATGTCCAGAATGCCCGCCCGGGACGCGTCAAGGAATTTATTTATTTCATCAACTGCCTTATCCGCTAAGAGGCCTACCGAGTGGTTTTGCGGGAGTCTATTTAAACGAGGGTTTTGTCAGAAATGACTTGATAGGTCGCAGCATATTTGAGACTGCCCCTTCGCACACATCCAGCACTTCCCCGCTGGCCATGGCCATCACAATTAGCGATGAGAACAGCCAGGTAATTTATTCAAACGCACCGGCGCAAAACGGACACTTTTTCGAAAGCACATTTGATCGGCCGTTCGCCAATTGGAAAGCAAAAGTAGGCCTTAGGAATACGAATCTCGACGATTTCGCGCGGGACAGTTTCGTGCATAGCGCCGGAGTAACTCTCCTGGTACTGGCGGTTTTAGTTGTGGGTATGGCCCTTACTATCCGGGCCACCGACCGCGAAGCGCGTCTGGCCCAGGCGAAATCAAATTTCGTCGCAAATGTTTCGCATGAACTAAAGACACCTTTATCGCTACTCAGCTTGTTTTCCGAGATCCTTGAACTGGGGCGGGTAAAAAATGAGCAAAAGAGACTTGAGTACTACCGGATCATTCGCCATGAAAGCCGGCGTTTGAATAAGACGATCGACAATATTCTCGATTTCTCAAAAATCGAGGCGGGACGGAAAACCTATAATTTCGCCACCGGCGACATGGCACAAGTGATTGAGAACGTGCTTTCCAGCTATCGCTATCAAATCATAAATTCCGGCTTCGAAGTGCAAACAAACATTCAAGCTGATTTGCCGCCCGTCTTAATTGACCGCGATGCGATGGCCCAGGCGATCTCAAATCTGCTTGATAACGCCATTAAGTATTCAGGGGAGGTAAAGCAGCTCTCGATCACTACTGACACAGTTGGTTCTGATTTGTCTATTGAAATTGCCGATCAGGGTATTGGAATTGCCCGAGCTGAACAGGCAAAGATCTTCGAGAAGTTTTACCGGGTAGGCAATGGGCTGGTCCACGATGTGAAAGGCAGTGGTCTGGGCCTATCTCTGGTAAAGCACATTGTTGAAGCGCACAAAGGAACGATCTCGGTCGAGAGCGACGTTGGTAAGGGGAGTCGTTTTACGATTCGGATCCCGTGGCACGCCGTGGGTCTAACGCAGGAACGAATGAATCCACAGATTTCGCAGATTAAAACCAATTGAGAGCGTCAATGTCACTCAAGATCACTGTTTAGTTTCTAATCTGGGTAATCTGCGAAATCTGTGGATCTTCGGGTTGTGCTGAGAGCCACCACCGAGGCAAATAGGAGAACAAGTTGACCAAAGTTCTGATCATCGAAGATGAACCCAATATGGTGCTCGGGCTAAAAGATAGCTGTGAGTATGAAGGCTATGAGGTTTCCGTGGCACGCGATGGGAAAGAAGGATTAGAGAAGGCGTCCACTGAAAAACCAGACATAATTCTGCTGGACGTGATGCTGCCCTTGATGAGTGGAATAGATGTCTGCCGCAATCTGCGCGCGCGCGGAATTGAGACTCCAATTCTCATGCTGACTGCCCGAAGTGAGGAAACTGACAAGGTGGTTGGTCTTGAAGTCGGCGCAGATGATTACGTAACGAAACCATTTAGCATTAAGGAACTACTTGCCAGAGTCAGGGCCCATTTGCGAAGAGCGGCGAAAGAGGTCACGCAAGTCGAGAGTTTTAACTTTGGGAATGTAGAGCTGAACTTTAAAAAATACGCGGCGCGTAAAGGCGGGCAAGTATTAGATCTTTCACCCCGCGAATTCGAAATCCTGCGCTACCTCATCCGGCACCGCGGCGATATCGTGACCCGCGATCAACTGCTCGACGAAGTTTGGGGATACGATAGCACTCCAGTTACCCGCACCGTCGACAATCACATCGCCAAGCTGCGCCAGAAGATAGAGCCTGATCCATCCCAACCCCGGCACATCATTACCGTTCATCGAATCGGCTACCGCTTCATCGAATAAGCTTTGGGTATCCATAGATTGCGCAGATTACACAGATTAGGAACTACCCCGGTGATCTTGGGTGGGCCGTCACTCTAAAACTCTCCTGGTTCTTAATCTGCGTAATCTGTGTAATCTGTGGATTCTTCTGTCCCCGTTCTCTTGGTACAACTTTTTACAATCTCATTACAGCCTGTGGAGACTTCGAAAGGTCAAACTCATACCCTCTTCCTGTCTACACTCAAAGTGCTCATGAAATATGCACAACCAATCATCACCCGAGGAACGAAAATGAAAATTCTTATTCGAGCTCTGCTGCCAACACTTCTGATTTGCCTGCTGGCATCAGCCACTGCCTTTGCCCAGGATAATCCCGCTAAAGCTCCAGCCGCCCCCTCCCCGGCGAAAAAGGCGTTCGCGAAACTTAAGACCTTGTCCGGGTCGTGGCACGGTACGGTTATGAACATCCCGATTAACTTCACCATACGACCAGCGTCCAGTGGCACCGCAATTCTTCATGAGGGGAATACCAGTGCAGAGGGACCTCCGAAAAATGAAATCACTATGTTCTACGTCGAAGAGGACCGTTTGCTGGCGACGCATTATTGTGATGGCGGCAATCGGTCTCGGTGGGAGGGGAAGATATCCCCGGATGAAAGGGCGATCGAGTTCAGTTTTCTCGATGTCGCGGGAAGTACGCGTGGAGGCTACCTGAAGGACATGTTGCTCACACTGGTTGATGCGGACCGTCACACGGTGGCGTTTACTTTTGTTATGCCCGACGGTAAACCCATGCAATTTCGCGGCGAGTTTCAACGGACAAAATGACTGCGGTGAGTTTGATATCCGATATAGGGAGTTCATGAATCATGACAAAGCCAATCGTCGCATCCGCGGTGCAGATCGCCTACATCGTGTTAAGGATTCTGATAGTCGTCAACCTTCTGGGCGGCGTCGCGATCCTCGCCCTGCTCGTTGTGATGCCTAACAGGGAATGGATTATGAGCAGTTTTGACCTTTCTCCTTCGCCAGAGGCTGAGCGGCTGGTCATGGGCCTGCGCGCGATTGCCATGCTCGGTCTGGTTACGATTCCGCTCAACCATGTCGTCCTTAAGCGCCTGCTTGCAATTGTGAAGACAGTTCGCGAAGGCGACCCATTCGTCGCGGCTAACGCATCTCGTTTGCAAACGATCGCATGGGTGATGCTGGTGGTGAACGTTATCAGCGTTGTAATCGGAGCAATCGCTGACAACATTTCAACTCCGGCGCATCCACTTCACTTAGACGCCGGCTTTTCAATCAACGGCTGGCTGGCCGTACTCCTCACGTTCGTGCTGGCTCACGTGTTCACGGAAGGTTCGCTCATGCGCAAGAACGTGGAACGGACTGTTTAAGAGTTATCTCGTGTAATTCGTGGATCGCTTTTCACGCTGCATAAGAGCGGTCCACGAAACAAACGAACCACACGAAATAACACGAAGAGGTGAGGAATTCGACTCTTGCGCGAAGTCAATAATATTCAAATGCAACGAAGCGTCACGTTAACCATTACATCTCTGCTCTCGATCCTCTTGATGACGTTTCACCTCAGCGACGACATCGTCCGGGGGTTTGAACCTGGAGGCGTCAGGAACACTATTGGCGTGCTCATACTGGTCGTCTGGCTCTACGGAACCACCGTGCTCGCCGAACGCCGATCCGGGTACATCATAATCCTTCTCGGATCGATCGGGGGCTCGGGCGTCCCGGTGATTCACATGATCGGAAAGGGGCTTGTCGGTGGCAGGCTCGCTAATTCCGGCGGAGTCTACTTCTGGGTCTGGACACTCATCACTCTACAAGTGGCCGCGATCTTCTCTCTCATCCTCTCGGCGCAGAGACTATGGAGCTTTCCGTGGAGAGGTGGACCAAAACAAGGATGACAGGGGTTCGGTGCAAGAGCGTCGAGTTCGATTTTCCATATATCAGTTCAAATTTCATATTTGTCATTGAAGAGAAATCCCCAAACTTTTCGCGGACGAAATCCCATTGCGGCGATCGAACCAGGTCTCAAACCTTGATAAAAATTTTCCGCCGATAAAGAATCCACATAAGACCGAGCCAAATCAGAACGAAGACAATGGCGTAGGCCAGCGAAGCATTTATAGGTGACGTCCACGACGCAAACAAATTGCTGTAAATCCACGGACCCAAAGACACCCTGGCGCCATCGGC
>DATEPF010000339.1:0-5499 GCA_035273325.1 Pyrinomonadaceae bacterium | reverse complement strand
TCATCGAGCGCGCGCCGCAGGCGATCGATCGCTTCTGCGCGAGTGCTACCCCACGCCGCGAGTTTTGAAATCATGGGATCGTAATGAATCGAAACCTCAGAACCCATCTCCACCCCGCCGTCATCGCGTATGCCGGGTCCGTACGGAACGTGCAGGTAGCTAATCGTGCCGGGCGAAGGGAAAAAATTGTTTTCCGGATCCTCGGCGTAAACGCGACACTCAATTGCATGTCCTCGCCAGTTAACATCGGGTTGCTTGAAAGACAGCGGCGCGCCGCTTGCTACTGTGAGCTGTTCACGAACCAAGTCGATACCGGTCACCAATTCGGTAACCGGATGCTCAACCTGCAAACGAGTATTCATTTCGAGAAAATAAAACTCGCGGGTCGCATCGGCCACCAGAAACTCAACCGTTCCCGCTCCGGCGTAGTTAACGGCGCGGGCCAACTCAACCGCGGCACCGCCCATCCTGGCACGCAGCGTCGGGTCGTTGATCGGCGAGGGACATTCCTCAACCACTTTTTGATGACGGCGTTGAATTGAACACTCCCGCTCGCCCAGGTGGACCACGTTGCCATGCGTGTCGGCGAAGACCTGTATCTCGATGTGGCGCGGACGTTCAATAGCCTTTTCGAGGTAGAGCGAATCATCACCAAACGCGGAGGACGCTTCCGACTTCGCGTTTTCGAATGCGGAGCGCAACTCCTTTGCCGTGGTGACCAGTCGCATGCCTTTGCCGCCGCCCCCCGCTGAAGCTTTCAGCATCACCGGATAACCAAACTGTTCAGCCACGCGTTCCGCTTCGGCAATGGAAGTCAATGGGTCGACGGTGCCGGGAACAATCGGTACGCCGGCCTCGACAGCAGCGCGGCGCGCAGTCGTTTTTGATCCCATTACCTGCATGGCTGCCGCAGGTGGTCCAATAAACACGAGGCCCGCTTCTTTCACGGCCGCCGCGAATTCTGCGTTTTCAGCAAGGAAACCGTAGCCGGGATGGATTGCTTCCGCGCCGGTGTTTTTGGCGGCGTCAATTATTTTCGAAATGTTTAGATAGCTTTCGACTGATGGCGCGGGACCGATGCAAACGGCGTCATCCGAAAGTGCAACGTGAATTGATGCGGCGTCAGGTTCTGAGTAAACGGCAACCGGCGAGATTTGCAGATCGCGGCAGGCACGAATAATTCGCACGGCGATCTCACCTCGATTGGCGATTAGAATTTTCTTGAACATCGCGCGAAATTAACGTTCGGTTTTTCGTGGATCGTTTTTTCTGCCGCCTAAAAAAGAGATACACGAATTACACGAAATAACACCAAAGGTCGCAAGAAAAAACCCTCTTCGGAAACGAAGAGGGTCTTTTGTATCAATACAGGAACCGGACTACTGCTTCACTGTTCTTGGTCCAGCGGTGGTTGCGCCGGCGCGTCGTCGTGTTTCGGTTGCGTTACTGACAACCATTTCTTCAACAATGATGTCGTCGTCGGTGCCCAGTTGTTTGTCATAGCCAGGCAGGCGCAGTTCAAATTCCGTAAACGACAGACTATCGTTAATTGGTTCGTCAGTCTCCATTGAGGCGTTGCGGATCACCGCGCCGCGCAATCGTTTCGGCTGCTTTGTGGGAACCGCCGCCACTTCAGCGCTGGCTTTGTATTCCGCCCCTTCAATGTCTTTGAGAAGCGCCGTGATTGAACCATCCGGATCCGGAAGCCGTCTCAGGTCGTCCGTGCTTGCGGGGTAGCTACCAAACTCTTGCTTGTACTGAAACATCACGCGGTCGACAGCAAGACCGATGGCCCTTTGACCGGCCAGGATTCCGTCATTGCGTTGTTTAATACGTTCAGGGACAGTGGCGCCAATCAGGACTGCAATAAGAACCGGGACTGCGGCCGAGGTGATGAAACCGCAGCGCGCGTATTTCAATCCGCAGAACTGAGCCGGAGACTCTTTCACTGACCGGTACATTTTGCGGCAGCCAAACCACACAAACAGCGTCGCTGGAATAGCAATCCACTTCAGCTGCCAGGCCGCAGTTTCCGCGGCGGCGGCCCACATCCAAAACTGAAGCACCGACCCGCGAACAACGGCGAACGCTTCCGTATAGGTTTTTGAAGTCGGGAGTTTTTGCGAGAACGCATTGATGGTCTGGACTATCAGCACCAGCACCATCAGCAATCCACTGACGGTGAGTATTAGGGCGCGGGCATACGACGGCAGCTGGTTTTCGGGGCGGGGCAACGGTTCACCAACGGGCCGCGCGCCACAGGCGCAGCCATTACTCCAATCGCCATTCGTTTTCGAGCCACAGCAGGGACAGATCGTCACGGTATCAATACCTCGGATGATAAGCAGATCTCAAAATTTCTGTTCGGGGGCTGCCTAACCAGCTTTGTGTACCAACTGCTGTTCAGCTCGTCGTTCAGGCCCGGCATTAGATGCGGAAAGTGCGGTTTGCGTGTCGTCTTTATTTGCTTCAGCTTTAATTTTATTTAACTCACGCCAGGTGTGATACATGCGGTGCGCAAAGGTCCAGTAAGAACCGACCGCCAGCACCCACAAGACTGCCGGCATTCGGTTAGCGAAGAAATTTGTCGAACCCGGATGAGTACTTAAAGCTCCAATTATGAAAAGAACCACTCGCTCGGGACGGCGTAGGAAGCCCACATCGCACTTAGGAATCAGACTTTCGGCCCGGGCGCTGGCGTAGCTTACCATAACCGACCCCATTAGTCCTGCGCCCGCGAGAAAAACGTTAAGGGTGGAATGAAACTCGGTATCGCGCGCATAAAAGACCATTAATCCAACGAAAACCACCATGTCGGAAAGTCGATCGAGCGAGGAATCGAGGAACCCGCCGAAGCGCGTAACGCGTCCGGAAAGACGGGCCACCTGACCGTCCAACATGTCGAAAAGGTTCGCAACGATAAGAACGATGCCGGCCCAAAAGAAGTAGCCGAAGCCGAAGAGCACACCGGAGCCGACATTAATTGCGACCCCGATGACGGTCAGGATATTGGGATTAATGTGGCCGTGGGCCAGCCAACGGACCATCGCGTCGATGATTCGTTGCGCGCCTCGACCTATGCCACCCACAAACATTCGTTTAGTTCTCCGGGGCAGTCATTATGCCGAAAACGGAGTGCGTTGTCAGTACGATTTGAGACGCGCGGGGCCGCAAAGCAGAACCGGGAGCGAAGCGCAGCGGAGCGACCGGGTGACGTCTAATAACACTCAAATCGTCGTGCCTTCAGGTTTGCTTGCTTGTGGCATTCAACGAGGACTCGGTCGGTCCGCTGCGCTTCGCTCCGGTTCTTTGTGAAGAGATCTGTAACGGGTGACAGAGGCTTCAGCTAGCCGCGCCGGGTTCGCCCGCTGCTTGGTCGTGAATCGTGGTCAGGCGTTTGATTTCAAAGTTACGCGCGCCGGCGGGGGTGCGGACCACGACTTCATCGCCTTCTTCTTTTCCCATCAGGCTGCGGCCCACGGGCGAGGTCGTCGAGATTAGGCCTTGTTGAGGATCACTTTCTTCCGGCGTCACCAATCGATAAGTGACCTCTTCGTCTTTTTCGGCGTCAAACAAAACCAGGGTCGAACCGTAACCAGCTTTGTCCCGCGAAATCTTCGAAAGGTCGATCGAGGCGATCTCACTTATCCTTTGACGTAGCTCAACGATGCGCGCCTTTACGACGTTTTGCCGGTCCAGTGCGGCACGATATTCGGAGTTCTCGCGCAGGTCCCCAAACTCGAGTGCGCGTTTGATCTCCTTCGGAAGATGAACGCGCAGCTCAGATTCCAGTTCCTCGAGCTCGCCCTGCAGTTTTGCTTTTATGTCGGCTGACACCGGACACTCACTTTCAAGTTAGCACCGAATTGTTGTTTGCCCGCTTCGTGTTATTTCGTGTAATTCGTGGATCGTTTTTAGTCTACATAAGAACGATCCACTAATTACACGAAATAACACGAACATAACACGAATAAATTTACGCAGCGCGGTGGAATCTTGCTTCGTCCGCAGCGCCGAATGAAATACCGGTATCGCGCGCCGTGCGCACCAACTGACCCTCAGCCGGAACCGTTTTAACGTTGGCGATAGCCTGACAAATCGGAACAGTAATTACGTCGCCGGCCTGCAGCGCCACCATTACTCCCCGCTTTCCTTCCACACATGCGCGGACTGCGCACGAACCGTAGTTTGTCGCCAGCATGCGGTCAAAGGCATTGGGCCGGCCACCGCGTTGCAGGTGGCCCAGGACCACGCAACGTGTTTCCTTTCCGGTTAGTTCCTCCAAACACTTCTGACAATAGGCCCCGATTCCACCAAGCCGCGGTGCATGATGACGGTCGCCTTTGTCCTGGTAGATCAATTCACGTCCCGCTTCCTGAGCTCCCTCAGCAACGACGACGATACTAAAGTTACTGCCTGCCCTGTCTCGTTCTCTGATTCTTTCTGCTACTGACTCCATCGTGAAGGGAATTTCAGGAATCAAAATCACGTCAGCTCCGCCGGCAATTCCGGAGTGCAACGCAATCCAACCGGCGTTACGGCCCATCACTTCCAGGATCATGACGCGCTCGTGTGACTCGGCGGTAGTGTGCAAACGATCGAGAGCGTCGGTGGCAATGTCGAGGGCGGTAATAAAACCGAACGTAAGTTCTGTGCACGCCAGATCGTTGTCGATAGTCTTAGGCACGCCGACGACGGGGACACCGCGCTTGTCAAACTCCATCGCGATGCCGAGCGTGCCTTCGCCGCCGAGTACCACCAGGCATTCGATTCCCAAACGGTTAATGTTCTCGACGGCTTCGCGGTAGACGGCTTCCGGTTTGATCGGAATTCCTTCTCGCGTGATCTCAACAAACCGGCCGCGGTTGCGCGTGCCGAGGATTGTGCCGCCCCGCGGTAGCAAACCGCGGACATCAGCTTGAGTTAGCTCCCGGGTATGCGTTTCCCCTAACAGTCCTTCGAAGCCATCCTCGATCCCGATGACTTTCATTCCGTATTGCCCGGCTGCAGTTGTGACAACCGAACGAATAACCGCGTTCAGCCCAGGAGCATCTCCACCGCCGGTTAGTATTCCAATAGTTTTGTGCATCTGTAACAGGACGATCCATCTTATTTAGTGTTACTTCGTGTGTTTCGTGCAAATTCGTGGATCGTTCTTTTGTTAGCTAAAAAACTGTCCACGAATTGCACGAAACACACGAAATAACACGAAACGTGTTGAACTCGAAACTTCAAACTTTTGTTTTCACGCGGGGCGGCTCGTGATACTCACCATACTCGGCATACTCTTTCGTCACGAACTCACCAGGCCGTGTGTTTTCAGTGAAAAGAGTTAGCGCGTCCTTTAGGATCTGCTTCTGCAAATCGCGCGCGCCCGGTTTTCCCAGACTGTTGCCAATCTTAAATCCGTTGGGGTAAATCGCGCGCGGCGGCCTCATTTGAGCGGAAACCTCGGGGCTGACCGTGATTAGAACCGTTGGAATCCCCCGCATCTCAATC
>DATEPF010000338.1:0-7618 GCA_035273325.1 Pyrinomonadaceae bacterium | reverse complement strand
AATCCACATTGGCTATCCGAAAGCGGGGTCTACCTTCCTCCAGGCGTGGTTTGAGGGTCATCCGGAGCTCGGTTATACGCCCGGCGGGCTGGGTGGATTTCACAACGTCTATGAGATATGCCGGGGAACCGGAACGATTCTTAAATATTACGTAACCAGTTATGAAGGACTCTGCACTCCGAATGAGAGCGCAGGCGCGGTGCCGCTGGAAATGAGCCTAAGATGGAACGAACACACCAGTCGGATAAAAAAAGATCAAGCGGATGTTTGCACGCTTCTGAAGAGTCTTTATCCAGAAAGTCGCATCATCATCGTGACGCGTGGGTTTAAGGCAATGATCGTTTCTGGCTATTCCCAGTATGTCAGGGCGGGAGGAGTATTGGGCGCGTCTAAGGCTGTGCCGGATAAAGTGATGAACGATGCCTACCGTTATGTTTACCAGTACTACGACTTCAATTATCTAATTCAGCTTTACTCAGAAGCGTTCGGTGAACACAACCTGATCATCCTTCCTTATGAACTGCTCCGCGACGATCAGGACAGATTCCTGAGAGTCCTGGAGCAGAGGCTCGACTTAAAGCACGCAGACATCAAGCTGGGGCGCCTGAATCCCTCGCTCTCGCCTGAGGAACTATATTGGTATCCCGCGATTTCAAGAGTGGTTGCAGCCGCGGCATCACGGCTCGGTCCCAAGCCGTTCGAGAAAATTTATGGGTGGTACGTCAGCAAGACACTCGATAATAAGTTGCGTCCGTTCATCAAGGTCCTTCAAAGATTGAATCCTGACCGTAAGATCACCGAGGCAAACTTCTCCGACGAAATCTTGACGCACTGTAGCGGCAAAGCGTCACGACTCAGGGACCACTCGCTGTATGCGCCATACGCGAAAGAGTATTTGTGGGACGAGTGAATTGTGATCGTATTGCCTTTGCCTCCAAAGTCGTACAACACGACGTTCGTGTTGTTTGGTGTGTTTCGTGTATTTCGTGGATCGTACTTTTGCAGCCTAAAAAACGGATCCACGAATTACACGACACGTGTTGAATTCGACTTTTGGCGCAAAGCCGATCGTATTCGAAACTCTTAAGGAAATTAAGAAACATGGCCGATTTGAGCCGGCATTTATTGCACATCGGCTATCCGAAGACTGGTTCCACGTTCCTTCAGGAGTGGTTCAAGCGCCATCCACAACTCTGTTATGTACCCGGGGCCTTGGGAGGATTTCGTAGTGTCTATGAGATCGCCCGTCCCGCGCGTAAAAGCTATGAATACTACGTGACCAGTTGCGAAGCACTATCTATGGCGAACAAGAGTTTGGGTGATTTCATGGTCAGCTTCGGTAAAGTGAGGATGCCAGTCCGGATTGATTGGATGGAGGAATGGCTGACAAAAAATCCCGATCGAATTAAAAAAGATCAGGCAGAGGCCTGCACAATATTGAAGACTCTGTATCCCGGCAGCCGTGTCATCATTGTGACGCGTGGCTTTAAGGAAAGCATCATTTCGCTCTATTCCTCGTATGTCAGGACAGGAGGAAGTCAACACCTTAATCGCTTGTGCCGGGAAGCCGCGGATTGCCTGACTCAATATTTCGACTACGACCACCTTATCCAGCTTTACGGCAACGCATTCGGCGAAAGTAACTTGACTATCTTGCCTTACGAATTGCTGCGGGACGACCAGCAGAAATTCCTGTCAATTCTGGAGAATAAGCTCAGTCTGGAACCCGTGGACATCAAGCTGGGACGCCTGAACCCATCGCTCTTGCCTGCGGAGCTGTACTGGTATCCGGCGATTTCACGGGTGGTCGCAGCCGCCGGAAGACGGTTGGGTACCGCGCAGTCTCAGCGGATTTATCTCTGGTACGTCAGCAAGACATTGGAGAACAGGTTGCGCCCACTTATCAGGATTCTTGAACGTTGGCGACCGGATAGAAGGACCACCGAAGCCGACTTTCCTGTTGAAATTTTGAGTAACTTTAAGGGCAAAGCAACACGACTCAAGGATGATCCCCTGTACGTATCGTATGCTGCCGAGTATCTGTGGGATTCGTAGTGCTCGGTCTTCGATCAACGTGACCAGCGAGGCTTCTGGTGTGCAGTACCTTCTTCAAACTGATCCAGGGTGCCAGTTGTCAAGACGGGGTTAATCTCGAAGGAAGTTTGACTGTCACGCGGTCTTTGATTTGTCTGAAGGCGGTCATTATCCCCGGTTCGTAGAGGCCTAAAATATCCCGGTCCTCGATTGTTACCGGAGCCCATTCAAACTCTCTGCGCCGATACGCCGCACTGTTAACGATGTGATTGTCGGATGGTGACACAGCTGCGGACTCGGATATGTAATAGTGATGGAAAAATTCCTCGTCCACTTCCAGTTCCACTACCGTTGAGGGGTTCTGCCTGTCTCCGACATAGTGTATCGGTTTTGCCTCTGCGGGGATGATGCCCATGGACGCCACCGCTCGTTGGCCACCAGCGGTGTTGTTCCCTGATGCATGAATAGTTTTGGTAGAGATGATTAATACTTCTCCCACCTTTATGCGGAAGAAGGTCAGATACTTGTAGTAGGCGGCTGAAATAGGAAAGATGGACCGCAGGTTCGTCCCGTGAAGTGTCGATTTTAGTTTGTGCGAACCTTTAAAGACGCCCAGTCCACCATTGTCCGCATTAGTATCGCAAAGAGGGACCCAAAGCTGCGCCGCTGAGGATTCTTGATCACAGAGCTGCCAGTCTCGATGAGGTTTAATGAGGCCATTCGGGCCGGGGTTCTTCACCGAGAAGGTGGCGATTAATGCCTTGTAATTGTCGAAGTATTTACTTAAGTATTCGTCAAAAATCCCCGCGAGGAATTTATGTATTGTCGCTTTTTGCTCCGGGGAATAAATGTTCAGCGAATTGTGGAACCCAGTAAACTCTTGATCGGAGTTCGTAAGATAAAATTTCTCAATTCGTTTGATCGCCGCCGGGTCAAAGGCATTGAGCACGAGGTAACCGTCCCTGCGGAACAAATGTTCGTGTTCCGAGTCCTTGAAAATCCTCCTCATGAAGTTTGACCTCGAACGCGATAGACTCCGCCCTTCGCGAACAGAGCGAATTGGCCCCGGCCGGTGATTGTGGCACCGTGCCGTGGCGTGACCGAACCGATTTATTGATTGATGATAGCAGAGTTATGTCTTCGTCAGGACGGTTCCGGATACGCAACATCGCTTAAAACCAATCTCTGTCCGGACCCGGTGATGCCGGTCAACGAGATGCCGAACTTTCTATGAATACACATAATCATGAAGAGGAGATCAAAGAGTTCCTTGAAGAGTGGAACCGCTCGATACTTGAGAAGGACCTGCAAGCTGCCGCGCAACTCCGAGTCGATTGCTATTCAGTTACCACCCCGAACGGCGATGTCCTCACCCGGGACGAAGAAATTGCGGTGATCGCCTCTCCGGAACTTCTAATCAAGTCCATCAACATCCAAAGCTTGGAGGTGCCCGAGTCAGGTGGTGATTCGGCAACGGTGGTTTTTGTTAAGTTGATTGAAGGCGAAAACAGCGGTCGGCAATTTAGCGTTGAATGCAGGTCCAAAATCGCTGTCGTGAAAACTGACGGAAGGTGGCGCGCGACGAGTTGCTCCACCTACGTGGAACGCACCGCGGGACAAATGTCTGACCTGGCCTCAAGCAAGCGGCCTGACGAAGCGGAGGAGTTTTCGCGTCCTGGTTCGGCAGCGACTTTTGCAATTAGCAACCTGGTCCCTCGGAGCATCAAGGCATGGATAAAAAGGAAAATGCAAAGTGCCGCCTCAGAAAGCGCCCCTTCCTTTCAAGAGCTGGCATTCATGCCCTACACGCCGCGCCTTGATTTTGTATTACCTGCAAGTCCGCCGGCCGACTCTGAAGCGTCAAGTTCGGAATTACCGATCCCTCCTAAAGAATTATGGCTCGGCTACAACTACCTGGCACATGGCAATGCGAACGTCAGCACAATGCTGGAAATCGTTTATGCGTCGGACTTCGCCTTTAAGAAAGGCAATCGCATCCTCGACTTCGGATGTGGCGCAGGAAGGATGATTCGCTATCTAAAAGACCTATCCGAGACTTGCGAGATTTGGGGGACCGATATCCAGGCTGAACACATTTACTGGTGCAAGCAGAATCTGAGTCCACCTTTTAACTTCGCCACGACCACGAAAGTTCCCCACTTACCCTTCGAAGACAGAAGTTTTCAACTTATCTACTGTGGCTCGGTATTCACACACATCGACGATCTCGCGGACGCCTGGCTGCTCGAACTACAACGAATACTCGCGCCGGAAGGAAGGCTCTATATCACCATCCACGACCAGCACACGATCGAGTTGATGGAGGAAGGGAGGCATAGCTCTTCTGATTTAGCCAAATGGACAAAATCGAAAGAACTCTACCAAAAATCGAAAACCTCTTTCGGCATGCTCAGTTTGGGCAGAGATAATAATTCGCAGGTTTTTTACAACGCTGATTACTTCGCAAAAACTTTGCGCTCGATGTTCGAGGTCATCTCCGTGACCCAGGAAGCCTATTTTCATCAAACGGCTTTTCTTTTGAAAAGGAAGATTTCGCAGCACACGAAGTGACAGGTAAAGAGATCATCAAAGCAAACCAGGTTATTGACTTAACGCAATGCAGAACGAAGAGTTTACCAGCTTCGTCTTATCGCAGCGGCAGCGAATCGAAGAAGCACTAAACAAACATTTGCCGGTGTCTGCTGCCCCAGGCGCGGAACGGCTTAACGAAGCGCTCAGCTACGCTGTGTTCCCCGGAGGCAAGCGATTGCGCCCGCACATGACGTTAGCGGCTGCGCGCCTCGGCGGAGTAACGGACCATCAAGCATTGTTGCTGGCCTGTGCCATCGAGTACATACACACAAGTTCGCTGGTTCTCGATGACCTCCCTTCGATGGACGATGCAGACGTAAGGCGTAATAAACCGGCGCTTCACATCGAATTCGGCGAAGGCATGGCTATCCTCACGGGAGTCGCGCTGCTCAACCAGGCATATGTGCTCTTCGCGTCGGCTGCGAGCGGTACTGATAACAACGGACTTCAGCGGCTGATTCACGAAGCAGGCGATTGTATCGGTAGTGGCGGAATGATTGCAGGTCAGGCCACGGAGCTTGCACTCAGTGGTGTACCTGCCGATGCCGTCGTTCTCGTTAGCCGCGAGTTAAAGACACGCGGACTTATGCGATTGATGATGGTCGCAGGAGGGGTTCTCGCCGACGCGGATCATTGCGATGTCGATGCGTTGGGTACGTTTGGCGAATGCCTGGGCAGCGCATTTCAAATCTATGACGATCTGGGCGACATGTTGGGCGATCGACAATTGACGGGCAAGAGTGTCGGACAGGACCTGCGCCACTTGAGACCCACTGCGGTCCGGAACATAAGCAGCGAGGAGTCGCGGCAACTCGCTTCAGAAGTTATTGAATCAGGTAAAACGGCACTCGCGCGATTTGGTGACCGAGAGGAAGCTGCACTTTTGCGATCGGCTGCGGATTTCATCGTCGCAGCAATGGGCCTCGGCGTTGCCACCTCAGACGGAGCTCCCGGACCCCATCCTTAACCAGCTTGCCGATGTCTTTAACGATCTGAATCGCACGCCTTGGAAAGAGTAGCAGGTGCGCGACGAGAATCAGCGTGTCCCGCAGGTGTTGTATCGAAGACGACAGCAAAAGTGCGAGCGGGAAAAAGACTTCGTAGTATTCGAGCATCGCGATGCTGTACCTGTCTCTCGGAGCCACGACGACGAGATTCATCTTCCAAAGCCCTTTGCGCGACAGCTCGAGCAGCGCGTAAATACAGAGGAACGCCACGGCTAGTTGGCTGCGCACACGCCAGAGCATGAGGGTGAATGCGGCCAACTCGATCGGGAAAATGACGAAATTGCCGAGCCCGTGGAGCCATGCTATCTTGTGACTTCGCGCAAAAGTTCGAATCCCGACCTGTTCGTCGTTTCGCAGGTCGTCGAGTTGATGCCAAAGATTCCCCCTCAAACCATGGTTTAGAGACCACACTGCGACGGACCCCAGCCAAAACAGGTCGAGTGGATCTTGTTGCCATCGAAACACGAGTACGATCACAAGCAACGTCGGAAACAAGTGCGCTCCCGAAGCGTCTGCAAGAAGTCCCAGTACGCCGCGGCTCTTTAATCTCGCTGGCGGAATTGAATAAAGCGAAAACGCCACCCAGGCTGCGAGATAAAGAGATACCAGCAGCGCGTCGTTGCGCCAGTAAAACGCCACGGCCAGCCCAGGCAAAATACAAAGCGAGAGGATGAACACAAGGAAAGTTCGCGACTTTCCGATTAGACGATTCTTCTTTCCACTTTTTAGATCGTCCTCGATATCAGTAAGGTCATTGATCACGCTGACGTAGGCGGCTCCAGGAACCAAAGCAACCAGGATGAGGACGAGAAGCGGCCACAACGACGCGATGGGAATCTGCAAAATGAACGCCGTTGCATAGACTACCGCGAAGATCGGGGACAATTTGAAGTCCCACCAATCCGAAGCTCGAACGATATGATGGATTTTGTGCTTTGATTGGTCGTTTTGAGAATCGCGCGATTCCAAAAGTAACTACCTTTTGATGCTGTGATTGCTCCGATATGGACAAAACGCGCCGCGTTAAAAATCGTCTGCGCTTCGCTGTGATAAGCACCTGCCCCGAGTCGTGGGGCGGCAGTGAAGAGCTTTGGTCGGGTGCGGCGTCACATCTGGCGGAGACAGGGCATCGTGTCTCGGTCTTTAAGACCGTGGTGGACGAGACGCATCCCAGAATCCGGCACCTGAAATCCTTGTCCTGCCCGGTGCGGGATTTGCGCACGTTCTCGCTTCCCAATCGCCTTTTGGTTCGGCTGCATTCTCTTTACCTCGCGCTACACCTCAAAGCCTTCCGACCGGATCTGGTCGTCATCTCGCAGGGGGATAACTACGACGGGTTGCATTTCGGAAATCTGTGCCGCAGGCTGAAAATACCTTACACACTGATATCTCAGAAAGCTACTGACCACTTCTGGCCGCCGGACAAGTCTCGGAATTACATGCGCAGGATCTTTCGCGGAGCAGTCGGCTGCTTTTTCGTCTCGGAACATAACCTGAGGCTAACCGAAAATCAGAACGGAGAAAGATTCCCCCACGCGTCGGTCGTTAGAAATCCGTACCTGGTGCCGCCGGACGGACCGCTCGAGTGGCCCGGGGGCGAGGGTGACTGTTTGCGCCTGGCTTGTGTTGCGCGGTTGTATCTCTTGGACAAAGGTCAGGACATTCTGTTACGAGTGCTGGCAAAGGAGAAGTGGAAAAACCGTAATTTACACGTGTCGTTCTTTGGGCGCGGTATCAACCGCGAAGGCTTGTCAGATTTCGCGGCGAACTTGGGCCTAACTAACGTGTCGTTCGAAGGACAAACCACCGACGTGGTCGGTATTTGGAGAAACCACCACGCGTTGATCCTGCCGTCGCGAACCGAGGGGCTGCCATTATCGCTGGTCGAAGCAATGATGGCGGGGCGTCCCGGAATAGTTACGAAAGTAGGAGGCAACGCGGAAGTGGTCGAGGACGGTGTAACGGGTTTTCTGGCCGCCCCAGCT
>DATEPF010000337.1:0-8750 GCA_035273325.1 Pyrinomonadaceae bacterium | reverse complement strand
AGGTCTTTTGATTTCTTCCTCTTTACGTTCCGCCCAGGTCTTCTCTGCCACCAAGCCTCTGACGCCGCCTTGCACACCTGCAAATGACAATGGCAATTTGCCCTCGGAGCCGATGGTTGCAAAGGTGAGAACTACTAAAACAAAAAGAAAACTCGCGGCACCGATCACATGTTGTTGACAATAGGCCGACATTTCACTGACCTCCCGCTTCTCCCAATGTCTAAATTCACTCATCAAGACTATGTTCGGAAGGTGGAGGGCCACAGTTAGCCCAGGGAAGTCGGACTCGGCCGATGTGGTAATCCACAGCATTGTTGAGTGGGTTTCAGCACTGGGTGGTTAAGTGATGCACGTAACAGACGGCAAACTCGATCTCTATGTCACTGTGAACCAGCAGTACAACGTCGTCGAAAGAAAGCTTTTTATGTCGTCTGAGGCGGATGAAGGACAACTCGTTGCCGAGGTCGCGGAATTTGTCACCATAGGTTGCTAACGGTCCCACCAATAAAACGATCCATGAGCGCATAGAGGTCGATTTGTCAGCTCGTGGATCGTCTCCCCATTCAGGCGCTGAAAGATTTTTAAGTATTAGATTGAGACTCTTTGCCGGACTCGGGCTTTTCACCTTGCGAACAACTTTGAGAGTACTAGCCCGCAATTTACTGGGACCGCGGGCGTCCCCGCCCGCACTGAGCGAAGCGAAAACTCGTTCGGATAACTCGCACACTAGTCTGAAAATAAAACTTCTCTTCTTCTGGGAACCGGCTGTAGGACGTTCCGCAATCGGAAAACAGCGGAGTTGGTTCACTTAAAGTGATTTTCGCTTCGCTCAGTGCGGGCGGGGATGCCCGTGGTCCCAGTGAGGACCCGGCCAGTTCTTTTGAAGTAATGAGGCAAAGACAGAACTGTTTCGCTTCGCTCAGTGCGGGCGGGACGCCCGCGATCCCAGTGAAGGCGTCGCCATGCATCTCACGTATCGTGCTTGCGAATCGTGACTGCTCGCTTGACGCGGTGTGCCCCGTCTTTGCACTATTGCGCTGCTTTCAGACTCCCCGCATAAGACTTCCCGGAAAGGTGAATCGATGTTGACGCCAAAAGTTTTCAGTACAGTTCTGCTCATAACCTTGATCGTTAGTTTGTTGGTTCCACCATTTGTGCAGGCCCAGGGCGACACTCCAAGCGACGAGAAGCTCTGGAAAAAAGCGCTGGAGATTCAACGGAAGGCGATAGTGGTCGACACGCATAACGATGTGCTGTCGTTCATGATTGACGAAAACTATGACCTCGGCGTTTCGTCAGTCGGCAAATATCACACCGATATCGCGCGCATGAAACAGGGCGGAGTGAGTGCAGAATTCTTTTCCGTATACATCGATCGCAAATATGCAACCGAAGGTGGCTCGGCAAGGCGCGCGCTCGACATGATCGACTATGTCTATCGCGCAGCAGAGAAGTATCCAAATGACCTCGTGATGGCTTACTCCACCGACGATATTCGCCGCGCAAAAAAGCAGAAAAAGATCGCGGCGTTAATGGGTATTGAAGGCGGACACGCAATTGAAGATTCCCTGATGGCGTTGCGTGATTTCTACCGTCTGGGCGTTCGCTACATGACGCTCACTCACAACAACACCAATAACTGGGCGGACTCTTGTTGCGACACGGCGAAGCATAATGGGCTGTCAGACTTTGGCAAGGAAGTTGTTCGTGAAATGAACCGGCTGGGGATGCTGATCGATGTTTCGCACGTCGGTGATAAAACAATGCATGACGTGTTTGATGTTTCCGCGGCTCCGGTTATTGCTTCGCATTCATCAGCCCGCGCTTTGGCTGACCGCACGCGAAACATTCCCGACGATCTGCTTAAACGTTTCACTAAAAACGGTGGCGTCGTCATGGTCAACTTCTATCCCGGTTTTATCGATCAGAAAGTTGTGATTGCGTCCCGTGAACGAGAGACACGACTGAAGCCGCAAACCGATGCATTGAAAGCACAATATAAGGACGACCCGAAGAAGCTTGAAGAAGAAACGAACAAGTTGATGGCTGCGAACCCGCTGCCAAAAACACCGCTCTCTGTTTTAGTCGATCACTTCGATCACATTGTGAAAGTTGCAGGCATCGATCACGTTGGGATTGGTTCCGATTTCGACGGCATCGGCAGCCTGCCGGTTGGAATGGAAGATATCTCTCAACTGCCGAATTTGACATATGAGTTATTGAAGCGAGGTTATTCAGAAAAGGACGTGCGAAAGATACTGGGTGAGAATTTCATGCGCGCTTTTGCGCAGGCCGAGCGCGTAAAGCGCGGCCATCTCAGCGCGGATGGCAGCGTGCGCCGGATCAAGTAAGAGAATCAGGTTCGTGTTATTTCGTGAATTTCGTGGATCGCATTGTTACCTCACAGAAAAGCGCTCCACGAATTACACGAAATAACATGAACGTAAAAAAAGCGGCGACAAGAAATTCTCGTCGCCGCATGATCGTTTAGCAGTTTAATGTTTTAACGGTTCTGACCGCCGCGCTGTTCTCCGCCTCGGTCACTACCACCTTTTTCGAAACCGCCTTCATTGCGTTCGCGATTTCCCTGTTGGCCCTGTCCGAGACCCTGATCCTTGCCCTGGTCTCCGCGTTGGCCGGTCTGTTGTCCTTCATTCGGATTGCGGCCCGGCGACTGCTGTCCACCCTGACCACCCTGTTGTTGTCCGGCATTCTGTTGATTGTTCGGATTGTTCCTGTCGTCTGCCATCTAGATTGCCTCCCCCTGATAAAAGGTTTAGCCGACTAAGAAGCCGCCGGCGTGTTTCCGATTCAAGGTTGTAATTAACAACTGCCATGCCACCGGGTTTCTTTGCATTCCCCAGACGGCGGCGCATTCGCGCGCTAAGAAACAATACATTCGGTGGAAAAAATAGATACAGAAACATGTCGCACATATCGCCAACCTGATCGTCAGTACCAATGCGATACGCGTGTTATAATTTGGTCATATTGAACCCAGCCGGTATTTACATACACATTCCTTTCTGCCGATCGCGTTGCTCCTACTGCGACTTTGCCACAGGAATTTATAACGTCGACGCTGCATCCCGTTACGTCACCGCAGTCGCCCGGGAACTTGATTCATACGCGGAAATCTCAGCACTGCAAATTGTCGACACTATTTACTTTGGAGGCGGTACACCCTCGCTGCTGTCTAGCGATCAATTACAACGTCTGCTTGATAATGTTTACCTCCGTTTCCAAGTCACTGAAGATGTTGAAGTGACGCTGGAGATGAACCCGGGAACAGTAACGGATGAGAATCTAACTGCGTTCCAGCGTGTCGGTGTAAACCGCGCTAGTTTCGGAGCACAGACCTTTAACGACCACGAATTGGCGCGCCTGGGTCGATCGCATACAGCCCAGCAGACGCGTGAAACCTTTCGGCAATTGCGAAACGCTGGATTTCAGAACATTAGTCTCGATCTCATTGCCGGGCTTCCCGGCCAAACGCTCGATCAATGGCGTCGCAATATTGACGAAGCTCTGTCGATGCGGCCGGAACATCTCTCGTTTTATTTGTTGGAAGTACATGAGGGGACGCCGCTCGCAAACCACATCAGGACTGGGATACAACCGGCGCCGGACGAAGAACTGTCGGCGGAGATGTATGAGGTGATGTTGGATCAGGCGACCGTCGCCGGTTACACACATTACGAGATTTCTAATCTGTGTCTGCCGGGATTTGAATCACGACATAACACCAAGTACTGGACGGGCGCGCCTTACTTCGGGTTCGGGTGTTCAGCGCATTCTTATGACGGCATGGCAAAGCGGTGGTCCAATGAGCGCGATGTTAACGCTTATGTTGCTCGCGTCGAAGCGAATACGTCTCCGATTACAGAAAGACGTGAGTTGAATGAAGAGGACCGTCAGTCTGAAGCGGTGTTCCTGGGTTTGCGAATGATGGAAGGATACAACGTTGGCGATTACCAGGATCGGTTTGGAGTGAATCTCATTGAACTGCATCGTGAAAACCTGGAGCGGTTCTCTGAGGCGGGACTGCTCGAGCTCAATGATGATGTGTTGAAACTGACAAGATCAGGAGCGTTGCTTTCAAACGAAGTCTTTGCGGCGTTTGTCTAAGATCGCTTCGTGTTATTCGTGGATCGTTTTTTGTCTGCTGTGAAAACGATCCACGAATTACACGAAATAGCTGCGTAAGCTGCGAAGCGTATGTCGAATCTGATCATCGCTATTGACGGGCCTTCTGGCGCCGGCAAGTCGACTTTGGGTCGCATGCTGGCGAGAGAGTTGGATTTGCTTTATCTCGACACCGGATCCATGTATCGCGCGGTGGCGGTAGCGGTGATTGAACAGAAAGTGAATCCGGAAGATGAGGCCGCAGTCGGAACCTTAGCCCGACAGGTCAATATTGATCTGGCGGGGGACCCGGACGAACTCACGGTCACGCTCGACGGCCGTGACATAACGGATCGAATTCGCAGTGAAGAAGTGACTGAGATGTCTTCGGTCGTTTCCACTATTCCCGACGTCAGAAGGGCCATGGTCCAGCGCCAGCGTGAAATAGCACAACGCGGCGCCGTCCTGAACGGACGCGACATAGGAACCGTGGTGTTTCCCGATGCGCACCTCAAGTTTTTTCTGACCGCCTTGCCCCAGGAGCGTGCTGAGCGGCGTTACCACGAGGAACGTGCGCAGGATCCGAAAGCAGACTTTGAAGAAACATTTGCCGACATGATCGAACGAGATCGCCGTGACTCAACCAGAAAAGATTCGCCACTGAAAGCCGCTGACGACGCGATGATGGTTGATTCAACCGGCCTCTCGATCAATGAAGTGTTTGAGAAGATGATGGACGCGGTAAGAGAGAAATTGGCCGCGGATATGCGCGGATAAACGCGGATCGGAATACAAACTCTTGTTCGTGCTATTTAGTGTAATTCGTGGATCGCTTTTGGTTTGAAAGATGTTCACTGGAATCATTGAAGAGTTGGGTAGCGTGCGCAGCGTCGAAATGAATGGCGAGAACGCGCGCATCGTGATCGAAGCGCGCACCGTAGTCGAAGACACAAAGCATGGCGACTCGATCGCGGTGAACGGAGTTTGCCTGACCGCGCTGGACCTTGCGCACGACTCATTTGCTGCCGACGTCTCACGCGAAACTCTGGATCGCACCACACTTGGCCGTCTCCGATCCGGAACTCCAGTAAATCTCGAACGCGCCGTTACTCCGGCTACGCGACTTGGCGGTCACATCGTGCAGGGGCACGTCGACGCTCGTGGCGAATTTGTCAGTGCTATCGATCACGGCGGCTCGTGGACCGTCCGTATCAATTATCCGTCTGACATTGCCCGGTATCTGGTGTTTAAGGGGTCGGTTGCCGTGGAGGGAATCAGTCTCACCATTGCGAATCTGGCTGATGATTATTTTGAAATTGCCATCATTCCCAAGACGTGGGAGGTGACAAACTTCTCGCAATTACGGCCCGGAGATGCAGTTAATCTGGAGGTTGACGTGATCGCGAAATATGTGGAGAGGATACTTGGTGTGGCCGGAGGGGGCGGTCGATAAATGTGCGCCTTTCGGGTTAACATAGCCCTCTCAAATCTCAAATCTCGAATTTGAAATTTGAAGTTTCAGAACTGAGATTTCAGATTTGAGACCTGAGATTTGAAATCTCAAAAGCTAAAGAATGCCATTTACCACCATTGACGACGCGATCGCCGACATCCGCGACGGCCGCATGATCATTATTGTCGACGATGAGGATCGCGAAAATGAGGGGGACCTCGTGTGCGCGGCTGAAAAGACGACGCCCGAGATTATCAACTTCATGGCGCGTCACGCGCGCGGCCTCATCTGCCTGCCGTTAACCGAGGAACGCTGTGACGAGTTACATCTGACCACGCAGGTCGCCGACAACACTTCGTATCTCGGCACTGCCTTCACTGTGTCGATAGACGCGCGTAAAGGAATCACCACCGGCATCTCCGCCGCCGACCGCGCCACCACAATTCAAGTAGCCGTCGATTCAGGAACGCGTCCGCAAGATCTCGCGCGGCCCGGTCACATTTTTCCGTTGCGCGCAAAGACTGGCGGCGTACTCGTCCGGCCGGGTCAAACCGAAGCAAGCGTAGATATTGCGCGGATGGCCGGGTTGTATCCGGCGGGCGTTATCTGCGAGATCATGAACGAAGATGGGACCATGGCCCGCTTGCCTGAGCTCGAGACGTTTTCCAAGCAACACGGGCTGAAAATGATCACGGTGGCAGATCTGGTCCGGTACCGGATGAACAAGGAGACGTTGGTGAAACGCGCCGTGGAGACAGATCTCCCGACGGTGTACGGACGCTTCCGCGCGGTTGCTTACGAAAACATTATTAATGGCGACGTGCACCTGGCCATGGTGATGGGCGATGTTCGCACCGAAGAGCCTGTGCTCGTCCGCGTACATACCGAAAATGTAACCTGCGATATGTTCGGTTCGCTGATCGATGACACTGGATTCCAGCTGCATGCAGCCCTGGAAAAAATTGCAGCCGCGGGTCGTGGCGTGGTGCTTTACCTGCGGCAACGCGAGCACAGCCTTGATCTGGTTAACCAGTTAAGAACTTACGCAGTTATGCAGGAGCAGAAGGTCGGCAAACGTGATGCGAGCGCGCAGACCGGCTACGGTGTTGAACGCGACTATGGCGTAGGCGCCCAGATACTTCATGACCTTGGCTTACGTCGTATACAATTGTTAACGAACCATCCCCCCAAGGTCGCAGCCCTGGAAGGCTTTGCGCTTGAAGTTGTTGGAAACATTCCGTTGGGACAGCCTGCGCATCTCAAGGAGGCGCCACCGGAATCAGAACCAACTATGTCCAAGAAGAGAGAGCAACGCACTTAGCGACTGCGCCATCTGTCTTGTTGCAGACGCGATTTCGTCGTCTGCCACCTCTCTCAACCAAGCTCGCTTTGCTTTTCGGGTTTTCCCTCTCCCAGCTTAGACCAAGTTAACGCCAGCGCTGGCTGCGAGTTATGAGTGTAGACGATCGCGATAACGATTCGGCTCAACATTCAGATGAAGGCGCCTCGTCTCCAGAGGAAATTAGGGACGCCTTACAGTCTGAAACCGACGAGCCGCTTCCGCCGGAGGCCGAAACGATCGCTGAACGCGACGCGCAGCGGTCGCATCCCCGCACGCCGCAAGGCCGGCGCAGGCGTTTCCTTAATCGTCGCAATCTGGTAATCGCAACCGTCGCAGCCTCCATTGGTGTCGTCGCCCTAATCCTTTTGGCGTTTTTCGCTTATCGTCTGGGATACGTTGATCGTTATGTGGCGGGACAAATCAAGGACACGTTCGCCAATTACGGAATACGGGCGGAGATCAGAGAATTTCACACAGCGTTTAACCCGCAGACAGTCGAGATGCTGGGTGTCGATCTTTACGACGCGCAGACCGGTGAAAAGCTCGGCAAGATTGATCGACTACTGGCAACCGTACGAATAGAAGATCTTTACGCGCTGAGCCTGCGACGCAATATCAATCTGCAGGACCTGCAGATTGAGGGTCTGGAAGCCTGGGTAACATTCGACGAGCAGGGACGTTCAAACTTTCGAAACCTGCGGATCCCACCTCCTGAACCAAACCGCCGAATTCTTTTCGCTTACTCCACCGCGCGCGTGGAGATCAAGAACGGAATCATTCACTACGGTGACGCGCGTCACGAGATCGCAGGCGAAGGACGTAACCTGCATGTGTTGGTCCAACCCGACGATCCCTCCGCTCCGGCCGAGAGTTGGATGAACAC
This sequence comes from Pyrinomonadaceae bacterium, assembly GCA_035273325.1. GTDB lineage: Bacteria > Acidobacteriota > Blastocatellia > Pyrinomonadales > Pyrinomonadaceae > PSRF01. Next base: position 947 of record DATEPF010000337.1, on the reverse strand, counting down.
CGTGACCCTGTCACTCTCAAACTCGAGCTTCACTTACGACGGCCGGCCTATCAACAACATCGACATAAACGCCAGAGGCCGCGTCAACCAAACCCGTGCTGAGATTCACGAGCTGGTACTGAAGTCGCCGGTAGCCGAAGCCCGACTGCAGGGCACGATGGATGATTGGCGTGCTCTTCGCTACCAGATGAACGTTACGTCAAACGTCGATCTGACCCAACTTTCAGACGTGCTCCAAAGCGGTACCACATTGCGCGGTACGGGCAGCTTCGCCGGCGTGGTTAATGGAGAAGGTGATCAATACAAGGTGCAGGGAACGATTAAGTCGGATGCGCTGGCGGCTGACGGAATACGTTTGCAGGGCCTCGACGTCACTGCGAGCGGCACCGGCAAAGGCAAAAGTTATGACATCAACGGACGCGCAGTGGCTGAGCTGTTGACGGCGGGCGACTTCCAACTCAACAGCGTTCAGCTGGTGGGCGGCGTGATGGGAACCGGCTCCGATTTTCGTTGGGTTGGTGAATTGCGCGCTGCCGCGGAACGCAGTTACGGCACCACTATCATGGGTTTGATTCTTCAGGATGCGCGGGCTGAGATGAAGGACGGCGTTTTGACCGCTTCTGCTGCACGCTTTCTGGCGAACAGTCTGACGACTTCGAGCGCGCGAGCCAACGGTCTAACTGCTTCCGATCTTCGCATCCGCAGCGAGAACGGCGTGACGACCGGAACGATCGGGCAACTGCGCGCGGGTACGATTACCGCTTCCGGAGCTCGTATCAATGGCGTCACCGCAAACAACCTCAACATCGACAGTCGCGGCGCCACCACCAGCGTAGTCGTCCGGCAAGTTCAGGTTGGTTCGACATCGGCCGCAGGCGCCGAGGTAGGAAGCATCAACATTGCGGGCGCGCGCCTTTCGATTCGTGGCGGGCGCATCGAAGGAACAA
>DATEPF010000336.1:0-8523 GCA_035273325.1 Pyrinomonadaceae bacterium | reverse complement strand
TCCATCCCCAACAAACCCTTCCTGCCACCTTCAATCATTTCGTTAGGAACGTGCAGGTTATTTCGGTCGACGACGATCGCTCCGGTTTCGTGACTAACGCCCGCGAGCCGCTCCTCGCTGGCCGTGGCAGGTGGCCGACCTTGCTCTTCGAGTGGCGCCAGGCGCGCTGCCAGCCGCGCAGTATCGGTCTTCGAGCGCTTCACGCGGGGCTTGAATAGATGCTTTAGTCCGTTACTCATTGATTGATCAAAAGTGTTTCCTATCCACGGACGGGGACAATGCAGAACCGGGAGCGGTAGCGAGCGGATGCCAAACGCAACTCGCTTTTTCGTTCAAGAGGTTCGAGAGTTGACTGTTGCATCCGGTCGTTACCGCTCCCGGTTCTGCATGTTTCGACCCACGACGAGAGAGGCGCTCATTCGTTTGCGCAAACCAGTTACTCATATCCACTCGACCTTCTTTAAATACCAGTACAGCGCCAGCCCGACGGCCACCATCGACAGCAACGCGTATACGTAACCGTAGCGCATGCGGAGTTCAGGCATGTAGGTAAAATTCATTCCGTAAATACCGGCAACCAGGGTGACTGACATGAGGATCGTGGAAATCGATGTCAGTCGCTTCATGATCTTGTTCATCCGGTTTCCGGATACTGACAGATACGCATCCATCGTCGAGCTCAACATGTCGCGCAACGTGTCTATGGTGTCCGCCACGCGGATTAGATGGTCAAACACGTCCTGGAAATAAACGTGAATTTCACGCGAAAAGATAGGCTGCTCGCGGCGCAGCATTACGTTGAAAACGTCGCGCAGCGGCGTGATTGAGCGGCGCAGGTAAAGCAACTTCTTCTTCACCATGAAAATCTCTTCAATAACTTCGGCGCGCCATTCACCAAAAATAGAATCCTCTAAATCGTCCATTCGTTCACTGACGATGTCCAGCAGCGGAAGATAATCATCGACGATAGCGTCAATCAGCAGGTATGCAATTAAGCCCGCGCCCTGCTCAGCCCGGTCCATCCACTCGCGCCACAGTCGGGCGGCGGTATCGATGGCCCGGATAGGCCGGCTATGGACGGTAACGAGATAGTTCCTGCCGAGGAAAATATTGAGCTCGCGGAGCTCCAGACGATCATTGGGCCCGACTAACTGCGCTTCATACAACACAATGAAGTAGTAACCGGTGTACTCCTCGATCTTGGGCCGCTGATGTTCGGTGCGACAGTCTTCGATCGATAGGTGGTGAAAACCAAACTCCTCGGCCAGTTCCTCGAAATCGCGGCTGGTTGGATCGCTAACGTCGGCCCAAATTACATTGCCCTCCGCAACGCGCAGCTCGCTGATATCGGCGGCCAGGCAGTCGTAGGTTATGTCCCTGGTAATTGTGTTAAGGCAAACCGTCCGAATCATCAGTGGATCCTTTATCTGTTGGGCGCGGCGTCAGAGTTTACCACTACCCTGCTTTGTTTCGTGTGTTTCGTGTAATTCGTGGATCGTTTTAAATTCGATCCACGAATTACACGAAATAACACGAAAAGGAGCTGCATTGGACTTTGGACTTTCCCGTTGGGATAATTCGCGGCTTCATGAATCTACCGAAAATACTTATTAGTGACGAAGTCAGCGATAGTGGTCTGGCTCCTTTACGCGACGCGGGTTTTGCCGTCGAAAAACGCACGCGATTGACGCCGGAAGAACTGCGCGCAGCGTTGGCCGACTGTGCTGGGTTGGTTGTTCGCAGTGAAACCAAGGTCACTGCTGACGTGATGGACCATGCGCCACAACTCCGCGTCGTCGGCCGCGCTGGAGTGGGTGTTGATAACATTGATGTGCCTGCGGCGACCGAGCGTGGAATCGTGGTTATGAACGCACCCGACGGCAACACCATTACCACCGCCGAACACACCATGGCGCTACTTGTGGCACTCGCTCGACGCGTACCGCAGGCGAACACCAGTCTTAAAGCGGGGAAGTGGGACCGCAAGACCTTCATCGGCGTGGAGCTGCAGGGCAAGACGCTGGGCGTCGTCGGCATGGGCCGGATTGGACGCACGGTCGCCGCGCGGGCGCGCGCCTTTGGGATGTCTATCGTAGCGTTTGATCCGTTCCTCGCTCCGGAGCAGGCCCGTGATTGCGACGTCGAGCTGGCGCCATTAAACGACGTACTGGCTCGTGCGGATTTCCTGACGGTCCACACTCCGCTAACCGACGAGACGCGAGGCCTGATCAATCGCGACGCTTTTGCGCTGATGAAGAATGGCGTGCGTGTGATTAATTGTGCGCGTGGCGGGTTGATCGATGAAGAGGCGCTTTATGAAGCGATCACGTCGGGAAAAGTCGCGGGAGCCGCGCTCGATGTTTTTGTGACTGAGCCCCCGGCAGTAGACCACCCGTTGCTCGCACTCGATGAAGTAGTAGTGACGCCGCACCTTGGGGCGTCCACCACCGAAGCGCAGGAGGGCGTAGCCTTCACCGTCGCCGAACAGATGCGGGACTACCTTTTGACCGGCGCTTTGCGCGGAGCGGTCAACGTTCCTGCGCTGGGCGCCAAAGAGCTTTTGGCGCTTAACCCCTACATTGAGTTGTCGGAGAAGTTAGGCCGCTTTCAGGCACAGCTTGCCGATGGGCCAGTGCGGGAGGTGAAACTGGAATTTTCCGGCGAGCTTGCCGAGCTTAACGGTGCACCGGTAACGCGTGCTTTCCTGGCGGGCTTGCTGCGCGACGTCAGCGCCCGAGTGAATGCAGTGAACTCGCTATTGATTGCCGAGGAACGCGGCATCAAAGTTACCACCAGCTATTCCCGCGGCGTGGACTTTCAACCTGCGATACGCACTCGGGTTGTCGCGCCTACCGGGGAACGATCCGTCTGCGGAACGATGTTCGGCCTCGGTGAGCAAAAGCGCGAAGGGCGTATCACCGAGATTGACGGGTTTCACATCGAAGCCGTGCCGCACGGTCACATGGTGGTAATGCACAATCAGGACGTGCCGGGTGTGATTGGAAAAGTGGGTACGATTTTCGGTGAACGCGGAGTGAACATCAGTCGCTTTCACCTGGGGCGCCGGGAGCGGGGCGGTGAAGCAATGGCGGTTATCGAAGTTGACGCGTCGCTGCAGCCGGACACGCTGGATGAGCTGCGATCGTTGCCGCCGGTAATCTCCGCGATAGAAATCGAACTGTAACCGGCCCCGGAGTCGAAGAAAGCAGAACCGGTGAGCGAAGCGACCGGGCTCCTGGAATAGACTCAACTCGTGAGGAGCGAACGCTACCTTCTACACAGTTGGGTGTATTCCACGAGACCGGTCGCTTCGCTCACCGGTTCTGCTTTATTCCCCAGGGAGGGAAGACGGACCAAGGTTCACTCAATATCAAAAGCGGTCTGTTGCGTAGCAGTCGCCTTCGCTAGTTTGTCCGTTATCGCAACCTCTAACAAATAACGACCGGGTGGCATGGTCCGCAACCCTACGTTGGCGCCGTAACTGATTCGCGTCGGATCGGATGCACCGTCGAACGGCACCTTTAATATTGGGCTGGTCACTACCGCCTGCCCGTTGCGAACAATTTTTATCTGCGCCTCGAGATCCGGTGAAGGACTGGACATCGCGTTGTAGATGAACATCAGAAAATTGAGGTTCGCGCCTTTCGGGAAGCGGCCGTCGACGCTGAATTGCATTTGCTCTCCAGTCGCTGACTTTTGCTCCGCCCCTATGAACTGACCACCGAGCATCATGCTGCTCAACGTCAGCTTTTTGGAAGACAGATCGGGAATCTCAATCCATTTGGCAGCGCTGCCAACGCGCCCGCTCTTCTCATCGCTGGCAGCTACACGCACTTGATAGATGCCCGGCTTCAAAGGAATCTTATGACTATAGATCACGCCGGGATTTTGCACCGTGGTGTTCGTGCTCGGGTTTACCGTAAGCCGATTCTTAAATCCACCTGCTTGCTTGCCCTGATCGTTTAAGACGACACCGCCAATATTGATGGAGGCTGGTTGTTTACCGTCAGTTCCATAGCCAAGCAAGTCGGTCGGCATCTGCGTTGAAATTGTCAGCACCGGGCCGGAACTCGGAACATCAATGAAGCTGACAGACAAGTTGGTCGGCAAAGCTGAATTTGAAAGCGGATTAGCGAGTGCTGTAAGAATCGTCTGGTCCACGCCTGACGCGGCCGTCGGTAACGGTGTGGTGCCTTCGGGAGTGGAAGTCTTTTCTGAAGCTTTTGGATCTCCCATCATGAAACCGCGTGGCAGGCGCACCGTGAGATCCGGGCGCCCCACTACGCTGACTTCGACGCGTTTGAAGCCCGCAGTTTTTTGATCCTCGCTTTGCGGACGCCACGCCAGCAGGTAGTAGTTCGAGGTTTCGTCAAGCGCCGCGTTGACGGCTTCAGTCAACCGCCCAGTGTTGAAGAATGCTTTACCCCCGGTGTCGACGGCCAAAGCGTTCATGCCATCTTGCGAAGAAGCAAGCTCGCCGAGGTTAGAGCGAGTCAGCCGGCCGGTCGGATCGGCGCGATTGCTCGAGGCGTCGATATTGCTGGTCATACCGCGAGCGTCCAGAGAATAAACAACTACGCCGGCGCGCACAGCAGCGTCGGTAATGCGTTTCATTTTGTCGCCGAATGCGGTGCTCCGATCGTTGAGGAAGAACCCGTCGGAAATAAAGAAGGCCAACTTCCGCCCCGGCAGATCTGATGAAGAACGCATCAGGCTTTCAAGAGTTGTCAGGGTCGCGGCGGTTATGCCTTCCGATTGGCGCATCATTAATCCTGCACGATCTCTCACCATGCGAGTTGCTGTCTCCCGATTCATGCCCGGGTTTGTGCGAGGTGCAGCGCGCTGGTTCATTGGCCCCCCGCTGGGCGGTCCTAATGACTGGCCGCCGGAGAGTTTGAAGTTGTGCTGTTTAAGCAATTCAACGATGTAATACTCGGCCGTGTCTTTATCTCCTTGATCAATTTTCAGTGCCTGATACTCCGTCATTGGTACGCTCTCGTAGTCGCGCACCGTGTACGGACGATAAGCGATGCGGCTGACGGCCGCGCGCACCACTGGTTTAATGTCGGCAAACTTCTGCAGAAATCCGATCTGTCCGCTCGGTGAAGCAACGGCGACGAGATCGTCCACACCCATCTGTTTATCGACAAACTCGAGCATCGCCTTGCGCGTTGACTCAACGCTGGCTTTACTGAGGTGCAAATCGTCGATGAAGAATATTATGGTGCGTCCGCGATACGACGGCGTAGTAGTCTGCGCGGTTTGTGGAACCTCGCCGCGGCCAACAGTCTTTTCCAGTTTCTGTTCCCGATCTGAACCGGCCGTAACCTGCTCAAAGAAAGTTGGAGTCACCGGTTTGCCTTCAACTTTCAAAGCAAACTGTTCGGCTTTCAAACCCGGAACAAATTTGCCTTGTTTGTCTAAGACCACGACGCCTGTCTGCACCAGTTCAGTGCTGATACGAATGACGTCGGGATCCTGGGGTGTTTGACCGACAATTCCGGCGGCTATAACTGCGACAGCAATTAGAGTGGACACAAATCGGCGCGAGCGTGGCGAGAATGACATATCAGTTAGCCTCTGAGAAAGATGTTGCGCGGGGAGCTTGGCGGGAGTATACCACTCAGCGAATTAAAGAACACAGTACTCGAGATTAGTTCCGGCTGCTGTTGGATTTTTTACGCTGAAGGCGTTCGCTCATTTCAGCCCAGGGCTGCGCTTCGCAACCGTGGGATATAGGTTCCGGAATGGTCTACGCAACCTGAAGGGGTTGCGCGTCCAGCTGGTAATTGAATAACCGCGCAACTCTTTCAGAGTTTCGAAATCTAAAGCGACATCCTTACCCAGGGTTTCAAAGCAAACCTTGGGCTTAAATTAGCGAACGCCTTCGGCGTACATTTCGCAATCTGATTTCAAACTGAATCGACGTCCGGCCTTTACGCGTCACGCGGCGACCGTTGGCAGCGTTGCTTAGTTGCCTCTTAGGATTTACGGCGCTAGAGTTTGACTTCCGAAAGCGTTTAACCTGATGACTGTAATACGCCCCAAACCTCTCGCCACGGCGTTGCTCTTGTTTCTGCTTGCCGGCACTACGGTGCCAGGCCAGCAGTATGGCCGGGAACGCGCACCTCTGCCGGTGCCCCGCGTTACTTTGAATGCTTCGCCGGCTTCAATTTCTCCCGGTCGCCCGGTCACATTCGTAGCGCACCTGACCTCAAGTTATCCAAACATAAGATTTCGTTTCGTCTTCGGTGATGGAGGGCAGACGAACTGGCAGCCCACCCCGGTCGCGACGCATGCTTATCAAACTGCGGGGAACTACCAGCCGTTTGTCGATATTGGCGCGGCATCGGGAGGTGGTGTTACTCGTCTCGGAGGGAGTGTGCGGCGACTGGTTCAAGTAACGCAGGCGCCGGCTGGCCCTGTAGATCTCATGATTAATCCGGCGACAGCCCACCCCGGCCGCTCGGTCGCGCTGACGGCCCGCACCGGATCAAACAATCCCAACCTTCGTTACCGTTTCTCATATGGTGACGGTGCTCGCGATGGCGGCTGGCAAAGCAGTCCGCAGGCGTTGCACGTATACGCCGGACCAGGAACGTATACGGCATCAGTGGACGTCGCGCTAATTACGAACCGCGGGATACAACATCAGGCAACCGCGAAACGCAGTCTCATAGTGTCTGCCGCCGTAGCGTCGGAACGCGTTCGAGCTTCTGCCTCGTCCTCGTCCTCCACTAGTCGCAAAGGAACGGGCCAAAGTACCTCGGCAAAAACCAAAACGTCCCAGACGCAGGAGAGTGCTACTACAACGAACGTTGCTGCGATCCGCGCTCCGTCCCCAGCCACACCGTCACCGACGATATCGCCAGATGGGGCACAGAGGACTTCAGGATTTGCCCAACCCACGGCGAGTAACGACTGGCGTTCTCTCTGGCTGCTCGTACCTTTGGTTTTACTGGTTTTGATTTTGGGCAAGTGGATTTTTGGACGGCCGGCTGTCGTTGGACATGCGGATTCCGGATCCTCGAGCGTTGTCGACTCAACAGGCCTCGTAAGCAAAACGGAAGTAGTGACACCGGCGAGCGCGTCGCAGAGTCAACGCGAGGTGTCGTCCAGTGGCCCGCTGGTAAAAAATGTAAGGAGAGAAGATGGCTGATTCAGTCGTCACGGTTCGCGATGTTTTCGACCTGCCGCACCCTGGCTCGCCTGAAGAGTCGGGCGCTCGTTGGCAATCTCTCCGGCAGTGGATGAATGAAGAGCTACCGGATACGAAATCGTCGACCATGGACGACATTGGTGCCCGAATAGAGCAACTGCTCGAGATTCCCCTGCGCGACATCTTTGTGGCCTCATGGAAAGAAACCGATGCAATTAAAGATCTGCTGGCTGAGTCGCGTACTGCTCCGGCTGCGATAACGAACGTTGAACTGGCTGACCACTCTATTAAAAGTTTGCATCACCCTCACATTGAAGTGCGGCAGAAGAAAGCCACGTCAAAGAAGATTGAATTTACGCTGCGCTTACTTTTCAAGCTGCAGGGGTTCCGGCTGCGGATTCAAAACGGGCTGATCAAAGAGGTGCGAAGCGGGCGCTGTGAAATGCAAGGCACACTGGAGTACCAGGGTTTGACGGTTGCCGAGCAGAAGAACGTACCCATTAGCCTCCCTGCAGTTATTGCCACCGGCGATGCGCGTAAGGCCGACGTCGCAAAACCGGAACCGGTCCCGGTTTCTATTCAGAAACCACCTGAACCGAAGCAGGTTGAAAAGGCCGGCCATTCGCCTGTTTCGGAGCAGGAACCGTCGCCTGATGCCGCCAGTTTTATTCCGCCCACTAAAATCACACCCAAAATTAATGAAGGTGTAGCGGCAACGACTGATGTCGCTTCACCCTCTGAGCCACAACCTGAAGAAGATCGGGAAGTACTTGTTTTGTAGCCGCAGACCTCTCAGTTCGTGTATTTCGTGGATCGCTTTTTCAAGTACGAGACACGTTGTTTGCATTTCTTACAGTCAAAAAGAACCCTCACAGGCATCAACTGAGAGGTAATATTTCGCATCAAATACCCGTACGTCGCACGATTCTCACATCAACAAAATTCGGGTAAATATTGAGGAAAATGAAGAGTTTTAAGATATCAATAATTGCTGTTGTTTTGGTTGGTTTCGTCGCCGGCGGTCTGTTCACCATCACCACCAGCCGCGGTCAATCTCAAGCCAGTAAATCCGAACCAGTAGCAGCAAAAGCTGCACCCGCCCCCGTCAAATCTGTCGCCACATCCAGCAGCTTCGCGGCCACGCGTAATGCAGAATTGCGCAACGATCTGAGTTGGGCGTTTGGACGCAAAGCTCAGCGCGGGTGGTACCTTTACGATTCATTGCTAAGCAGTTTACTCGGCACCGATCATGCCCCGCAGACCGACATCTTCGCGAAAGCACTGCAAGGCTGGCAGAAGAAAAAGGGACTTGGAGCCACGGGCATTTTAGATGAGACGACACTTTACGCGATTGTGGCTGAGTG
>DATEPF010000335.1:0-12561 GCA_035273325.1 Pyrinomonadaceae bacterium | reverse complement strand
CCCCGGCTACTTTCTTAAAGCCCTTCGGGCTTCCGGAACGAAACTGTCTTCATTCGACGGCTTTGAAGCCAGTGGCGTTGATAACCTCGCGCAGCTTCGCTTCCGTGACCTTCTCATCGTCATATTCGACTACAGCTTCACTCCGCTCATGGCTCACTTCCACGCTGGTTACACCCGCGGTTGCCTTCAGCGCTTTAGATACTGAACCCGAACAATTTTTACACTTCATCCCCTCAACGCGAATCGTCGATTTCTTCGACTCGGCCAGGGCCCCGATTGGACTGAACGCGAATGTAAGTAACAGCATTGCAGCCAGTAGGAAAGACTTGGTTTTCATTTCACTTTCTCCTCGTTTGGTAGGTGTCGTTGAGTAATGGTTTTATTCGTTGCTCGATTTCTTCCGGCAACAGGATTCCTTCGATGATGTCGCGAACAACACCATCCTTGCCAACCACGATAGTGATGGGAAGCTCCTCACTTGATGTAAACAGCAGCTTGGTTTCTTTAGTTCCCAGTACTACGGGATAGTTAACATCCAAACCTCGCGCAAACTGACGAACTTCCGAAACCTCCTGCGGTGGATAAGTTATGCCGATAACTCTCAACCCTCGACTTCGGAATTCCTGCTGGAGTTTGACCAGGTCCGGAATTTCAGCACGACACGGTGGACACCATGTCGCCCAGAAATTAATTAAGACTACTTTTCCCCGGTAGTTCCTAAGGTGAATTTTCTTACCGCGAATATCTCTGAGCGTTAGATGCGGCATGGGTTGCCTCAACTGGGCATTGCCGGGCGCTGCCGGGAAACCCAGGAGGAACAACAACATCACCAAAGCGAATATGACCGGTCTTTTCAAAAAAGAAACCTCACACCGAGATGATAGCGGCTTTGCACAAAAGGGGGTTTGCCCCAAAAGTCGAATTCAACACATTTCGTGTTATTCGTGGATCCGTTTTTTAGGCTGCAAAAGTACGATCCACGAAATACACGAAATACACGAACGTTCTCTTGTTCGACTTTTGAGGCAAAGCCGAGAAGTTCGAGACAACGTGCGCGGAGCGTCTCATTAACACCGCGGCTTTAGCCCGGTGATCAGAACGCACGGAGACTTCTGTTAACCGTTTTAACGGTTTCTGCGCCTGAAACCGTTAAAACGGTTAGTCATTCTTACTTGCCGCGATGATCACCGGGCTGAAGCCACGGTGTTAATGAGAACGCTGCGCGCAATCACACACGGCTTTTTTGTGCAAAGCTGATGGCGAACAGGTCGCAAAAGGTGTATAAGGCTCCCGTTCCTGCCAAAGGTCAACCCTAAATCTCTCACTGGTTGGAGGCCTCTCATGCGCGTTTTTTGGATCGGGTTTGGAATTCCATTTGCCATCTCATTGCTTTTTCCGCTAGCTATTGTCTTAAGCTTGCCTGCACGGACGAAGCCCACGCGTTGGATACAGAATAGCCCACCGTTCTCCATTTACATGCTATCCGCTTTTCCAATTGCGGTAGGTGTGTTCTGCGTTACCGTGGGCAATTTTAATAATGTGTTCGAGGCCAATACTTTGGGATCAGCGTCCTTGCTCTGGATTGCCATTGCCGCGCTTTTAGTCTTGTCAGCGTTCGGCTCAGTCATAGTCGTACATGACTTTATATCCCGGCCGCTTGGTCCCTATGTTCTACGGCGCCAACTTGCTACCGAGGCCTTTCGTTTAGAGATGGAACTACGTGCAAGTTGGACTTCAAAATCGACTGAAGTGGACGCTCGATGCGGTGATTACCAGAAGTTAATTCAGTTCAACAGCCTGCGTAATGTCTTCAAACGAGGCAACCCGGTCGCTTTCGTATATTTAATCATTGCCTGGGGTGCGACCATGTTTGTCATATTCTTCTTCTGGTACGTCGCAGTCATCATCCTCTCAGCGCACACCATTCCTCCCAAGACAATTAGCAGTTTGCTCCTGGTATTCTTGTTACTAACGACCTGGCTTCCCACGAGAATCCATATGGACTGGTATCAGGGTTATTTTCACTGCCCCGATTGGCTCAGAAGGTCATATGCTTTCTGGCTGGGAATTTTCATGGCAATTGCAAGCTTCTTCTTTGTAGTGTTCATTGTGAAGCCGGAGGCCATCGTCATTTACTGCACCGGGATTAACGCGGCTGTCTTCTCATTTGTGGGGCTCACTGGAACTTTTAAACCTGAATGGTTGCGCGCGGTTGCCGAATTTTTTCAAGCCACGCCATTCACGTATTTCGCCGCCGCCTATACGGTTATTTTGTTCGTCACCGTAATTATCGGCCTCAGAATTCTCCAGGGTTAATCTGGTTGATCACCCATATACAGCGGCACCGCTTTTCTCTATAAGTCATCTGCAAAAGATTCATCTTATTTAGTGTACTTCGTGTACTTTGTGCAATTCGTGGATCGCGTGTTTGCTGTCCAAAAAGCTATCCACCAATTACACGAAACACACGAATAACACGAAACATGTTGAACTCGACTTTCGAGACAAAGCCCGCGCTACTATTGTGGGACCTTAGGCCTTCGCTGATTTAGATCTAAGTATGCCTTTTTTGATTCCACTTCGGTGGGCACGATCAGTACCAATTGTGAACAATCATCTTGACACCATAGCGGTAATAGGTTCAAATTCTCCGCTCCTAGAATGTGAAGGCTTCCCAGGTCAGCTGTTTAAACAGCGTCTTGCAACTATCATCTCTTTACGCTCCAAGGGTCGCACAAATTTAGGTCCGCAGGCATTGTTACGCGTGGTAAGGCATATGCGCCTTCGTATCACGCATTAGTAAACTGTTTACATACCGGAGGAAGTTAATGATTAGCAAAACTCGGAGTCGCAAGCTTATAGCGACCTTCGTGACAGTCTCAGTTTTGAGTGTTTACTCAATGGTAGTTTTAGCGTCGCCTTCAGCGAAGGCCGCATCGGGCGAATTGTCCATCGTCGGCCAGGTTACGGTGAATGGTGAGGCGGCCACTTATGGTGGCACTTTGTTTTCCGACAGCGTGATTACAACCGGCGAGAAGAGCGCCGCGACCGTGAACCTCAGCAAGTTGGGTCGCGTTGAACTATCACCCAGCTCCAACCTGAAATTGAGTTTTACGGATAAGAGCATCCAGGGATTGCTCGAGAATGGCATGGCACATATCTCGACCATCGCTGGCACCTCTGTCAACTTCGTAACCACAGATGGAGTTATCGTCCTTGATGGCAGCCAGGCAACTTCAGTTACCGTAGCCGTTGTTAACGGAGCAACTTCTCTAACAACAGATGCCGGCATCGCGCAACTGCATGTCGGTGGTACTATCAAGCACGTAGCGGCTGGGGAAAGCGTTAACACCGTTCCACAAACCGACGATGATGATGACGACCTGAGCGGCGGTGCGCTAGCGGTGCTTCTGCTCGCGGTTGGCGGTGCGGTTGCTGCAGTTCTTTATGCAGCTTTGCACGACAACGATCTGAACTTCGGGGGCACAGTTACAGTAGTCAGCCCAACCAAGTAGTCCTGAAAAGTTTGCGAGCTTTCGTCAGCGACGACCGCAATCAGTTACGAAAAACCTCGCCGAGTTACGCACGAAATCTCTGTGCTTAATCCGGCGAGGTTTTCCACTGGCTGCGAGTGTCGGGTAAAACGTTTAGGAGCGGGGCTTGGAGCACCAACGGTGCGCAATGTAACAGTCTGGGGCAACGCCCCAGGTAACCTGCCGGCTATCTCTAAGCGCTGAAGGCGCGAAATAAAATCTTTCTTTGCTGCACTCCCACATTTATTCCGCGCCTTCAGCGCTCTGAGCGCAATCCACGATTAACCTGGGCCATTGGCCCAGGCTTTTACATTACGCGCCGTTGGCGCTGAGTGCGGCGAACACTACCACGGCGTTAACACCTTGCTGTTATTTCGTGTGTTTCGTGGATCGTATTTCTGCCGCCCAAAAAACAATCCACGAACTACACGAATAACGAAAAACCGGATGGCCGACCGATGCGACTTGGATGTATCATCCACACCTCAACGGTGTAACGGTTCGAAATTCCTCAGCCGGAGGAATAAATCACATCATGCTCAGACTCATCCTCCAGGGTTTGCTTTTGACGAGTTTTATTGTCGCGAGCGTCTTGTCGAGTCATGCTCAGCAACCGGCCACTGGCTTGACTGGCGAATGGGTTGGCAACAGCGAGCCGCCCAGTGGGTCACAGTTCCTGCGTGTCAGTCTTACTGAAAATGCAGGCGAGATGGTAAGTCCACTCAAGGCAAAATTGTCCACAGTCCAACTCGAAGGTTCTCGCGTCCGGTTGGAGGTGAGCGCGATCAAACTCGTGATGACGGGAACTCTCGCCGGCGATGTAATCGAAGGAGAGGCCGAGGTGCCGGGCATCAAGGCTCCGTTTCGTTTGTTGCGCACCGTAAAGGTCGCACCGGAAATTTTGGCGCGCTACGTCGGCGCGTATCGCTTTCGCAACGGCGACCACATAGTGATAGATAGATTTCCCAACACTCAAGACACCCTGTGGGTCACCGATGTGAAGTCCGGCCAGGCGCGCACCATCTTTCCACGATCAGAAGTTCAATTCACTGGCGGACCAGCTTTATACGTCGCTTCTCCAACGCGGCAAACACTTACTTTTCGCGACTACGTGCTCGGCAGTGGGCCGACGACGGTTCGGGGCAGTGGGCCGACCGTAAGGGAGGGGACGGCTGTTCGTAGCCCCCTCCCTGACGGTCGGGGTACTGCCCCGAACCGTCGTCGGGGTACTGCGCCGAACCGCATCAGCGCGAGTCACCCATCCGGCGTTCACGTTGTCGACTTGGACCATAAGGGCCGCAAGTCTGGAGTGACGGCTACACGTGTTCCGATCCGCCACGAAGAGGTGACATTCAAGAATCGTGATGTCACGTTGGCGGGCACCCTGTTACTTCCCGCGGCTAAAGGAAAACGTCCCGCCCTCGTGTTTGTCCATGGCAGTGGCGCACAATCACGCGAAATGTATTGGGGCCTCGGATACCTCTACGCCGCACGGGGGTTTGCCGTCCTCGCTTATGACAAGAGAGGCGTAGGCAAATCGAGCGGTAACTGGCGCGAGGCTAGCTTCCAGGACCTGGCGGATGATGCGGTCGCAGCAGCAAAATTTCTACAGGCCCGAACCGACATTGCGGCAAATCAGATCGGCTTCTGGGGCCAAAGTCAGGGCGGGTGGATTGCTCCCCTGGCCGCTTCGCGTTTGCCCGAGGCCGCTTTCGCAGTCGCTTTGTCAGGCGGTGGCCTGTCACCAGCTGACACGGAGTTGTTTGATACTGAGTTCGAGTTGATAAAAGCCGGCTATACCGCGGATGAGGTGAAAGAAGCGCTCGCGTGGCAAAGACTAAAGAACGAGATCATTGGATCAGCCGACAAGTGGGACGAATACACCAAAGCTCGCGCCATAGCCAAAGACAAAAAATGGTTTCGTCACCGGGGCATAGATGTTTATGGTGCGGAGAAGCCCGACGATCCTTTCTGGACTCACATGCGCCGCTCTTATGTCTACGATCCGGCGCCGGCGTTGCGCGCTTCCCCTCCCCTGCTGGCAATATTCGGTGAACTCGATTCGCCTGATGGTGTCAAAGCGCAGGTAAGTGCGATCAAACAAATCCTGGATCAGGCGGGACGCCGGGATTACACGGTTAAGGTTTACCCAAACGGAAGTCACAACCTGATGGAAGTTCCGCCCGATAATCCCAACGAGTGGGTGCGCCTCAAACGATTCCCACCAGGCTTCTTCGAAACGGTGGTCGACTGGACCACGACACAAGTTCGGAAGCGTCCAACAAGACGTTAGACAGCAGAACCGGGAGCGCAGCGACCGGGTCCGACGTGAATGCCACAAACGGACGTTGAATGTTATCCAACGTGGACCCGGACGCTCCGCTCCCGGTTCTGCGTTGCTGGGCCTGCGGTACAACTTATGTCAAATCTACAAAAACACAACGTCCGGTCGCACCTGAGCATCGGCCTGCTGGCACTTTGTTTCCTTCTCTTTCCGGCGCAGGAAGTCATTGCGCAAGAAAAAATCTCGCCAAATCAGACCGTTGCCCGGACCATCGAACCCGGCAAGACCGATCTCTTCTCTATTTCCCTCAAGGACGGTGACTATCTCAACGTCACTATTGCCTACAAGGGTAAGATCAACTTCTTTCTCCTAAACCCGGACGGAACGATTGCTCGCGGCGCTAGAGGAACAGCCGGTGAGGGAAAACCTTCGTTCCCTTTCGCAGCCGAAGGCGGGGGGTCGTATTCGTTCAAGATTGAAAATCCGGGCGACCAAACAGCCAGCTATGAATTGGCCATCGGTGGCGTCATCTCGCTCGATGAGCGACTCAAACCGGAGCCCTGGACCGATCCTTATCCGACCAAGCGGATACAGGCTCTCCGCGATCAGATCAACTCAGGCCGAACGGACACAGAGAGCTTCTGGAAACAGGTGAAGGAGGAGGGCACGCCGCTCAGCGAGCCATTTGGTTCAGACGGTAAGTATCAACTGGTAACTTTTCTATGGCGTGGCAAACACGATACGCGAAATGTTTTTGTGAGAGGTTCTTATCTGGGGGTTGGGCCACCGGCCAACTATTCCATGCATCGGATCGCGAACTCAGACGTCTGGTATTTGACCGTAAAGCTCCCCAGCGGCGCTCGTTTCGTCTACCAACTTTCGCCGAACGATCCATTGACGTTTGAAGGTCCGCGGGCCGCACAACGCGCTGCTACCAGGCAGGCCGACCCCTTCAATAAACATCCCTTGTCAGCTTGTCCTCCAAACACCAGCAAGTTCAACTGTGACAGCGTGGCGCAGTTACCCGGGGCCGAGCGGCGACCCTGGGGCGTGATCATACCTGGCATGCCCGAAGGACGCGTCGAGAAACAAACCATCAAGAGCAACATTCAGAAAATTGATCGACCGTTTTCCGTCTACACGCCGGCGAATTACAAGGCAGATGGTCCACCCAATGCGCTGTTGATTTTGTTCGACGGCGAGGACCTGTCAGATGATCAATACCAGGTAAGCACGCTAGATAATCTCATTGCCACTTACAAAATTCCTCCGACCGTAGCAGTCTTTGTTGAGAACGTTCCGCGCCGGCGTCTTGTAGATCTCGTAGCCAGCAATGAGTTTGCTGATTTTATGGCAAAGGAACTGGTGCCGTGGATTCGATCTCATTACAACGTGACGAAAGATCCGAAGCAAACCGTTCTGTCCGGCTATAGCGCTGGCGGACTTGCTGGACCATTTGTCGCGCTACGTCACCCAGAGGTTTTTGGCAACGTGATCAGTTTATCCGGCGCATTTTGGTGGTCGTTTGAACACAACGGTGGCATCTGCGGTTCGCGCTGTCCAGAGTCTAATGGCCGCGGTGGTGACGGTAACCGAGACACTACGACGGAAGGCAATTTCCTGGTTAAAGAATTCCTCGCGAGACCCAAACTGCCAATACGTTTCTATCTCGCGGCGGGAACATTTGAATACGACAGGAACGGTGGTGGCGGCGAGATCCTGGAAGGCACGCGTCACTTGCGTGATGTGTTACTGGCAAAGGGATATCAGGTCCACTATCAGCAGTTCGTCGGCGGCCACGACGGTTTAAGTTGGCGCAGACTGTTCGCCGATGGCTTGGTCAATCTGCTCGGACAGAAAATTGCCGGAGGTCAAAGAAAGCAGAACCGGGAGCGAAGCGCAGCGCAGCGACCGGGTCCGCATTGAATGCGAATCAAGGCCACGTGGACCCGGTTGAGTGTTATTTAAGACCCAGTCGCTCCGCTCCCGGTTCTGCTTGTTCAGCCTGCGCAAACGCGTCGATCGAAGCGGATCTGGTGGATTGCTTTGGTCGCGAAAACAACTCTAGTTTCGTTAACGAAAACAACAACGCGTCATTTGAAAGAAAAAGGAAAGAAAACTGTGCCCAAAAAGATAGATTGAATGTCAAAAACGCGCAGAACACACGCGCACAAAAGTGATAACGTTTGCAGCATTGAAAACGAAAACACCAGGCACAGATTATATTGTCATGCCTGGACCCGATGATTAGCTTGTTCTAGTCGACGAAGCTGAAGAGGACCAACAGGCCGCTCCGACGCCTTCATCTGATTGAGCTACCCCACGCAGTGGTTCCCTGGACTCCTGATAAGGATCCAAAACACCCCAAATATAATTTCGGAAGTGAGGCTAAAGGGAATGAAACGGTTAACTTTAATGTTCACAGGACTGCTGATATTTACGGCGACTCTGGTGGCGCAGGATGAACCGCTCGCAACAAAGAGAGTCCATCACGTTACGCTTCCATTACAAGTCAGTAATACCGTGGGTGGAACTTATGTCGACAGTTACATTGTGCAAGTGAAGAAAGGTGCGAACCTTCACGTGCACGTCGAAAACGAAAGCGAGCACTCCAAATTCTCGTTCGATACCGTTCTGGCAGGAACAGAAAAAAGGTTTGGACGCGATTTATCCGAAAACAGCTGGAGCGGCGTGGCGCCCAGTACCGGTGATTACGAAATTCGGCTCATAGCTTTTCCGTCTGCCCGATATAACTTACGGGTTCACTTAGCGCGTGACTGCGAGGAGGAATTAAACGTTAACCGGCAATCCAGGCGGCAATCCAGGTCACGTCGCGTGAGCGACGAATGAAATTTCCACCGGCGCGACGCGAAGACGTATTACGACGCCTTTGGTGTGTTTCGTGTAATTCGTGGATCGCGTTTTATGCAGCTAAAGAACGATCCACGAAATATACGAATTACACGAAAGTTTCATCTCGGCTCTAAAATCATCCGCCGCCGCGAGTAGTCGAAGATCACTTTGAAGCGACGAAACACCGCGCCGCCGATAAACCCGTCGACATCGATGTGGGGCTCAGACAAACGAAACTCCGTCACCGGGCCGTCTATCTTAAACGCGCCAAGCTGCAACGCTTCTAAGGTGCCCAGCCAGGATCGCTCCTTTGCATGCCCGCCAAGTCCGCACACCGGAAGTGATGTCATCCCGTCGGTCGAAGGTAAGAGATTGTGCTTATCAATGAACGGCTTCATCAGGCTCACAGCCATCGCGCTTCCTGTATCGAGCATAAAACGGCCGGTCAGGGGCGCGCGCCCCGGCGCTTTGATCTGAGCTTGCGCGAATATTTGTTGCTCGCCCATCTCAAGCGGGATTTCTTTTCCGGCTCCCGCGTATTTATAGCTTGATGGACCATGTACATTAAGAACTCGCCGCGCATAGTCAATTTCCACAACAAACTGATCGAAAAACTGCTTACCGAGTATCCCATCCACTTCACGCCTGGCTACTTGCTGGCTTTTGTCAGATGGAAGATTACGACCCTCTTCATCTACGTTGAACTCATTGATACAAGACTCCACGGCGTCGAGCGAGAGTGCCACGAGCCTCTGAGGGGAAAACGCAACACCAGGTAAGCTGAAAGACACCTTCTGCGCCACCAGATAAACATCTGGCTGACTAGCACCAAGTCCTCCCGCTTGCCCGATCAATTTTAGCTTCAACCCGATTGCGCGGGCCTCGCTTTCGTCGATGATTGAGTGAGCACCTGTATCGAGGATGAACGAAAGTGGTCGCGAACCGTTTACGCTGACCCGAACATAGATGTGGTTATTGTCGAGTTCAAAGGGAATGGCGAGCGCGCTCTTGCCGGAGCTGAAGTGTGCGCCGGCTCCAAGAGCTGGTGGGCAGAAAATGAGGCACAGCAAAGCGCCAAATCCGATGAAGCGGGTTAGTAATCGGTTTGTATGTTTCATGTTGGATAGAACGTGGACACTGGTTTCGTGTAATTCGTGGATCGTATTTTATGCAACCCAAAAAACGATCCACGAAGAACACGAATTACACGAACCATCTTATTCAGTACGTTCGAATACCCAGAACCCGCCCGAGTACAGAAATTTCACTTTGCCGGATTTATCGTTCTGGAAAGCGATCTTCGCCTTGCCATCATGCCGTACGAATAACATTGGTTCCACCTCAATCCAGCGATGAGCGCTATTGCTTAGTTTCAAAGTACCATCTTCATTGCTTGTTACTTTGAGAACTGGACCAGACGCGCGCGGAGGGCAGGTATGACAAAAGACATTCCATCGGTAGGTACCGGCGAACATTGGACCACGCGCCTGTTTCTCGTCTCTCGCGACCGGGGCTTTGATGTGGGCCGGATTTGAGTAGTAACGTTCCAGGATGGCCCACTTCACGGTATCGCGTAAGTTGCTGTTCTCATGATGATTCACCATGAAGAACCCCGCATTCACTTCCGGCAGGAGAACTAGTTGGGAACTGAAACCCGCCATGTTGCCTCCGTGTTCCAAGATTCTCAGGCCCTGGTAGTCGTCTTCAAAAAAACCGTAAGCAACACCGGGTAGTTGTGGATGCCCCCTGGCATGTCTGCTATGCATGTCGCGCATCGCTCGTTCGCTCAGCACGCGTTTAGTGGTGCCGCGCTTTGCGAGATGCATCAGCATAAACTTCGACATGTCGAGCGCTGTGCTGTTGATGGATGACGCGGGCGTGGTGTGATACCACTCGTACGGTTGTGGCTGGTTAACTCCTTCCAGATATTCGTAACCAACTGCCAGATCACCTGCCAGGGGTTCGGGTACCGTGATGCTGGTGCGATCCATTCGCAACGGTTGCCAGATATTCGTCTTTAGATAGGACTCGAAGGACATCCCTGACACTTCTTCGATCAACTCACCAGCGAGGGTGATTCCGTAAGTTGAATAGGCAATAACTTCACCGGGTGGCCTTATTCGCGTGAGTCGCGTTTGCAGGAAAGCTGGAAGAGTCAACACACCTTCTGAGGTGGCCGCCTGTGTACCGGGGCGAATTTCATCAAGTCCAGCAGTATGGCTGAGTAAGTGCGCCGCAGTGATCGGCTGTGGATAGGTTGTCGGCACCTTAACTCTCTTGAGGTACCGGTTAACGTCCTGTTGAAGATTAAGCTTACCGCGATCAGCCAACTGCACAACTGCTGTCGCGGTAAAGACCTTGCTAATGGATCCAATGCGAAAGATGGTGCGCTCTGGGGAAACGGGTTTGGTGCGTTCCAAATCCACAAATCCATACCCCTTGGAAAAAAGTACGGCGCCGTCCTTTACGAAGACGATAGCTGCTCCGGGAATATGCTCCTTCTGCATCTCCTCTGTGAAGATCTTGTCGAGAAATTGCTCCAGCTCGCGGGCCTCAGTTGGACCATGAGCGCGTGCCGGTTGTTGTTTTTGAAGGGAAAGCGGAAACGCTCCGTTGGACCAGGACAAGACTAGAGCCATGCCGGCACTGATCAGACATTGCATTGGAAATCTCATTTTGGGCCTCATGATTACACCAGAATGGTATGGCACCCTCCGTGCTATTTCGTGTGTTTAGTGTAATTCGTGAATTGTATTTTATGCCGCCCAAAAACGATCCATGAATTACATGAAATAACAGGAAGGTGACGCAAACTTCTTTCAGCCCGAAGGGCTAGCAGAAAGTAGCCGGGCGTCGCAGCGCAGCGAAGACCCCCGGAATTAGCAAAGCATGGATTTGCACCCTGAAGGGGTGTCAGAAGAATTCTGCGACCCTTGCAGGGTCGTCTACATGGGCCGCATGACCCGGGAGTCTGCGCTTCGCTTCGACCCCGGCTACTCTCTTAAAGCCCTTCGGGCTGAGTTTCCAATTAATTTCCTGTTCCATCTGTGAGCCAACGCATTTTGCGGCTCTGGCGTCTGAGTAGAACAAATATCCGATTGATTCCGATGTTGTAAGAATGACAAATAGGAACAGGCAATCTTGTCGGCGCTCCCGCACGTGGTTTAGCCTCGCACCACTTTTTCTCGCAGCTCTCTGTTTGGCTCCGCCTGAACCGCTCGCCCAACCCACGTTACAAAGTCCGCAAATAACTAAACTCGCTGAGAGAGTTCGTGCCGGAAACAAACGGGCGGTCGAGGAGTTCTGGACGAAAGTTGCAATGAGCGGTACGCCGCTAATCGAACCGGTCCAATCAGATCGGGACCACCACCTCGTAACATTCCTCTGGAGAGCGAAATCGCCAGTCAGTAACGTCCTGCTGATTTCCGGCCTGTCGAACTCGAGCTACAGTAAGACCGTATTGCAGGACAACCTGCTTACTCGGCTTCCAGGCACTGACGTCTGGTATCGGACGTACCGTGTGCGCAGTGACGCGCGTTTCACTTACCGCTTCTCAGTGAACGATTCGCTTGTTCCTTCGGAAGAAGAAAAAGATAGTGCAAAGCGCGCGTCCGGGTTTCAGCCTGACCCGCTGAACCCCCGACACGTTAGTGGTCCAACTTCTGATTCCCTCGCTGAGCTTCCGAATGCGCCACCTCAAGAGTGGATTCAGCCGCGTAAAGGAATCCCGACCGGTGAGCTTAAGAACGTTACGTTCGCCAGCAAGATTCTCGGGAATGAGAGATCGCTGACGATTTATACACCGCCTATGTACGATCCGACTGGACCTCCTTACCGTCTGGTCATGCTTATGTTTGGCGAGGCCTACACTTCTGATATTCCCACTCCGGT
>DATEPF010000334.1:0-4292 GCA_035273325.1 Pyrinomonadaceae bacterium | reverse complement strand
TGCGGCCGGCGATCGCGTCACTGAGCGTGAAACCTACCCGCATCAAGACCGTCTGGACGACGATCGCTGAGCCCACCAAAGCGAAGGCGCGGTTGCGAGAAAGGGACAGAGCCGTCGCTTTACTGCGATGTTCTGTGAACTTCCACACCGCCCAGTACACGGCGAACACTATCAACAGCAAACCGATTAAGTGGTGCCATGGGCGACCTTCCTGCCCGGTCGTCTTCATAGCTGCAAACTGAGCCAGCATGTTAGGCGTGACTATGTCGCCCTCGCAGGCGATCTTCTGGTTACGTTTGAGTGAGATCGTAACGTTAGGAATTTTGTTGGCTTCGGTTTCGCGCGCCGTGGCAGTAGCCGTCTGGTCAAGGACTACATTCGGGCGGACCAAAGGAAGAATGGCCGATACCAGTGCAGCTTTATGCTCCTGGCTCCAGCCCGGGAGACTAAGGATGCGCAACTCGAGTTCCCGCCGCGCTTCTGACAGTGACATCATCCGGGTCCGAGGCCCCGGCATGATCATGTGGCCGGAAGGATTACGCACGTCGACCAGCACAATTTCGCGCGTGAGCCGTTCGCCATCAGCGTCGTCATAGATGTACTTGTCGGAGATGTCGCGGATCATTCGCGCCAAACGATCGAGTTCATCCTGGCTGAAGTTATGGGCTGCGATAGCGCGCGCTACGGCGCTTCCCCCTTCGCCGCTCCACGTTTGGACCTGCGATGGTGCTGTTTCTGATTGTTGTTGTAAGTCTTCCCAGGCCGCGCGGAAACTTCGGGCAGACGTCGCGCCGCGTGTCGAGTCGAAGTTGAACACCGGCCGGGTTGATTCGCGAGCTGCATTTCTCCGGCGTTCCGTTTCCGCAATGTCGATACCGGTGCTGTCCGTCCGAGCCACTACACTTTCGCGAACGACTTCGCCCTCTTTGTATTCCTGAGCTGAGCCGGAAGAGAAAGTACCGAGCAGTAACGGGACCGTCAGCACCACCAGCAAACCAAACCCGATTAGGAACAGCGTTCGCGGTTGCAAAACATGCAGAGGCCTGAGCAGCACTCCAACGATTGCGTCACGCGCGCGACTAAATGGGGTTGTGAAACGGGGTCTAATTGCCATCTGGTGTTTGATCAGGCGATACGCGAAAGACGCGCTGCCTCGTCGCCGGAATTGCTAACATTTAGATCTCGTGAAAGCATCTCACCGATCTTGTCCAAAAGCGGTTTCAGGGTAGCTCGTTCGATGGCCGACAGCGCCACAACTTCCCGCGCGCCGGCCTGCTGAAGTTGTCGCAGAGTTGCCTCAACTTCATCGGCCGTTACCATGTCCGCCTTATTCAGCGCAATGATGGTTGGGATTTGCGCGAAGTTCAATTCCTGCAGAATGCGTTCAACAGACTGAGTCTGTTGGCTCCAACGCGGATTTGAGATATCGACTAAATGAATGAGCAATCGACTGTCGCCGATTTCTTCCAGGGTAGCGCGAAATGCCGATAATAGCCCCGGCGGTAAGTCGCGTATGAAACCAACAGTATCATTGATGATTACTTCCTGCTCGCGCGGCAAGCGCAAACGTCGCGAGGTCGGATCCAGGGTGGCAAACATGCGCTGTTCGGCGCGCACGTCGCTGTTTGTGAGGGCGTTTAGCAGCGTGGATTTTCCGGCATTCGTGTAACCAACAATCGAGATCACCGGGAGTTCGTTTCGAGTGCGAACTTTACGTCGTTCCTGGCGACGGTGGCGCTGGGATTCGATCTCTTTTTCCAGTCTATTAATGCGGTCGCGGACACGTCTACGATCCATTTCCAGTTTGGTTTCACCAGGGCCGCGGCCGCCGATGCCGCCTGCCAACCTCGAAAAGGCGGAATCCTGTCCGGCAATTAATCTGGGCAGCAAATACTTTAATTGGGCCAGCTCGACCTGGATTTTGCCTTCACTGGACTGGGCGCGTTGCGCGAAGATATCCAGTATTAGTTGAGAGCGATCGATGATCTTCAGATCAGTCGCTTCGGACAGCGAACGCACCTGCGCCGGCGTCAATTCGCGATCAAACACCAGCATGTCCGCTCCCAGTTGCAGGGACCGGATTAGAAGTTCATCCAGCTTTCCTTTGCCGAGCACGGTCTTCGAATCGATCTGCTGCCGTCGCTGCAGCACCGTGTCCTGGACCACCATTCCTGCGGAACTGGCCAACTCCTGAAGCTCGGCCATCGATTCCTCTGCGTCGACCATTGGACCAGTGTTCACGCCAACCAGGATCGCCCGGTCCTTTGTTCCATCGCGTCTCGCTGCATGACGGTTTCGCGCCATTTCATCTTCCAGCGATTCAATCAACGATAGAAAATCAACGTCTATTTGCGAAACCACTTTGGGAGGCAAAAATGCGTACGGAGTATTGTTGTGCTCCACGTCCGTCGCGGCCAACGGCAACAAGTGGGCTGCGTTAACCACGCCAGGCAAACCGTCGTTGGGATTTACATCGATTGCTGCAATCAGGTCGAGCCGTAGCAGTGCTAAGTCCGTTAAATCGTCCTGGGTCAGCGCTTCACCGCGAAGGTGCGTATGCACGAACCGTAAGCCGCGAAATCTATCAACTGCTACGCGTACGCGCTTGAAATCCGGCAGCTCAATGCGACGATTGTCACCCACCATGACGTATTCCACGTGGCCGCTGCGGTCGATCAAGGCGCCTATCTGTCGTCTCGTTTCGTGAGACAGCTCGGCCAGTTGCCGCGCGAACTCCGGCGTGACGATCTGTTGAGGCGGAATACGTCTCGTGTAAAGTTTCGTTATTCGCCGGACCTGATTTGTTTTCAGACCCGCAGTGTTACCTAAAACGTCTTTAATAACGTCCTCCGTTCGAGAAGACGACCGTCGAAGTAGGCCGTTGTTATTAATGCTGTGCGGGGATTACAGGAGGATTGTAGCGAGCAGTGGGTGGCCGACGCTGTTCGAGAACCTTCGATGTTGCCCTGCGAGTTGGTCTCGCTTGGTCTCTTGAGCATTAGGATGTCTTGAAGCCTTCGCAAGAAAAGCCGAAACTCCCGGCCCCGCGTCTCTCAGCTTCGTGAATGACGAATTATACCATAGTGTTATTTAGTGGGTTTCTTGGATCGCAGCTGTCCAGCGTAAAAAACGATCCACGAATCACACGAACGTCGCATTAATCCACACGTTAGACACTGCCTCGACTCAGTCGTATGATGAACGGTTTGCATCAACGCGTAATCGTAGACCTACAGACAGAACTACATGAGTAACGCAGGCGAAATTCTCAGAATCGATCCACAATTTGGGCTCGCCGGCGGCGAGATCGCCATCGACTGTGCCAACTTCGACACCTCTAATCCAACCTCCTGCAGAGTTTGGTTTGGTGAGGACCGCGCGCCAATCGTTGCGTTGTCGCCGAGACGCGTCCTCGCGGTCGTGCCGGAGGGCCGAGTTGCCGGACGCGTGGAAGTCCGGCTGGAATCTGCCGGTGAGAAGACGGATCCTGCAGTAATCACGATCGGACGCCGCCTGGCTGAAGACCTTCACCCGGTAGCTAACCCGGCTTTTGATCCGGACGACGGAGCGTTGTTTGTTACTCGTTCAGGCCCACGCGGCGAACATCTGGCTGTGACGATGTTTCGGATCGATCCGAGTGGCGACATCCACGAGTTCTCCGGCGATATCGCGAATCCAACGGGCATTGCGTTTGATAGTTCCGGACAGATGTTTGTGACCAGTCGCATGGACGGCAACGTCTATCGTGTCACGCCTTTCAAAGAAGCAGTTCCATTTGCGCGTAACCTGGGAGTGGCAACGGGCATCGCAATTGACGACGAAGATACGATGTACGTCGGCGACCGCACAGGCACGATCTACAAAATCAATCGTATCGGAGAAGAAACAATTTGGGCCCAACTGGAGCCATCGGTTTCTGCATATCACCTGGCGATTGGTCCGGATCAGGCCCTCTACGTCACTGGCCCCACGGTGGGAAGTTTTGACTCGGTGATGAGGATTGATGCGAAAGGCGAGGTGAGCAGTTTCTATCGCGGTTTGGGACGGCCTCAAGGACTCGCCTTTGATCGGAGCGGAGCGCTTCTGGTTGCCGCGTCTCTGCGCGGGCGGCGGGGCATAATTCGAATTACGCCAGACGGGCAGGACGCGGAGTTGTTCGTAGGAGGAATAAATCTTGTCGGGTTGGCGCTCGGACCAACCGGGGATCTGGCGATTGTTTCAACTGATTCGGTGTACAGTCTCGCGCAGCCGCCGACCGGTAATTAATTCGTCGATCGTTTTTACGCTCAATA
>DATEPF010000333.1:0-6460 GCA_035273325.1 Pyrinomonadaceae bacterium | reverse complement strand
TTGACGACGGGGAAGCTGCACTCGACGCGTGCCCACTTCGCCTTCTGCGGCATGCCGTCATTCACAGAGTGCGTGGTGTTGTTCTCCACCGGGGTATTGCAACCGCCCTTGCCAACCTGCATCCCGTCCATGAATAGCCGGCCGATTTCCTGTCCTTTATAGAAGAGGTGCGGGTCGAGCTTGTACGCGTCGCCGCGCACCCAAAAGCCGATGTTGAACGTTGGGTACTCCCATGCATACACGCTGTCCGGCGTGTACCAAATGTAGCCAATCGGCAGGTTCCAGTCGTGGTCCACGTAATAAACGAACTTGTTTACCGCCTTTGGTCGATGCTCGTTCGAGAGTGTCTTAGCCACCTTCATCTTGCCGGTGAAGAGCGTTGTGTTGCCCCCCGCCAGCTCGTTTCGCATCTTGATGGAGAAGTTGACGGGGCCAACGGCTGTGATGCTCTTGTCTTCGATTTGCCGGCCGCCGCACTCGGTCTTCCACCAGTAACCCTTCTGAATTTCCCCGGTGTCGCAGTCAAACGAAAGCCACGGCGCGCTGCCGCCAGGTTGTTGCACCTCCACGAAAAGCTGGCTGCCGCTGGCGATGGGCCCGTTGACGCGGAACTCAAACTTCGGCACCCAACTCCAGACGTCGTAGTTTTCCTTGTAGACGTTACGAGTCCAAGCCGTAACTTGGAGGCTGTCCTTTTGCAGGGTAGGTTGATCCGCAGACTGACTGCGAGCTGTTTGCACCGCGGAAACGGCGAGAGCAAGACATACAAGTGCGAGGGCGAGACATTTTTTCATTAAGTTTTCCTTGGCCTGGGCAAATGGAATGATATTGCTGATGTTGGGACAGATTTTTAACAGAATGACGCTCGCCTGACAATCGGTTTGATTGGGCACGGCGGCTTTGCCGCAACCGGTGCGGAAAGGCTCTGCCTTTCCGTCGCTCATCGGAAAAGAATTGCGGCGAGGCTCAGCCTCGCCGCAAAAAGGAGAGCGGAGTGACCGGTAAGGCGTAGCCTTACCGCACCGGCCGCGGCAAAGCCGCCATTCGTGTAATCCGTGTATTTCGTGGATCGATTTTGATTGTTTTGGAACTCTCCGCAGGGTTCCAGCGTTTCAATCCAGTTCGAATTAACTTTGAAACTTCATCATCCAATCATGAAACCACTTTTAGCTATCGCTCTTCTGTTTTTAGTCGCTCCGGCCTGCTTTGCTCAAACACAGTTTCCGGATACGCCTGCCGGCAAACAGGCAACAGCCTGGTTGGCAGCCTTCAATGCGGGCGATGCCGAGAAATACAAAGAGTTCCTGCGGCAGCATGCTCCGAGCCGGGTTGACCGCGCTGATCGCGACATTCAGGTGCGCGGGTTGTCCGGCGGATTGGACATCAGGAAAGTCGAGGAGTCAGCGCCCGCGAAAATGGTAGCGCTGGTTCAGGAACGCGCTTCGGATCAGTTTGTACGTTTCTATATTGACGTGGACGCCGCTGAGCCACACCAGATTACTAAACTCGCCCTGCAAATTGTGCCGCGACCGGCGGAGTTTGCCCTTCCTCACTTAGCGGAAAGCGAACTAATCAACGTTCTGAAAAAGAATCTGGATGACGCGGTTGCCGCTGATCGTTTTTCCGGTGCAGCCCTGGTCGCGAAAGACGGCAAGCCGGTTTTTGCCCAGGCGTATGGTTTTTCAGATCGCGAAAAGAAAACTCCCAACACTTTGAAGACGCGCTTTCGAATCGGTTCTATGAACAAAATGTTCACCGCCGTCGGCATACTCCAACTCGTGGAGAGCGGCAAACTCGATCTGAAATCTCCCTTTGGCAAATACCTGACTGACTACCCGAACAAGGACCTTGCTTCTAAGGTAACGATCGAACAATTGCTGTCGCACACCGGAGGCACGGGCGACATCTTCGGTCCTGAGTTCGAAAAGAACCGTCTCGAGCTAAAGACTCTGCAGGATTATGTGAAGCTTTACGGCAACCGTGGGCCCGCATACGAGCCAGGGAGCAAATGGGCTTACAGCAATTACGGCTTTATGCTGCTCGGTGTGTTGATCGAAAAAGTCAGCGGTAAAAGTTATTACGACTATGTGCGTGATCACATCTATAAACCGGCAGGAATGACCGCAACTGCTTCCGAACCGGAAGATCAAATGGTGGCCGATCGAAGTATGGGCTACACAAGATTTATGGGCGGTGGCGGCCTGCGCGCGAACACTGACACACTGCCTTACCGCGGCAGCTCCGCCGGCGGCGGCTACTCTACAGTGGAAGATTTATTGAAGTTTGCGAACGCGCTGCAAAAACACAAGCTGCTCAATGCGCAACACACGGAGATGTTGACGACCGGGAAAGTCGATACACCGATGGGAAGCAAGTACGCTTATGGTTTCATGGACCAGATGATTAATGGCACGCGTTGTTTTGGCCACGGCGGCGGCGCCCCCGGAATGAATGGCGAACTCAAAATCTGCCCCGCGCCCGGCTACGTCATCGCGGTCCTGGCCAACACAGACCCACCCGCCGCCAGCCGCGTCGCGGATTTCATTACCAACCGGCTGCCAATGAAGTGAAAAGCGCCTAGTTCGAGTCATGACGTCACTACCACGAGGGGGCCGCCGCCGGTTATGAAGTCAGTATCACGAGGGGGCCGCCGCCGGTTATGAAGTCAGTATTACGAGGGGCAGCCGAGGGTCATGAGGTCAGTACCACACCGCGGTAGCGTGTGGGTTCTTCGCGCTGAAGGCGCGGCATAAAATAGCCCAGGGCAACGCCCTGGGTTAGACAATTAATAAGACTGTGAAGCGCTGAAGGCGCGCAATGCATCGCGCGCCTTCAGCGCTTTTCCAATGATAACGGTGTCTTCAACCTGGGCCGTTGACCCACGCTATTACATGTCGCGCCGTTAGCGCTTTTAGAGCCTCACACTCCGGCAGTTCACTGGACAACAACTGTCGCACCTTCGGCGCTACGCATTCTTCTTAACGACCACCACGCCCTTACGGGCGCGGCTATTTACTGCCTGCCCTTCGGGCCTGAACCGCGAACGCCATTGGCCGAGCGCGTAGCAAACGTGGGTGATCTCTGGTCAGACCTGCTCAAGACGGAACGGTCGCTACGCTTGGCGGTGAAGCGATTGGATAAGATGTTGTGCGGGATCAAAGAAGGATTGGCACAAAACTTTGCGAGATCATGGCGCGATGAGTTTCGTGGATTTCGTGGATCGTTCTTTTGGTCAGTCCAAAGTTTAATCACTTCATCGACGGAAAGGCAGAGCCTTTCCGCACTATGCGGCCGCAAGCCGAAGCGAAATCTGTGTCCAAAGAACAGAGACCAGCTTCATAACCGTATCGTGATGTCCAGGTGACAATTATTATGCATTTCTCGCCACTCGGAATAAAAAATGAGTTTGAAGATATTAATAGGTTAAAAGACGACTCTCGGCCGTTGTCTGAGCATGAGTGCGCGTTTGAATGAGCCATGAAGGAGTTTCGGGTCTTAAACGGCTGGACTTCGTCCCCTAACATTTCCCCCTAACTTCAGAAATACGTGACCATTGGGAAAGGGGAAAAAGATGAACAAGGAACATCGTCTTCTGCGCGTGTTCCCTTTTGCTGATAAATCAATCCACAAATACCTCGTTGTATTACTCGCCCTAGCCTTGCTGGGGGTTCCAGCCTCGGTCGCGCCTGTTATTTCAGCGCCCAAGACACCGCCTAAGACACTAAAAATTATCCAGCTCTACAGCACCGCCGAAACCAGCACATCGGCGGCAGTGGTCTGGAACACCAACATCGCGTCCGATTCTCTTGTGCAGTACAGCACAACCAATCCGGTCCCGGCCTCTGCACCGACAATGTACTCGGCAAGCCAGGTTACTTATCACGAGTTTGCGCTTTCCGGACTCGCACCAGGAACACTCTACTTTTATAAGGTGACAAGTTGCACTAGGAAGGCATGCGTCACAGCTAGCGGAAGTTTCGATACGTTTCCAAGTTGTCCGGACATCGTGCCGCCGGCCTCCGGCAGTTGGCAAAGAACCTTCAGCCCGAACATTAGTGGCGCGACCGCGGTGACCAATCAACTTTTGAGTGTGGCTGCTGTATCCGAAAATGATGTGTGGGCTGTTGGCTGGGCTCAGGATCCGAATGGCCCACCATATTTTAAACGTCCTTTGGCCCAACACTTTGACGGCGGTACCTGGAACATTGTGCCAAGCCCGAATCCAGCTAACGATACTCAAAGTGTACTGCATTCGGTTTCTGCAACATCCGCGAACGACGTCTGGGCTGTCGGCGTAACGCACAATGGTTCCTTTCCAGCTCGGACACTAATTCAGCACTGGGACGGGACCGAGTGGCGGATCGTCCCGAGCCCAAACCCTGATGACCAGGTCAACGAGCTTCACGGCGTCGCAGCGCTTTCAGCCAACGACGTGTGGGCTGTTGGATTCAGCTTCGGCAGTCAATCAGAATCAAATATAGACACCCTCATCCTGCATTGGGACGGTGTCAGTTGGAGTGAGGTGGCTACTCCCAACAACGTATTGGGCGTTGCTAATCAACTCTTTGGCATTGCCGCGATATCGACCAACGACATCTGGGCCGTGGGCTCTGCCGGCGGAGAGGCCATTTCCATGCATTGGAACGGCAGCGCATGGAGTACTGTTCCACTTCCACAAGACGCAGGCCTGAGCAGCGAGGTGCTTGCTGCCGTTTCGGGAAGTGCCGGCAATGACGTGTGGGTCGTGGGGAGGGGCAAAGGCATCTTTTCCAACCAGACGTTCGCAACGATCAGGCACTGGAATGGCGCCCGCTGGACACAAAAGGTCTGCCGTGCCGCGAGCGCTTCGAACCCGCCGGACGGCTACGAGGGAGGCGGGCCCGACTCTTATTTGACTGGAATCTCAGCTGCCGCCAGCAACGATGTCTGGGCGGTCGGAGTGGTTGGCTCTGGTCCCATCATTCTCCACTGGGACGGTCAGGCTTGGACCACCGTTACTCATCCGCGTGCTTTTCCCAACTCGCATATTTTGCGAGGAGTAGCCACTACGACCGGAGGCAGTGCCTGGAGTGTCGGAGGAGAGATAGAGGTGAGTCCCTCGGGTTCAGCCAGCCCAGAGCGTACGCTGATTGAGAGATATACTCCATAGGTATCGCAGCGAACGAATAATTCAGGACTTTCGTTGCTCAAAAGGTGGGCGGCCCACTGTCCGGGCCGCCTTCACTGCTTTAAGTAGAGACATTTTTAGAAGTCGAGCACGTTCGATCATGGTGGGATTGAATTAAGAGATTAGTTCATCAGGAATCGAGGTTTACAAGGCGTAAAGATCGCCGCTCCGCTTGATGTTCAGACTTGGAAGAGAAAAGCGACGCTTGGCGGATTGGGCTTCGTTTGAGAATGAGGCATTACCCCACCATGCCCACCTATACCGCATAGCGATGTGGTCGGTGAGAGATCGCGATGAAGCAGAAGACCTTGTACAGGAAACATTTGTAGAGGCGTTACGGTCGTACCATCGTTTTGAAAAGGGCACCAACTGTCGCGCGTGGTTAGTCAAGATCATGTATCACACACTAAGCAAACGAAGACGTAATGAGCGCCGCCTTCGGATTCTTGGTGACACCGAAGAACAAATTGCGGAAACAGTCGCCTTCGAGCCACCAACTCCGCAGCACATTACCGAAGAAGACATCCTGGTCGCACTCAAGCGCCTGCCGCAGCAGTTCCAGGAAGTCGTGATTCTCTCGGATGTTGAGGATATGACCTACAAGGAGATCGCCGAGGCGCTTTCGATTCCCGCAGGTACCGTGATGTCGCGCCTGCATCGTGCGCGGAGGATACTGCGCGCCGAGCTCGCAGCAGTTGCCAGCCGCCTGGGCATCGGGAAAGCGGCTGGGACGAAATCCTCTCGAGTGCTGGCTGAGAAACAGGAAGGAGGGAAATCAAGTGAAGTGTCATGATTTCCGGGAAATAGCTGACTCCTATCTCAGTGATGAGCTCCTGGTGGAAACGAACCACGACATAATCAAACACCTTGAGTCGTGTGCGGACTGCCGCCGTGAGTTGGCGGCGCGACGGGAATTGCGCAGCAGACTGCGGCAGGGATTTCAAGGCGCGCCGGACTTGCAGGTGAACGAGGAGTTTGTCGGCAATCTCAAAACTCACTTGCGAGAGATCTCGTTGCGTCAATCTCGATCTTTATTCGTGACGCGAGTCTCGTACATTGCCATCGCCGCATCTCTGGTTATTGTCGCAGCGCTGGGATTCAGGGCCTTACAACAGCGCTGGAGCTCGCAAAACCTACAGACTGTTACTGACGGCGCGAAGCCAAAAGCCAGTGATGATGTGGACCGCAGCAATAGTGGCTTTGTGCTGAGTGCGGCCTTAGCGGAAAGCGCGGTCGGCGACCATCGTGACTGCGCTATCCATCACCGCTTAAAGGAAAAACCCATTGATCTGG
>DATEPF010000332.1:0-2243 GCA_035273325.1 Pyrinomonadaceae bacterium | reverse complement strand
ATGACGACGTGGATGTTCGCGCGGTTACTTTTTGGTCCGCGTTTGGCGCGTTTGACTGGCACACTTTGCTAACACAAAACGAGAATTCTTATGAAAGCGGAATCTTCGACTTGCGGGCGCCGCAACCACGCCCGACCGCACTGGCCACGATGATCAAATCGTTGGCTCGCGATGGCGAGTTTGATCATCCAGTGCTGGATTCGTCCGGGTGGTGGCGAAGGCTTCAGCGGCTTTGCTACCCGCCGGTTGCATTTAAGCCACATCCCGTACCGGCGAGTTTGAGCGGCAGTAATGAGATCGGCCACGCGCGTCCATTGGTCATAACCGGCGCCACCGGAACTTTGGGCCAGGCATTTGGCCGAATCTGTGAACGACGCGGTCTCGCGTATTTCCTTTTGTCGCGCCGGCAGATGGATATCGCCGATCGGCAGTCAGTTGAGCAGCTTCTCGATAAATTACAGCCGTGGGCGGTCATCAATGCAGCTGGTTACGTTCGTGTTGACGATGCGGAGAAAGAACCTGAGAGATGTTGGCGGGAGAATGTAACCGGGCCGGCTAATCTGGCGCGGGCCTGTGCTGAGCGTGACATCGCGCTCGTCTCGTTCTCGTCGGACTTGGTGTTTGACGGCCGCAAGGGTGGACTGTACAGCGAGAGCGACCACGTGGCGCCGCTGAACGTCTACGGCCGCAGCAAAGCGGAAGCGGAAGACGTCTTGATGACTGTGTGTCCATCCTCATTGGTTATTCGAACCAGTGCTTTCTTTGGACCATGGGACAAAGCCAACTTTGTCAACGCGGTATTGAACGCCTTGCAACGTAACGCGCCGTTTCCGGCTGCTTCGAATCTAACCGTCTCACCTACTTACGTTCCGGATCTGGTGGATACGACTCTCGATTTATTGATTGATAATGAAACCGGGATTTGGCATGTGGCTAATTCGGGCGCCGTAAGTTGGGCAGAGTTTGCGCGCATGGTAGCGACGCGCGCGGGTTATTCACCGGCCTTGATCAAAGCGCGTCCATGTCACGCGCTGGGTCTGACGGCCGCGCGTCCATCGTTCACCGGTATGACGAGCGAGCGCGCTAACATGATGCGCATGCTTCCCGATGCAGTGGAGAGTTATTTCGCGAGTACGTCGTCCGCATTTGTTTTAGATCGTTCTCGCGGTTATGACGCGTTGGGTTACGAGTAGGGACCGAGTTCCAGGAGGGGTTATGACATTGCGGGAAGGTGGTATCTATATATTGCCCAATGGAAAGAAACTGGTTGTTGCTGAGGCCGGCAAGAGTCCGGGAGTGCTCTTTCGATTGAGAGGCTGGTACCATTTCGAATCGACTGAATTTGAAATTAACGAGACCGGGCGGTTGTTGGCACAAGGCAAGTTGACGGCTTGGGATATTCAGCATCTTCAGGACACCGGTGAGACGATTTAGGATTAGTCTGTCGAAGTCAACAGGATCGAAGACGTGCTTTGAGCGGCCGTTTCAGTCGTTTTCCATCAAATTGCGGGTGATCAATCGTAAGCTGGAGCTCGCGTTCGGCGAGGGGCAGGCGAATGGTTAACCCGGTCGAATTACGCGAAGCCTTCCAGGAGATATTCGGACGTGACGCGCGCATCTTTTCCGCGCCCGGCCGGATCAATTTGATCGGCGAACACACGGATTACAACGAAGGGTTCGTTTTGCCGATGGCTGCCGATCGGCGCACCTTCGTGGCTGCAGCTCCTACCGAAGACAAGCGCATAGTCGTCTACTCATTCGATCTAAAGGACAATGCTTCGTTTGACCTTACCCACGACCCGGTTACTTCCAACCACTGGGTATCGTACGTGCACGGGGTCGCGCGAGCGCTGGTTGAACAGGGCGCAAAATTATCCGGCGCGCAATTAGCAGTTTCTTCCGACGTGCCCATAGGCGCCGGAATTTCTTCGTCAGCCGCTCTCGAGGTCTCGGTCGGTTATGCCCTGCTCAAGAGTGCAAATCAGGAAGTGGACTTGATGCAACTTGCGCTCGCATGCCAGTCGGCGGAGCATCGTTTTGTGGGCACCCGGTCAGGATTAATGGATCAGTTGACAGCGACCTTTGGCGAGGCCGGCCGTGCGTTGTTTATTGACTGTCGCTCTCTTGAACTAACTCCGATAGAAGTGAACCTGCAGGATACGGTCCTCGTAGTGTGCAACACCGGAGTCAAACATGAGTTGGCGACCTCTGCTTACAATGAGCGTCGCCGGGAATGTGAAACG
>DATEPF010000331.1:0-3892 GCA_035273325.1 Pyrinomonadaceae bacterium | reverse complement strand
TCTGCTTAAAACCATCTAGATAGTTCTCAGGCATAAACGTGTCCGCGCCTTCCACGAACAGCGGAACTTCGGTAACCAACCACTGATCAATGTGTGGCAGAAATGAACGATAGACTTGCTCGCCCCCAATAACGAATAAGTCCCCGTTCAATTTCTTCTGCATGGCCAGCACCAGGTCGACACTACGCGCCACCACAACATTTTCGTGAGGCTCAACTTCCGCGTTGCGCGTCAGGACGATGTTCAGCCTGTTAGGCAGTGGCTTCTTTAAAGTCAGCCACGTTTTGTGTCCCATCACACATGCATTGCCGGTCGTTGTCTCCTTGAAGAACTTCATGTCGGCAGAGTAATGCCAGGGCAGTTTCCCACCCTTGCCGATAGCGCCGTTTCTATCTACCGCAACTATTCCGATGATCATAAAAGTGGGACAGACATTCGTGTCTGTCCATGTTTAAAAAGCGAATAGACAGGAATGTCTGTTCTACACGGCGACGGCGGCCGCGATCTTACCGTGGGATTGATAGCCGCGCAGTTTCAGGTTCTCATAACGCATCGCCAGCAAACCATCCAATCCGACGAGTGGACCCGGCTCTTCATTAATCTCAAGTTGGGGCAACGGAAACGGGTCGCGCGACAACAACTCTTCAACCTGTTCTACGTGGTTCTTGTAAATGTGGTAATCGCCAAGCGTGTAAACAAAATCACCGGCACGCAAACCACAAACATGGGCCACCAGGTGCATCAACAACGCATAAGAGCTGATGTTAAACGGCACGCCAAGGAAAGCATCGGCCGAGCGTTGGTACAGCTGGCAGTGCAATAGCGCACCTTTTTCAACCTTGAACTGAAACAAAGTGTGACACGGCGGGAGGTCCACGTTGTCGGCCTGTCGGGGGTCCCAACCAGTGACGATCAACCGGCGCGAGTTTGGATTGCTTTTGATCTCGCCGATCAGTTTGGCAATTTGGTCCACCCCGTTTCTTTTTGGGTAGTCACCACCAAACGATCGCCACAGGTACCCGTAAACGGGACCAAGATCGCCTGCGTTACGTTGGAAACGGCTGGTGTGTTCTTCATCGGCCCACTCGGCCCAGATGTCGACGCCGCGCGCGCGCAGGTTTGTTTCATTCGTGTCGCCGGAGAGGAACCAGAACAGTTCTTCCGCGACCCAGCGAAATGGAATTTTCTTGGTAGTTACGATCGGAAAACCTTCGCGCAGATCAAACCGCGTTTGATAACCGAAATGAGAAATTGTCCCGACGCCGGTCCGGTCCTCATGCTCAGAACCATTTTCAAGAATCGATCGCAGCAGGTCGTGATATTGTTTCATAGACTACGCACGCAAGTTTTGAGGTCAGTTTGTTTCGTGTCATTCGTGGATCGTGCTGCGACCGGATAATTACGATCCACGAATCACACGAAATAACACGAAGCGAAGTATAACTGCGCAACATCGGATGCAACTATATAACTTGTGTTTTATCGGTTTTGGAAATGTCGGACGCGCGCTGGCGCGTCTACTCGCCTTAAAGTCTAACGAGCTGAAGAATCTTTATGGCATCGATTGGCGCATCACGGGAATCGCCAGCCGGCGCATTGGCTGGCTGGCAGACAGCAATGGCTTTGATGTTTCGCAAATCGTAACTGAACCGCCGATTGCAGATCGATCGTTTGGCGAAGCAGGCATCAAGGACTGGCTGCAGGCGGCGCAAGCGGATGTCGTGTTCGAAACCACTTCTTTGAACCATCAAACAGGTGAGCCGGCACTGTCTTATTTGAAGGCCGCATTGCAGTCCAGTTGTCACGCGATCACCGCGAACAAGGGCGCTGTGGTTTACGGCTACCATGAACTTACCGCGCTCGCGAACGCGGCAGGGAAGCGGTTTATGTTTGAGTCTGCCGTACTGGACAGCGCTCCGGTGTTTTCTTTGTTTCGCGAAGCATTGCCGGCGGTAAAGCTGCGCGGCTTCAGCGGATTATTCAGCTCAACTACCAACGTGATCCTGGAGACGATCGAAGCGGGTCGATCATTTGCGGAGGGAGTTAAGACGGCCCAGGATCTCGGCGTGGCAGAGACCGATCCATCGGACGATATAGAAGGGTGGGACGCGACGGTCAAAGTCTGTGCGTTGGCGAATGTATTGATGAATGCGCGAATGACGCCGGTTGACGTGAACCGCGAAGGTATTGCGGACCTTGATCCGCGGAAAGTGCAGGCGGCACGCGCAGAGGGCAAACCTTATAAACTGGTGGCGCGCGCCAGGGAGAGTTCCGGGAAACTTACTGCCTCCGTGCGACCGGAGCAGATCGCTCCAGGCGATCCACTGGCGAACGTGCGAGGCACTTCGCTGGCAGTCCATTTTGAATTGGACATGATGCCCGGCTTAACCATTACGTCTCACCGGCCCAACTTGCAAAGCACGGCGTACGGTCTGCTGGCAGATTTCGTCAACGCCGTTAAATGAATTTTCGTGTGATTTCGTGGATCGCTTTTGTTAAGGATTTAAAAACGATCCACGAAATACACGAAATGCGTTGAAGCTAGGAGCAGATTTCATCGACAGCTTCGATCAGCCGTTCGACTTCCGCCGGTGTGGTGTAGCAAGCGCATCCTGCACGGACTAAACCTTCGTCTCCTAATCCAAGCCGCTCGGTAACCGTGGCTGCATAAAAATCTCCGTGAGACAGGAACAATCCCTGCGCCGCGAGTTTCCCGGCCACGTCACTCGATGACATTCCCTCGACGGTGAACGCGATGGTTGGAGTCCGGGGCACGTTAGGCGTTGGTCCGTATAAACGAACGCGCTCAATCGCGCCCAGGCCTTCCCAAAGCCGGCGCATGAGCGCGGAACTTCGAACGTGCAGTTCATCGAACACAGTCGTTAACCGCGTGCGTCTCGAATCGCCGTCGGTGAGTGAAGCCAGAAATTCGACTGCTGCTGCCGCCCCCGCGATCCCCTCATGGTTCTGTGTGCCGGTTTCGACGTTCTCAGGCGGGGCGTCGGGCGCCGGAATGAGTTTGGGAAACCTCAATGATTCAAGTAGCTCGTGTTTGCCAAACAAGATGCCAACGTGTGGTCCGTAAAACTTATAGGCAGACATGGCAAGAAAATCACAATCGAAAGCTCGCACATCGGTCAGTGCATGCGGCACGTAATGCACGGCGTCGAGAAACACGAGGGCTCCGACAGCACGTGCCATCTTAGTGGCGCGATCGATCTGGTTGATTGTTCCCAGTGCATTTGATGCGGCTCCTATCGCAACGATCTTCGTCCGTTGGTTGATGGCCTGTTCGAACTCTTCCCAGTCGATTTGTCCTGTCTCAGGAACAAATTTGACTGAACGAACCGTTATGCCGCGCTCGTGAGAAAGGTATTTCCAAGGTGCAACGTTCGCGTGGTGGTCCAATTCTGTCACAACAATCTCATCGCCCGGGCCCAGTTGTGCGCCGAGCGTGCGCGACAAGTGAAACGTCAGCGTTGTCATGTTGGCGCCAAAAGCTATCTCGGACGGTGAAGCGTTAATGAAGTCCGCGCAAACATGCCGCGCTTGATCCAGGATGGCGTCGGTTTCACTGCTGGTCGGGTAGTTCCAATGCGTGTTCGCGTTGTGATGATAGAGATAGTCTGCAACCGCAGCGCCCACCTGGCGCGGAACCTGAGTGCCACCTGGTCCATCAAAATACGCAACCGGATGATCGTTGTGAATTCGCTGCAACGCCGGGAAGTGCGAGCGTATCTCCGCGATGGAAGCGACCGTGCGTTTAGGCTGAGTTGTGGTCATGGGGTGTGTGCGGCCCAATAAACTATCACAGGTCAGCATACGAGGAGAGTGGTCGGAGGAACCTACTCAATTGCAGAACCGCTCGGCGGTAGCCAGCGGATGCCGGCAC
>DATEPF010000330.1:0-12679 GCA_035273325.1 Pyrinomonadaceae bacterium | reverse complement strand
GCATTCGACTGGCAGTCGGAGCCACGCGGTTCCGAATAGTTCGCCAGCTACTTACCGAGGGATTGCTGCTATCGCTTGCGGGGGGCGCACTCGGATTGTTGGTTGCTTACTGGACGTCAAGCCTCGCCTCGGCATTGGTAAACACCTCTTCGGGCACACTCTCTTTTGATGTTACGCCGAACACCAGAGTGCTGGTGTTCACCTTAATCGCGTCGATGGTCACCGTGTTGTTGTTTGGAGCGATACCGGCATTGAAGTCGTCGCGCGTCGATCTCGTACCCACACTTAAGGACGGCAATTCAAGAACGCCGATTTTTGGACGTGGCCCATCGCTGCAGTCGCTGTTGGTAATCACCCAGGTGAGTTTGGCAATCATCCTGCTGACCGGCGCTGGATTGTTTGTACGAAGTCTGTGGAAGCTGCAATCGATCGACAAAGGCTTTGCCGGTCAAAACGCGGTGGCCATGTCCTTCAATATGAGGTTGCAAGGATTTGACACCGAGCGGGGCAAAAACTTCTATGCGGCGGCTCTCGAGGATCTGGCAGCGGTTCCTGGAGTCGAATCAGTAACGCTCGCCAGCGCTTTGCCGGTCACACCCGGTGGAAGCCGGATGGAGCTACCTCCGAACGCCACCAAGCCCGCCGTTAATCAAAACGTTGCCATCGACATTGTTACCGTCGCGCCGCGATTTTTTGAAACCACCGGATTGCCGCTGGTCGGTGGCAGAGAGTTCAGATCAATCGACACTGAAAAGTCGACGCAGGTCTTGATCGTCAACGAGACGATGGCCCGTAAGTTTTGGCCGAACGACGACGCGGTCGGCCGCAGTTTCAGCGATGGCCAGGAAACCTTTGAAGTTGTCGGGGTCGCGCGCGACACCAAATATAGAAATCTGCGTGAAACCCAACGCATGACGATGTATCGGCCACTTGCGCAAGGTTACGTTCCTTCCATGAACCTGGTCGCGCGTACCTCGGTGGACCACGGAACCATCGCTTCATCTATCCAACGTCGCTTGCAAGCCATCGAACCTACCCTTGCCGTCTACAACATTAGAACTCTTGAGGACCACATAGGGCGCGCCGTTTATGTGGAACGAATGCAAAGCATCACGCTGAGTTCGTTGGGCCTGCTGGCATTGATATTGACGGCGATCGGTATTTACGGCGTGGTCGCATATTCGGTTGCTCAACGCACGCGCGAGATCGGAATTCGTATCGCCGTGGGTGCGCAACGAAGTGATGTCTTCAAGATGGTTGTTGTAAAGGGCCTCGTGCTGGCCGCGTGGGGCTCGGCTATCGGGCTGGTCGCTTGTTACTGGCTATCACGTTTCATTTCGAGCCAGCTCTACGGTGTCACGCCTTACGATCCGGTAACTCTCATCGCTGTCGCCGCGATTCTGGGCGTGGTGGCTTTATTGGCGAGTTACATACCGGCGCGGCGGGCCACAAAAGTTAATCCGTTGGTCGCGCTGAGATACGAATAGCTCGTAACGCAAACTCTTAGTTTGCGTCTCTTCAGTGGCATTCAACGCAAACGCAAACTAACAGTTTGCGTTACGACAGAAGCGAAAAAGACTATGGAAACACTGCTAACTGAAATTCGTTACGGAGTGCGGCGTTTGCTAAAGCATCCCGGGTTTACAGCCATCGCAGTTGTCACCCTGGCTCTGGGGATTAGCGCTAATACCACAATCTTCAGTGCGGTCGACTCGCTTCTGCTTCACCCCTTCTCGTTTGCCAATCAGGATCGGCTGGTAGTCGTGTTTGAACTGAACCGGGCGATAGGCACGGTGCGCGGCTCGGTCTCGCCGGGAAATTTCGTGGAGTGGCGCGAGCACAACCAGTCGTATGAAGAACTGGTGGCGATTGAGCAGCGCGCCTTCGATCTTTCGGATGGCTCAACTCCTCAACGCGTACCAGGCTACCGGATCACCGAGGGATTTTTTCAGGCGCTCGGTGTGAAGGCCGCGCTGGGCCGCACGTTGTTGCCCGAAGATAGCGAGCCCGGCCGGGAGCAGGTGACTGTGCTGAAGCACAGTTTTTGGCAGCAACATTTCGCCGGCGATCCGGATATTGTTGGCAAGACAATCAACCTAAATCGAAAGCAATTCACGGTTGTGGGCGTTATGCCCGCGGACTTCAATTATCCCTATAACACGGGCGAGATGTGGGTGCCTTTGGTTTTCACGCCGGAAGAAAAAACGAACCGGGGCAACCATTACCTGAGAGTTATTGGTTTGTTAAAGCCGGGCGTTGCGATGGCCCAAGCGCAGTCTGACTTGAGTTCCATTGCTCAAAGGGCCCAACTGCAGTTTCCGGAAACCAATAGCGGTAGAGGCGTTAATACGTTCACGATCATTGATGACGCGGTAAGAGGAGCGCGCTCGGGCGTTCCGATCGCCATGGGAGCGGTTGTTCTTGTGTTGCTGATCGCATGCGCCAACGTCGCCAATTTACTGTTGGTCCGTGCGGCGTCCCGCAAGCGGGAAACTGCTCTGCGCCTGGCATTGGGCGCCAGCCGTTCTCGCGTAATGGTTCAGGC
Source organism: Pyrinomonadaceae bacterium (assembly GCA_035273325.1). Lineage (GTDB taxonomy): Bacteria > Acidobacteriota > Blastocatellia > Pyrinomonadales > Pyrinomonadaceae > PSRF01. The sequence continues at coordinate 10,134 of DATEPF010000330.1, read as the reverse complement.
GCTCACGGAGAGCGCTCTGCTTGGGTTGGCAGGAGGTGCTCTGGGCCTGCTGATTTCGATCTGGGCCATTGATGCTCTGGCGCACGGCATGCCGGAGGGCTTTTCACGATTTATTCCCGGATGGAGCCGGCTGGGCATCAACTTCACCGTGTTGGCTTTTACTTTCGGAGTTTCAATGACTGCCGGTTTGCTCGCGGGTCTGGCGCCGGTCTGGCACTCATTGCGGACAAACCTGAACGACGCACTAAAGGCCGGCGGCAGAGGTGACTCCGGGGCCGGCCACAATCGACTGAAGAGTGTGCTGATCGTTTCTGAAGTCGCGCTGACTTTGGTGCTGCTGGTCGGCGCAGGTTTGCTCGTTCGCAGCTTCGTTGAAATTCAACGAGCAGACCTTGGTATCCAACCCGAGAACGTACTGGCCCTGCAGGTTTCATTACCCGAGGATAGCTACCAGGAACAGAATAAGCGTCTTACGTTTTACGAACAGTTACTGGCCCGCGTCAAAGCGTCGCCGGGAGTAATCAAAGCCGGCGCCGTCAGCATCGTCCCGTTTAGCTCATCAGACAGAAGTAGTACTTTTCGAATCGTCGGCCGTCCACCTTTTCCCACCGGCGAAGAACCGGATGCCCAGGTCCGCTTCACAACGCCCGAATACTTTGAAGCCATAGGAACCGGGTTACGCAGCGGACGTCTCTACAACGCGCAGGACAACTCTGATTCCGGCCGTGTGGTTTTGATCAACGAAGAGTTTGCGCAGAGGTTTTTCGAAGGGCAGGACCCGATCGGACAACGACTAAACTTCGGCGGCAGTGAAAAGCAGGCGCAGCAGATCATCGGAGTTGTTGCTGATGTTACTGACGACGATCTCGATAACGAGGTGAAGCCAACCGCCTATTCGCCGTACGCGCAAAATCCGTCCCTCACGATGAACCTTATCATTCGCGGCTCTCATGACCCCGCTCAACTGGCCGCCGCGGTGCGTAGCGAGACCCAGTCGCTGGATCCTCATGTGCCGGTCTCGAATGTCAAACCGCTTCGTCAGATGATTGAAGAAAGAAGCTCTCCCAAACGCGTGATGGCTTACCTGATGGGCATCTTCGGCTTAGTTGCTTTGTTACTGGCCTCAGTTGGGATCTACGGTGTGATGTCTTATGCCGTCACCCAACGAACTCAGGAGATCGGTGTGCGTATGGCGTTGGGTGCGCAGGCGCTGGACGTTCTGAAATTAGTGGTACGCAACGGTATGACCATTGCGCTGATCGGTGTGGCGATTGGGCTCGGGGGTGCATACGCGTTATCGCGTCTGCTTTCAAGTCTGCTTTTCAAGGTCAGCCCTACTGATCTAGTGACGTTCGCGGTGGTGTCGATCTCTTTGATCGTGGTGGCGTTTATCGCCAGCTACCTGCCGGCCCGCCGGGCAACCAAAGTCGATCCGCTGGTGGCATTGCGACACGAATGAAAGCGGGGTGAGATATGGGACAAGTTTTAAACGACGTTCGATACAGCATCCGAAGCCTTCTTAAACAGCCGGCTTTTACCGCGGTTGCTATCGTGACACTAGCACTTGGTATCGGCGCAAATACTGCTGTTTTCAGCGTCGTCAACGCCGTACTCCTTCGTCCCTTGCCTTACAACGATCCGTCAAGACTCGTCACAATCTGGGAGCAAAGTCCGCAACGTGACATGTATGAAATGCCGGTCTCGCTCGCGAACTTACGCGATTGGCAGGATCAAAACAGCACCTTCGAACAGATAGCCGCCTACACCTTCACGGAATTGAACCTGACTGGCACGGGCGAGCCATCGCGGCTGCTGGCAGTCAGGTCCTCCGCGAATTTGTTTCCTCTGGTCGGCGGCCAAACAATCTTCGGAAGAACTTTCAACGCGGAGGAAGACAAGGAAGGTGCAGAACGCGTTGTCGTCATCAGCAATGCCGTGTGGCGCAGCCGCTTTGGGTCTGATCCTGACATCGTCGGCCGTTCGTTGACGCTCAACAACCAAAGCTACTCAGTCGTGGGTGTCATGTCGCCAGGTTTTCAGTTTCCTGTCGGCTTCGGCTACATGGGGAAAGTCTTAAATGACCCGGTTGATGCTTATGTTCCCATCGCCGCGGCGAGCAATGAATTACGAAGAGGAAATTATTCGTTCTTCGCAATCGGCCGTCTGAAACCCGGCGTTTCGATTGAACAGGCACGCGCGGACATGACCGCAATTGAAAGCCGCCTCGAACAGCAATACCCGGAAGGTAATACAGGCATCAGCGTTAGCCTGGTGCCAACTTATGAACAGACTGTTAAAGCGGTGCGTCCGGCTTTGCTGGTTCTTCTGGGCGCCGTTGGATTTCTGTTGCTGATAGCTTGCGCGAATATCGCCAACCTGATGTTGGCGCGCACTGCTTCCCGAGAAAGAGAGATCGCCATTCGCCTGGCCCTCGGCGCCAGCCGCTTCCGTGTCTTGCGATTGTTGTTGGGTGAAAGTCTTTTGCTGTCGATCGCCGGTGGTTTGTTGGGATTGTTACTCGCGCTTTGGGGTACCGATGCGCTGATCGCCCTGGCACCGGAAAACATCCCACGCCTGAATGAAGTTGGCATCGACGTCCGCGTGTTTAGTTTCACTCTGATAATCGCAGTGATCACCGGGGTCATCTTTGGTGTGATTCCTGCCCTGCAATCAGCCAAACCCGACTTAAACAAGGCATTAAAAGAAGGTACGCGAGGTTCCACCGGAGGCGTGGCAGGGAAGCGAACCCGAAGCACCTTAGTTGCCGTTGAAGTGGCACTCTCCCTGGTTCTGTTAATTGGCGCGGGTTTGATGATCAAAAGTTTTGCGCGCCTGCAGCAGGTAAACCTTGGATTCAACCCGGACCAGCTGGTAACTACGAGCCTGTCACTTTCAAGGTCGAAGTATGGCGAGGGACGTCAGCAAGTCGCGTTCTTTCAGGAAGCCCTGCAGCGATTGGAATCTCTACCGGGAGTGAAGTCTGCCGCTGCCACAACAGCGTTGCCGTTAACTTTGTCCGTTTCCGGTTCTGATTTCCTCATTGAAGGTCGTCCCGCACCACAACCCGGTCAGGAAATGGTCATCAATACGAGCGGCGTAAGCCCGGAGTATTTCCGCACTCTGGGAGTGCCAATGCTGAAGGGACGCGAATTCTCAGATCGAGACACGAGCGATGCACCTTTGGCCGCGGTCATCAACAACGATCTCGCCCGCACCTATTTCCCAAATGAAGATCCGATCGGCAAGCGAATCACCTTCGATGAAGGTGAGTCCTGGATTTCGATCGTTGGTGTCGCCGCTGACGTAAGGAGGTTTGGTCTCGATTCGAACGCCAAGCCGGAAGTTTTCCTTCCTTATCTTCAGTTGCCGTCTCGATCGATGAGCCTCGTTATTCGTTCATCAACAGATCCTAGAAGCATGGGCGTCGCGATAAAGAATGAAATTCAAAAAATCGATAAAGACATGCCACTTGAGGAAACGAAGACCATGCAGGAGCTGCTCGCTGAGTCCAACTCCGGCAGGCGCTTCAACATGCTCTTGTTGAGCCTGTTTGCCGGCATTGCGTTGTTAATGGCGATTGTCGGTATCTACGGCGTGATGTCGTACACAGTGGCGCAGCGTACGAAGGAAATTGGTATTCGCGTGGCTATAGGCGCGCAAACTGCAGATGTATTCCGAATGGTAATAGGCCAGGGGATGGCCCTGGCGTTGATCGGGATTGTGCTTGGACTAGTCTCAGCGTTTGGCGTCACACGCTTAATGGCAACCATGTTGTTCGGCGTCGAAGCGACTGACCCGACAACCTTCATTGGGATCGCGGTGCTGCTGGCGATCATTGCGTTTGTCGCCTGCTACCTGCCCGGACGCCGGGCCACGAAAGTCGATCCTTTGATCGCGCTGAGATACGAATGAGCGGAACGCAAACTATTAGTTTGCGTTTGAGTTAGGGTGCCGTTCAAGAGTCCGCAAACTAACAGTTTGCGTTACATAGGATGTGGAGTAGTTATGACGAATCTTAAACAAGACCTTCGGTACGGGATCAGGAGTTTACTCAAGCATCCGGGATTTACGGCCATCATCGTGCTGACGCTGGCCGTGGGGATCGGCGCGAGCACCGCGATCTTCAGCGTCGTAAATGCCGTCTTGCTCCGTCCACTGCCGTACCCAACTGCCGAGCGAATTCTTGCGATCGAGGAACTTAACCTCCAGGGAACCCGCGTCCAGGTGACACCTGCCAATTTTCTTGACTGGCGCGCACAGAACACCGTCTTTGAACACCTGGCCGCAATTTTGACCCGTCCAGCAAATCTTGGTTTCACGGATCAGGCCGAACGAGTTGATCTGGCGATGACCTCGGCAAATTTCTTTTCCGTGTTTGGCCAGCAGCCACTGCACGGCCGCTTCTTTATTCCCGCAGACGAACAAGCCGGTCACGAACCAATAGTCGTTCTTAGTCACGAACTCTGGCAGAGACGATTTGGCGCCGATCCTTCAGTTGTCGGTAAGCAGATAACTTTGGACGGGTCCTCGTACACCGTGATCGGAATCGCACCTGGTGGTTTCACATATCCCGATAAAACCTCCGTTTGGATTCCTCCTTTTAGATTGGCGCCTACCATCAACGCCAACATGGATCCAACCCAGGTCCGCGGTTTCGGCATGCTGCAGGCGGTCGGATTATTGAGACCCGGGGTGTCATTCGAACAGGCCGTCGGTGAGATGGAGACGATCATTTCGCGTCTGCGACAGCAGTACCCCGACACCAACAACCGGCGGTTCAATCGAGTCGTTTCACTGCATACCTTTCTGGTAGGCGACACGCGGGGAATGATTGCGTTGTTGTTTGGCGCAGTCATCTTCGTGTTGCTGATCGCGTGCGCCAACGTTGCCAATCTACTGCTGGCCAGCGCAGCTAATCGCCAGAAGGAGATCGCTATCCGTTCTGCGCTGGGAGCATCGCGATTCAGGGTGGTCCAACAACTGCTTACGGAGAGCCTCATCCTCGCAGTTCTGGGGGGCGGCATCGGATTCTTGCTGGCAACCTGGGGCGTCGTCTTTATGACAAGGCTCTTGCCGAAGGATTTTCCGCGACTTGCCGAAATCAACCTGGATTGGAAGGTGCTGGCATTTTCGATGTTCGCCTCCGTGTTGACTGGGATTCTGTTTGGTCTGGCGCCCGCACTGCAAATTTCAAAGACAGACGTACAAGACTCGCTGAAAGAAACCGGGCGAGGCTCAGCCGGCAGCCGGCGACAGAATCGTCTGCGCAAACTTTTGATTGTTGGCGAGGTGGCGCTCTCGGTGGTGCTACTGGTCGGTGCTGGACTGCTGTTCCGTAGTTTTCTCCAGCTGCAATCCGTTGACACAGGATTCAATTCGCAACAGGTGCTGACACTGCGCCTGTCTCCGGCCGGCAGCCGATACGCCCGGGATGCCGATTACATTTCTTTCTACAACGAGGTTATGGCGCGGGTAAGCAGTCTACCTGGCGTTGTCTCGGTTGGCCTGATCAACACCTTACCGCTGCAAAAGGGACCGACGCGCGGCTTTCAGATTGAGGGCCACGCGCCTCTGACTCCGGACAAATGGCCAGGTGGAAATTATCGAAGCGTCAGTCCTGATTACTTTCAGGCGATGAACGTCCCGATAGTTAAGGGCCGCGCCTTCGATGAGCGCGACGTTGAAGGATCTCCCCTGGTGGTGATTATCAATGAGGCAATGGCCCGCCGCGATTTTCAAAATGAGAACCCGGTAGGCCGGCGGATCACGCTGGGCCAGGACGCAGAGCGCCGGCCTGTGTGGTGGGAAATTATTGGTGTGGCCGGCGACGTCAGGAGTATCCAACTTCGCGATGAAGCGGCGCCGGAGTTTTACCTGACAGCCAATCAGGACACTTTCACCAACATGTCACTGGTGGTCCGCACGTCAGTCGAACCGGCGAGTATCGCCGCTGCCGTGCGTAAGGTGACAGCGGATGTTGACAAAGCCGCCGCAGTGTCCGAAGTCTCCACGATGGACCATCTGGTCGAACAGGCGGTAACGCAGCCTCGTTTCAATCTGTTCCTGCTGGGACTCTTCAGCGTTATTGCACTGCTGTTGTCCGCTGCCGGTATCTACGGCGTGACAGCCTTCAGCGTCGCACAGCGCACGCATGAGTTTGGCATACGCATGGCCCTCGGCGCGCAAGTTGGTGATGTCATGAGGATGATTCTGAAGCAGGGAATGGTGCTGATTTTGGCCGGCATCGGCATAGGGCTGTTAGCCGCCTTTGCCCTGACACGGTTGTTAAGAACGTTGTTGTATGGCGTCAGTGTCACCGATCCACTCACGTTTGCAGCCATCAGTTTGTTGCTGGGGCTAGTTGCTCTGGTCGCTTGCTACATTCCGGCGCGCCGGGCCACGAAGGTGGATCCACTGATCGCACTTAGATACGAATAGGTAAGTTGATGCTGAACTCTGGGACAAACGAGGGACGATGATGCACAGCTTCTTTCGCGACCTGCGCTACTCCGCGCGAATGCTGTTGAAGAACCCGGCGTTTACCGGCGTTGCGGTCATGTCCATTGCGCTCGGGATCGGCGCTAACTCGCTCGTGTTTAGCGTCGTCAACGCAGTTTTACTCGAGTCGCTGCCTTTCAAGGATCCCGCTTCACTGGTTTTGATCTGGGGCGATTCAGAAACATCGGCGACGCTCAAAGGGCGTAATCAGGTTTCCGCAACCGACGTCGCTGACTACCGCGCGCAATCTACCAGCTTTGAAGACGTGTCGACTTACGCCGGCTGGTACCCGCTGATGTCCGGCGATGGCTCGCAGGGCCAGGCTGAAAGAATCGCCGGGATACAGGTCGGCGATGGTTTTTTCAAAGTTATGCAAGCCGAACCGATGCTCGGCCGCGTATTCAATGCCGAGGATCAGAAGGAAGGTCAGGATTTCGTAATCGTACTTGGTCACGCATTATGGACCACGAGGTTTGGCAGCGATCGCAACGTCGTAGGTCGCACGATACAACTGAACAGCCGGCCCTACACAATCGTCGGAGTCCTGGGACCCGACGCCCGCCCGCTGCCCACTACTCTCGTTGAGCCGGAGGGCCAGTTTTACCGGCCGGTCGCCGAAGCTTATGACAACTCCGACCGCGACGCGCGCCACCTGCGAAGCATCGCCCGTTTGAAACCCGGCGTCACTATCGAGCAGGCACAGGCCGAGCTGCGCGGAATCGCGAAGCGCCTGGAACAAGAACATCCGATCACAAACAAGAACTACGGTGTCAACGTTGTTTCTATAACTGACGACACAGTGGGTGGTTTAAGGCGCACGTTGGCAATGGTGTTTGGCGCCGTCGCCTTCGTGTTGCTGGTCGCCTGCGCGAACGTCGCGAACCTGTTGCTCGCGCGCTCAACTGCACGGCGGAAAGAAATAACGATTAGGGCCGCGATCGGTGCAGGCCGTTGGCAACTGGTGCGGCAATTACTCGTCGAGAGTCTCCTGTTGTCGTTCGTGGGCGGCGTACTTGGACTTCTATTTGCGACGTGGGGCCTCAGCGTTATCGAAACATTCGGCGCCAAGCTCAATCCGATGTTCACCGATCTTCACATCGATTTGCGAACACTCGGTTTCACGTTCGCACTGTCAGTAATTACCGCCATGCTTTTCGGTCTAGTTCCGGCGCTACAGGTATCGAAGCCGGATCTCACCCACTCATTAAAAGACAACGGTCGCGGTTCCGGCGGCTCGGCAATTCGCAATCGCTTGCGCAGTGGCCTGGTGGTTTCTGAAATCGCACTGACGTTAATCCTGCTGGTTTGCGCCGGCCTATTGATTAAGACCGTGATGCGGATTACCGGCGTCGACAAAGGTTTTAATTCCGACGGTGTTCTCACCATGAACATCGGCCTTCCTGCAGCGCGTTATCCCAAGCCTCCGGATTCGGTCCGTTTCTATCAACAGCTAACGGATCGTCTGGCGACGATTCCCGGCGTGAAAGCAGCAGGCATTACCAGTGTGATGCCGCTAACTTCAAACTTCGATGGGCGTGGTCTGGCTGTTGAAGACCATCCACGTCCTCGAGGAGAAGAAATCACCGTTGATCTCTACGTAACGACGCCCGGCTATCTCAAGGCGATGGAGATTCCATTGTTACGAGGAAGAGAGTTAACTGCCGGCGATCGAGAAAAGACCGACAAAGTAGCTCTAATCAATAACACCATGGCCCAGGCACTCTGGCCGGGACAGGAGCCGCTCGGCCGTCGCATTAGGTTTGCGGGTGACGACGGCAGCGAGGCGCAGCAATGGCGAACAATCGTGGGCGTAGTGAGCGATGTCTCTCAATATGCGCTCGATCAAAAGCCGCCAATGCAGATCTATCTGCCGCACTCGCAATTCCCGACTTCATTCAACACCATCGTCGTTAAAACAACCGGCGATCCCAAAGCGATTGTCGGCGCAGTTAAGAATGAAATTCTTGCAATCGACAAAGACCAGGCCGTTTACAACATCGCGACGCTCGAAGAACTGCTGGGTGAATCAATTGTTGTGCGACGCTTTCTGATGCTCTTGCTGATGGCTTTTGCTGCGATCGCTTTGACGCTGGCAGCAATTGGCATTTACGGCGTGATGTCGTTTGTGGTTACGCAACGCACCAGGGAAATCGGAATCCGCATGGCACTGGGAGCACAGACGCGAGACGTGCTGGCAATGGTACTCAGAAACGGGATCGCGTTGGCCGTTATCGGTGTGGCTGTAGGCCTGGCCTCAGCTTTTGCACTGACGCGTCTGCTAAGCAATTTGTTGTTTGGCGTCACCGCGACCGATGCGACAACTTTCGCAGTCGTACCGCTGGGCGTGGTCGCAGTGGTGTTGTGCGCATGCTATTGGCCCGCCCGGCGCGCGTCGAAGGTCGATCCATTGGTGGCACTTAAATATGAGTAGGCGAACTCACCGAAAAAGAATAACGAGCTGGAGGCAGTAATGAATTCGTTTTGGCAGGACCTGAGATACGCGTTTCGGATGCTGATAAAGAAGCCGGTTTTTACGTTGGTCGCCGTGATTACTGTAGCCCTGGGGATTGGCGCAAACACCGCGATCTTTAGCGTCGTGAACGCAGTATTGCTGCGCGCGTTGCCTTATCACAACTCCAATCAACTCGTAGTCCTTACATCAACGAATGCCGCCGGCGGTCGCGACACCTTATCTATACCCGAGGTCCAGGACTTCAAATCGGGCTTCAAATCGTTGGAAGACTTAACGGCGTTCCAGTCCCAAAGCGTAAACGTTACTGGAGGTGACCGCCCGGAACGGCTGCGCGGAGCGTTCGTGACGGCGAACTTCTTCAAGGTCTTCAACCTACAACCAGTCGTAGGACGTACCTTTGCGGACGGCGAAGACCGTGCCGGCGCCGAGAAGCTCGTTGTAGTTAACGAAAAACTCTGGCGCGAGCGTTTGAATGGCGATCCAAATCTCGCGACCAGGAAGATGATTCTGAACGGTGAACCTTTCAGCGTCATCGGAGTCGTCCCAGAAAATTTCAGTCATCCAGTCGATCCGGAAGTCGAGATGTGGATGACAGTTTCCCATTTTCCAAGCAGCAATCGCGACCAGAGAACCGGGCGCTTTTTATGGGCTATGGGCCACTTGAAACCTGGCGTCAGCGTTAGTCAGGTGCAGGCGGAAGCGTCGGTTACTGCCAACCAGATGGCCCAAACTTACGTCACCGAAACTGCCGGACGCGGCGCAAAAGTCGAACTATTTCGCGATGCGACGGTCCGCCAAATCCGGCCGATGCTTTGGCTGTTGTTCGCGGCCGTCGCAGTCATCCTTCTCATCGCGTGCGCCAACCTTGCAAATTTGTTATTGGCGCGTGGATTGGCACGACAAAAGGAAGTTGCGGTGCGTGCCGCTCTGGGCGCGGGCCGGTGGCGGCTGATACGGCAGTTACTGACTGAAACGACTCTTATCGGGCTGATCGGCGGACTTGGAGGATTGTTGCTGGCCCATTGGGGACTTTATGCATTGCTGAAGCTCCCACAAAATTTTATTAACGCGAAAGATGCGACGCTTGATAATCGCGTTCTCCTCTTTGCGTTGGCTCTCTCGCTGATAACCGGTTGGTTATTTGGCCTGGTGCCTGCCCTCCA
>DATEPF010000329.1:0-6934 GCA_035273325.1 Pyrinomonadaceae bacterium | reverse complement strand
GTTGGGCCGTTGCGCAACCGCCTGGCTCAGCGGTTTCAGAGCGTAGTCGTAACGCCCGGCGTGAAAGTAGGCCACCCCGAGGTCAACGAGAAGATCGCTGGAGTCGGCTCGATAGATTGCCGCTGCCTCGAGCGCGTTTATCGCTGCAGAATAATTCGCCTGGGCCAACCGCACGCGACTGAGCTTTTGATATGCCTCGCCAAGCACTGCTCTGTATTCAGCTTCGGCCCCGCTGTAATTTCCGCTGCGTCTGAGTGTTTCAGCTTTCTCGTGATGAAGTTGAATTGAATCCCGAGGCGTCTGTACAGGGGAGAGTAAACAGAGAGATAAAAAGAAAGCTGGGCCGGAAAACATAATGCTTCTTGATTACAAGTTACAGGGTCACAAAGTCAAAACGGAGGACTGAATTATAACATTCAGCCCTCCGTTCCGCTTCGCTGAGCGAAAGTGCGTCAGAAGGTAAACTTCAACCCGAACTGAATCTCTCTGGGGGCCTGCGCAGCCGTAAGCCTGCCGAAAGAAGCATTCGTGGATCTGCCGAAGTTGGGGTTAGGCGCCCCACCTGCCAGGGTTTGAACCCCATCGAACATGAGGTTGTTATTGAATCCAACAAAATTTGTGTGATTTAAGGCGTTGAACATTTCGGCGCGGAATTGGAAACCATACCTCTCTCTGAAGCGCCAGTTCTTCGCTATCGAGAGATCCAAGTTGTTTATCGCCTTCCCACGGATCGCGCCTTTCCCGAGGCTGCCAACTTCTCCGATCCCAGGCAGCGCGAACGCCGCGGGATTAAGCCATTGCGTCGAGTCGCCCGTGTTCAGGTAAATCGGGACGCCCTCAACCAGGTTGGGACGAAGATTAACATTCGCGGCGGTACCGTAGGTGTTAAAGCCGGACAAGATGTCCACCGGCGTAGAGCCGAAGTAGGAGTAGATTGCATTAATCTGCCAATCCCCCAGAATATGTTTCGCTGCAGAACCCCACCTTTCAAAGGTGGGCAGCTGATACACCATGTTACCGACCAACGAGTGACGCCGATCTAAGTCCGCGTCTCCTCTATCAAGAGAGTAGTCAAACGGATCGGTGGTGGAGTTTGTAAAGGACGTGATCGGAATATCGGAAATCGTATGCGACCACGTGTACGAAACCTGATACGAAAGTCTATTTGCGAAGCGGCGGTTAAGCCATACCTGCAATCCATGGTAACTGGAGTTACCGGTGGACTGGGACATCTGAATCGGTCCCAGCGTGTTAATTCTCCGGTTGGCAGCGACCAGCGCGTCAGTATTCAATCCCGCGCGCGCCTGGGCCGCGATTTGGAAACGAGCGTCATTTGGCAACGTGGCATCGCACTGCGCACCTCGGCAAGGCACGTTGGCAGGCACCTCGTTCCAATTAACGTTCCGGCGCCAGATGTGCAGCCCATGATTGCCAATGTAGGACAACTCGAGCACCGTATCGCTAATGACTTCGCGAGAGATAGTCAGGTTCCACTGGTAGCTCTCAGGTGGCCGGAAATCAATATCGACGGCCGCGAACTGGCCTGTCTGACTCACGCCCACTACCTGATTTATCAGGTTAGGACCAATCGCATCCAACGTACGGCAAGTCGGGCAGGTGGCCAGCGTATCGGTCGGGCCGGACCAGCCTGAATCCACGGCTCTGGTCCACGGTGGATTACCAACCATGCGATTGACGTCTTCGATCACGTTACTGCGGCTCATGTATCGGCCAAACCCGGCACGGACCGCAGTCTTGCCGTCACCGAAAACATCCCAGGCAATGCCCAGGCGCGGTTGGAAGCCTGCGTTGTAGGGCCTCACCAGGGAACGAGGCAGATCAAAATTGCCGGCCGTTGCTGGAGTAATCAACGCGCTCTGATAATTCGTGCCGTTGTAGAACTGCGGAATAAAGTTGGACATCTCATCGTTGTCTACGTGGGCGGCCGGGAATTGCGAGTACCGCAGGCCGAGCGTCAGCGTTACGTTCGGACGCACCTTCCAAGTGTCGTTGGCATAAAACTCTGTGTCACGCCACCGTCCCAGCGCGGTACGCGTTTCCTCGATCTCTGCATAGTTGGTAAGCGTCAAATTCCTATCCAACAAATCAGCGATGCAGTTTCCGGTTTTCGAGCCACACCCTGTTATGAAGGTTGGCGTATTCCCGCCGGCCGCGCCCCCAGCTTGTTCATTCTTGATGTTATGACTGTAGAGAGCACCGAGTTTCAATTCATGGGAACCCAGGACCTTTGAGAAGTCATCCTTCCAACTGAACAGGTCCTCGTGATTCTGCCAGGGCGCCTGATGCCAGATATCATTGAAGCCACCGGGGCCCCACATTACGCTGGGAACATTGGCGGCGTGTGGGAAGACCGTAGGAAACTTTGAAGCGATTTCTTCAACCAAAGCCACAGACTGCGGGCTGGTCGAAATTAATATGTCGTTGCCCGCACGCGAGAACTGAAATTCATTGACCGCCGTCGAGCTAAGCGTATTGGTTAATCTCGCCGAGAAACTCCGGCTCGGCTGGGCCCAATCGTCCGCCAGAGTTGGAAACGGGACGTCACCCCACTGCTGAGTATCCTGTCCGTGAGTCCACTTCTCGTTAATGTAACGAACCATCAGGTTCGCGTTGTCTGTGATGGTCCAATCCCCGCGGATCGAGTCCTGACGGGTGCGAATCGGCTGCAAGGGCGACGCCGCCCAATTGATTCCGGAACTGATGGATGTCGGATCGGGGTAAATCTTCACCAGCGCCAGGCCCGCTGGGCTGAGTTGAGCCGTCGGAATCTTATTACCCGGATAGCAACCGGCCTCTACTGGACTGTTTCCATAATTCAACGGGTTATTTGGATCACAGCTCTGTCCCGGCCGATGTGGTAACCCGCCGAATAACGTTTCCCGCGGACCACTAAAATCTCCAACTCTTTCCGCTGCCGATGGCACTCTTCCCTGAACGGTCGTGCCGCGATCTTCGAAACGCCATTCTTCAGACCAAAAGAAGAACAACTTGTTTTTAACTATTGGACCACTGAAGTTACCGCCGAAATTTTTGTACTTCAGCTCGCCTTTAGGGGCCCTCGGACGGCCATCAGGAAAGTTGCCCTGCGCGTTAAGGAAGAAGGGAGCGGCGTTCCAACTGTCATCTCTTAAAAAACCGAACAAGCCGCCGTGAAAGTCATTACTTCCACCCTTGGTTATTAGGTTGACTACTGCGCCTTGCGCCTGGCCATATTCCGCACTGAAGCTGTTCCGCATTACGCGAAATTCAGCAATCGAATCTATCGACGGGAAAACGAGTAGCGTGCGGTTCGAGCCCACGTCCATGTTGTTGACACCGTCGACGGTCCAGAGATTCTGATTCGAACCGTTACCGTTTACCGACATGTCGACGCCGCCATCCAGGCCGGTGCCGCGCGCAGCAAATGCGCCCCCCGCCCCTGCCTGTGTGACCGGTGAAACTCCCGGCACCATTAAAGCCAATTGAGAATAATTACGACCATTTAGCGGTAACTCAGTAATCTGCTTCTCTGTGATGAGACTGCTTACATCCCCGCTGCGCGTCTCAACGGGTGCAGCGTCGCTGGTGATGTTTACTGTTTCAGTTACCTGGCCGACTTGCAGGTCGAGGTTAAGAACTTTGTTCTCGCCGACGTGTACTTCGACTGCGGTGGCAACCGTACGCTTGAAGCCCGTGGGCGCCGTGCTCACGGTATATATCCCGGCGGGCAAGCTGGTGAAGACGTAATAGCCATCGTCATTCGCGTGTGCAATTCGTTCGGCCCCCGTGTTCTCTTCTTTGAGTTCCACGTCAGCCTTAGGCACCGCCGCGCCGCTAGGATCGCGAACGACGCCGCTCAGATTCCCAACGGTTGCGGTCTGAGCGTTAACGCTTATACAAAAGCCAATGGTCATCAAGACCAAAATAGCGTTCATGCCAAGCTTCTTCAGCATAGGGATCTCCTGGGGTCTATAGGCCGACGATAAACCGAGACCGTTGGTTAGGGGCTTCCCAACCGGAATCCGCAAATCACGACCGACGCTTTTAAACTACGAGGCGAACTAAACGCGATTACAGCTAAACCGAACCCAGATTTTCTCTGGGAACTAAACTGTGAATAGCCTTAAACAGGCTTTTTTGTGGATGAGACGGGACTTTGTTGCACACTCAGACAAAAGCATTTACTCCTATGTCAGATTCTTGTCAAGAACTTTTTTGTTTTCTGTGACATCTCCCCCTTCCCAAAGCCGGGGCCTGACACCATATCTGTAGTCAGATTCGAAGCCCACTGTTAAGAAACTGAGGCGAATTTGCCAGCTAAAACGAGGCTTATCGCCCCCATCAAAGTGGGTTGAGGTCCAAGGGTCGAACTAATGATTGGCGTGGAAGGAATGCCGCGACAAATGCCGGCTTCCACCGCTGTTTTTAGATCTTCTTCAATTACACGCCATGCCCGCACGATCGGGCCGCCCACGATTACCGCTTCCGGCGCCAAGCCCTGAATAAGGTTCGCGATGCCAACTCCCAAGTAACGAGCGGTGGTCTTTAGGGCACCAACTGCCATGTTATCTCCGCCGAGAGCGAAGTCGACGAGTTTTGTAAAGGTTAGATCACTACTTCCATTCTGGTGGGTCAAGTTTTTATAGCGAGAGAGCGCGGCCCGTTCAGAAGCAAACGACTCCCAACACTCGGAGCTGCCGGCCGCACACGCTACCGGTGCACCTGTACCAATGGTCATATGCCCGAACTCTCCAGCGGTGCCACCTTCGCCTCGATAAACCTGTCCATCAAAGACGACGCCTGTACCGAGACCCGCTTCCACCAACACCAGAATGAAATCCCGTATCTCCCGTACTTCAGGACGACCAAACCATAGTTCAGCCAAGGCCGCCGCATTGGCATCGTTATCGATCGTCACGGGCAGATTGGTGCCCTGACTCACCATCTCAGCAATTGGCAAATCTCGCCAATCAAAGTGAGGGCAGAACGCGAGTGTTGTGTCAGGGTTTACCCAACCGGGAAAACTGATGCCGATTCCTTCGATCGTCCCGCCACTCTTTCGGATTACGCGTTGCGCAGACTCGACAATTTTCTGAGTGGTAATCTCTGAGTCCGCATCAGTGGGGAATTCCTCCTGCCTCAGAACACGTCCGGCCAAGTCACCAGTGGCAATGACGGTGCTTACCGTTCCGACGTCGACACCGATCGCAACCGCGTCGGCTGTGCGAAGTGAAAGCAGACTTGGGGGCCGCCCCCCAGTCGACTCGCCGCTAATCTCTTCGATTAATCCCTGGTCTGTTAACTCATCGACGATGAGGGAAACGGTTGAACGTTGAAGTGCCGTTTCGCGTGCGATGTCTGCGCGCGAAATCGGCCCGAGCTCACGCACATAATTAAGGATAATCTGACGGTTTATGTCGCGAATCGTATGCGAGCGCGCAACATTGGCTTTCTTGAGATCTATTCGTCTCACATTTGAGCCTGGGGAGTTAGCAGTCCAAAAAACTTATGTCGGCTGGTGCTATTAAGTAGTACAGCACAGCCTACCAGTCAATCCTTTTCTCTAAAAAGGTTTTCTCAAGTGGACCAAAACGGAGGGTGGGCTGAGTTCAAAATTGCGAAGAAATGACGGAAGCGTTTTTCAAACTTACATCCCGATGCCCTTCAGGTGGTAACGATTCGTATCATAGAACCGCGCCAGATCCACCGTGTCGATCCTACCCAGCACCGTGGAAATGTCTACCAGCGAAAGATCGCAAGCCGGTGCAATTCCACGTGACGACACCATCTTGCCGAAGTCGCCGTCGGCGACCGCGTCCGCCGCCCGCGCGCCGAATAGCAACCCCATAATACGGTCCACCGGTGAAGGTGGACCACCACGCTGCGGGTGACCAAGAATTACCGAACGTGCCTCGTAGGGTGTATCACTCAAAACTCTTCGAGCCAGAACTTCAGCAATACCTCCGAGCCGAGCGTGGCCGAATGCGTCATGGCGATCGTCCATGATTATCAGTTCGCCGTCTTCGGCGTACGCGCCTTCAGCAACCACGATTACCGAGTAACGCGGGCGCTGCGGATTGCGGGGATGCGAGGTTGAATTTCCGAGCTTGTGTTTTAACAGCCGATAGATCTTTTCGTAACGAAATGGGTGTTCGGGGATAAGGATAATGTCCGCCTGGCCTGCAACACCTGACCAAAGAGCAAGGTGGCCCGAGTGACGTCCCATCACCTCTATCACCTGAACCCAGCCATGCGAACCGGCCGGAGTGCGCGACCGTTCAATTACTTCAGTTACGTTCCTCAGCGCCGTGTCGAAACCCAGCGTGTAATCCGTTCCTGCCAGATCCTTATCGATCGTTTTGGGAATGCCCACGATGGGCACACCCATCTGTGACAGCCGGGCGGCAACTCCCAGCGTGTCTTCCCCTCCGCAAGCGACGATGGCATCGAGTCCGAGCTTTTTAATATTGGCGATCACCTGTGCCGACAGGTCGATCCGTTCTCCAAACTCATCAGGTGTTTGAAAAGGATTGGTGCGAGACGACCCGAGATTACTTCCTCCGTCTCGATCCCATCGACGCACTGTTGCGCGCTCAAGCGGGATGACATCGAATGGAGGATCGAGCAGGCTTAGCCAACCGTCGCTAAGGCCAACAGTTTCAATCCCGCGCTCGGAAGCCCTGTAGACCAAGCCCTTGATAGCCGGGTTGAGACCAGGCGCATCACCGCCTCCTGTCAACACACCAATTCGTTTTGCATCACTCATAAGTAACGATTGGAACTCAAAACATATTCGTTGCGAGCAATCTGCCTTAGTTGCTTACTTCGTGTGTTTCGTGTATTTCGTGGATCGTATTTTTGAAGCCTAAAAAACGGATCCACGAATAACACGAATTACACGAAACGTGTTGAATTCGACTTTTGGGGCAAAGCC
>DATEPF010000328.1:0-4455 GCA_035273325.1 Pyrinomonadaceae bacterium | reverse complement strand
GCATCGGTCGCGGCTCAAAGATCGACAACCTGGTCCAGATTGGTCACTCCTGCACTATTGGTGAGGACACCTTGTTGTGCGCCCAGGTCGGACTAGCAGGCAGCTCACACATTGGCAGTCGGGTAATTCTGGCAGGACAAGCGGGGGTTGCCGGACACCTGACAATTGGCGATGACGTCGTTCTGACGGCGAAGAGTGCTACGAGTCACGATGTGCCTGCGGGGAAAATAATCTCCGGTATTCCGGCGTTTGATAATAAAGATTGGTTACGTTCGACGGCTGCGTTCCGACGACTCGGAGAAATGCAGCGCAGACTGCGGGATTTGGAAAAGAAACTGACGGCACTCGAAGAAAGGAATTAGCTAGTGCTGGTAGGCCAGACCTTCTCATTAACACCGTGGCTTCAGCCCGGTGTTGAGTGCTAATCGAATAAAAGAAACCGTTTCAACGGTTTTCAAAGCCAAACCGTTGAAACGGTTCATAAAATCCGAGCCGCATAATCACCGGGCTGAAGCCCGGTGTTAATGAGAATAATCCGCTTACGGAACCCCGTGAATTCCTCGTTTTTATGTAACCGTCCCGCCGTCGACGATCACAACCTCGCCCGTCATAAAACTATTGCGGTCGCTGACCATGAACGCTGCGTATTCAGCGAGTTCTTCCGGCCGTCCCAAACGGCCCGCGGAAACCCATAGATCATGCATCTGGAGCAAGCGATCGGGTAATGCCTGAGCAAGTTCCGTATCGAAGATGCCTGCTGCGATCGCGTTAACCTTCACTCCGAATGTGCCGGCTTCACGTGAAAGGCATTTGGTGAACCCGATCATGGCTGCTTTCGACGTCGCGTAATGCACCGCGGTGGGCAGCGCCCGCAGAGCGCCAATAGATGTGATGTTGAGAATGCTTCCCTTGCGCTGCCTGATCATCTGCTTGTACATCGGCTTCGTGACCGCGAACAGGCTGCCGACGTTAGTGTCAATAACGTCATCCCAGGCGCGATCCGTCGTCGTTGCAAAGTTGTCGCCACGGTTAATCGCGGCGTTATTGACCAGGATGTCGATGCCGCCCCACTTCTCAACCAACTCGCGCGTCATCTTTTTCAAACCCAGGCGGTCGGTAACCGAAATCTTGTAGCGCTCAGCGCGTCTGCCGTGACCTTCAATATTTTCTACGGTCTTTGCAGCCAGATCATCGCTGGCGTTGTAATTAAAGGCCACGTCCGCGCCTTCGCGGGCAAACACATTGCAAATGGCCGCGCCAATGCCACGCGTTCCTCCGGTTACAAAGGCCCGCTTACCTTCTAACAATAGACTCACTGTTTGTTTTGTCTCCTAAAAAACCCGCCGCGAAAGTGCGAGCGGGTGATTAGACTCTGAAATTTGAAATCAGTCAAAGAGGGTGTTAAGCGGAAGCTACCTCTGCAAGCACGGCCGGTTCAGTTTGATCAGTCGTCGGGATCAGGGCGGTAATCTCTTCGACGATATGCCGGGTTGCGTTCGGAAGTGCCAGTCCAATTGTGGCCGCCCTCATAGCTGAATAGTGTGCCGAATCTTCCACCATGCGACGGACGACGGGAACAATATCGCTGGCCCGCCGCAACATCACACCGGCGCCGCGTTTCACAACCAAACTCGCCGTGCCGGCTTCCTGCGGCATCGGGGCCGTGATCGCATCTGCGATGATCGGCACGCGACAGGCAAACGCTTCAAACGTAGTCAAGCCTCCCAATTTCGAGATCATCACGTTCGCCGCACACATCAACTGTTCGACCTGTTCGGAATAACCAATGACCTTGATCGGAAACTCGGCAACCTCCGCCAGTGATTCGGCGTCAGCTCTGAGCGCCTCATTTCTCCCTGCCAGGAAGATTGCCTGCACCGGCAACTGTCCACGCACCAGCTCGCGGAAAATCTGCGGGATGTTTCCCCCACCTTCCCAACCAGCATTAACAAAAACTGTGAACTTGTCAGGATCCAAACCTAAAGCTTTGCGCGCCGCCTGCGCCGCCTCTTCTCCGGGATATGCAAACTTCGGATGGACCGGCATGCCGGAAACTTTGATTCGCTCAGGCGGAATGCCGTAATCGATCAATTGCAAACGCGCCTCTTCGCTGGCCACCAGATACAACCGTACGTCGTCGCAAGCCCAACCCTTCCAAAAACCGTAAGCTGGATCAGTAACCACTGAAACCAGCGGAATTCGATCAGCGAGTTTCGTTTCCTTCAACACGCGGGCGAAGATGTGTTGGGTTAGCGGATGAACACTGACGACAACGTGTGGACACCACCGCTCGAAGACTTCGGTGCAGTAACCGATGCAACGCTTCTGGAAAAACTCTCGCGTCTCGGGCCGAATGCGGTTAACAGCCCAGTACATGTACTTCATCCAATGCTGTTTATTTCGCAGCAACCAGTTATAAATGTTCACCAATTTCGCCGTGATCGAATGCGATTCTTCAACCGCACGGACCACGCGAACAGCGTACGACTCTCCTTCAAAAAACTTCTGCACACCGGCGACAATCGCCGCCGCGGCAGAGCGATGGCCGCCTCCGGTGTCTGACGAGATGATCAGAATTTTCGGAATGCGATTCAGCGCCCTACTCCTTTTTTGATCCTGTTGAAGCTTTGAACTCGCGTGCGGCGTTATCCTCAAGTCGTTTCACTTCTTCAGTTACGACCGCTCGTGTCAAGGTAACAATTTCCTCGCCCATCTCCGCCTGTACCCTTTTTTGGAGGGCGGGCCCAACTTGAGGTCCCAATCCCAGGAACTTTTGGCCGACCTGGCCGCGAAAAAAGGTAATCAGATCTCGAACTTCAGCATCCGTGAAATATTCGTCGTACGCATCCAGATACAACTGATTAACTTTCTCGTCATACTTGAGACGTTGAGGAACTTCTTCGCGCAACCTAAGAGAAAGCCGGGCATAGAAATCCCGAGTCAAGGCAAGTACTCTTTCTTTTTGCGGCGGCGGCCAATCCTGTTTCTCAAACTTCTCAATCGACTCCCTGGCAAGAGCTTGAGAGTACTGATCGATTAGGCTGACAAAAATGGTCTTGGCTGTCTGTGTCGCGCCGATCACATTGAGCAATTCCTGGATGGCCGTCCGCTTTTCATTAGCAGCGGTGGTTTGAGCGTGAACTTCTGCAGAAAACGCGCAAAGAACTAATGCCAACAGAAACGCCGCTGAACGAATTGCTTTATGCATTGACCGCGATTCCATCTACTTCTTCCCGGCCGCTGATTGCGCGCCGCGCTTTCTTCATCTCTCGTTCGAGTTTCTTGATCTGAATCAAGTGACCCGGATTAAATGGCAGGGACGGGTAGTAGCTGTTCGATTCGTGCGTACAGAAGCAACCATCGAGTGCTTTCTTGCGGCGTTCCTTCATCGCAGGCGACAGCCAGAGCTTCTGAAAGTCCCAATCAAATTCGCGCAGGTTGCCGATGGGGGCGAGATTCTCACACGAAGAAACAGTTCCCTCGTCGTAGATGACGCCGCCGGCGGTGCCTGCGTAGCACTTCATCTGCGCCTGCTGCGTCTCCTGGGTTTTGGAGATCAGGCCGTGCATGTAAATATCGATAGCTGCTTTGAAAAACCCGGCATTGCCACCGTAGTTGTTCTTGATGGCCGCATGACGCGAGTCGTCATCAATCATGCTCGCAAGTTTCGCGTAACGAGAATGATCGATGTCCAGTTCCACAGGATCCGCTGACGGCGGACGGATGTAATTGAAGTTGACCTTGTCTGGTTTCAACTCATATTTCAAAAAGTCGTACCACTCGAATATGGTGTCCTGGTTAGAGTTCATGAAGCAGGTGCACGTCTGTACGTCGAGCTTTGGATATTCTTTCTTGATCGTCTGAAGCTGACGCGCTGTATCGATGGCAATGTCCCATGAGCCGGGTTTCTGCCGGATTTTCTCGTGCGGTGCTTTCAAGCCGTCAATACCAAGCGCGACGGTTACGTTTAACTCGGGACACTCCTGCAAAATTCGGGTGATATCCGGAAAGATTCGTTTCTGAATCTGGCCGTTCGACATGATGTAGATCGACTCGAGCCGGTTATTCTTGTAAAACGCGCGCGCTATCTCGGGCAGGTCTTTACGAGTAAACGGTTCCCCGCCCGCCAGAATCAAAACCCCGAGATTGCCGCCCAGCGTTTCTGAGATCTTCTCGATCTCATGGGTCTTCATCTGCAGCTTCTTGCGCGGACGGTCGTCCAGCTCTTCAGTAAAAAAGCAGTGGGTACAACGCATGTCACAGACCGACGTGACCAGTATGTTCAGCAGAATCGGCGAAAACGGCTGACCAACAGCCAATTTGGCATATCGCTTTAATAATTCTTTAGTTGTGAAATCCATATAAGTCTCAATTCAATTATTCGCCTAAGTTGCGGCAAAAACAAAACTTAGAGATAAGGTATTTCACTTACCTTGTCAACGAATGTCGGATGGT
>DATEPF010000327.1:0-3966 GCA_035273325.1 Pyrinomonadaceae bacterium | reverse complement strand
CGGGGAAACAAAATAGAAAAGGACAAATGAAAAATGACCAATGAGAAATCTGTCATTGGTCATTTCACATTTGTCCTTTTCTATTTCGCTTAGTTACTCCGGCCTCTTGGCCGCTGCCCCCCGCTCCTGCCCCAGGCTAGTCGCCTGCACCAGTGAAAACCTTCATATCGACGCTCTTCGGATCGCCTAACACCACAAACCGGATATTACGCATGTACTTTTGCGAGACGCGTTGCACGTCTTCAGGAGTAACTCCGCTTAGCTTGTCGATGATATCAAGTGAGGTGCGCCAGCCGCCGCCCAACAATTCATACTGGGCCAACTCCGCTGCCTGCGCTACATTCGTCTCCTGCCCAATATAGTAAGACGTCAGATACTGCGCGACGACCGCCTGAATATCATCCTTGCTGATCGGCACCTGTTGTAATCGAGTGATCTCTTCCAGCATTAAACGCACGGATTGATTCGTGTCGTCGGAGGTGACGTAGATCCCTCCAATGTTCGCACCCTGCGTCCGCAGAAACGCGTCGGGAGCATACGAGAGATTCCGCTTGGCGCGCACTTCCTGAAATACGCGATCACGCAGCAATGAACTGGCGATGCGCATCGGATAAATGTCCGGAGAACTCGGCGCCGGCGCCGTGAAATATCCCTGAATGTAATTGGTCTCGAGTACGCGCGGCGTGATTTCGACCAGCGATTTATCAAATACCAATTGCGGCACTGGCTCAACTTTGTAATTGCCACGCGGCAATTTTCCAAAACTGGCAGTCACCATCGAGCGGACCTTGTTGGGATCGACATCGCCCACAATGACGAGCAACAAACGCGAGGTTTGCATAATACTGCGGTGGTAATTGCGCGCGTCTTCAACTGTTAACCGCGCCACCGTTTCCGCCGTGCCCCGCATTGGGTTCATGTATGGATGACCCGCGTAGGCAAGACGGTCATGCAGATGTTGTAAATGGCTTTCCGGATTGTCGTTGTCGTCTCGCAGCGACGAGAGCAGGCGTAACTGAATGAGCGAGAAGTCTTCCTTCGTGAAAGCAGGGTTCAAAGCAACGTCGGTAAACAACAGCCATGAACGATCAAAGTGGAGCCGCGTGGAACGCAACGACACTACTGAGTAGTCCTGATTCGAGCTCGCGCCGATCACGCTTCCCATGCGCGCCAACTCGTCACGCATGCGGGCACGCGGAAACGATGCGCTCGCCTCGGTTGACGCTTCCAACGCCAGGCCCTCAATCCCTGCGTTTTCGGCAGTGATGTTACGCGACCCGCCCTTGATGAAGAGACCGGCTCCTACAGTTAGGCTGCCTTCCCTTCTCTTAAACAGGACCTTTAGTCCGTTAACTTCAAACTCGGTGACCAGCGCTGCCTGACTCGCTACCAGGCTCTGGGCACTTTGCATCGTCTGCGGCGATCGAGGTTGGGTGGCCGGCTGTGCAGTTTGCTGCGCCGGTGCCAGCGGAGAAAGGACCAGCAGCATTAAGCTGATCCACAATGAATTAATGCTTAGTGACAATGTTCTTCGCTTGATGTTCATGCCGTTCAATTACCTATCAGCGTCTGCGGTTGCAGTTTGATCTTTTCCTGAGTCTCCGGCGATAACAGCGCCAGTCCCACGTGGGGTTTGCCCTGAATATAGGTGGTAACGTAGCGGTTGATATCGGCGCGCGAGGTGGCGCGGAGACGATCAAGGTAGCCCCGGAAATATTCCAACCCGGTAGACGACCACCAGAAACTCAACGTGTGCGCATACTCGCTCAGCTTCTCGCGCGAATACAGATCGTCTGCTTCCAGGAGGGCCTTCGCGCTTTCGAGCTGCTCGTCGGTGTAATAGTCCTTGTCGTTGAAGTGCGCGATTTCGTTGTAGACGGCTTTGATTGCCTCGTGCGTCTTCTCAGGAGTCGTCTGGAACACAATCTGAATTGGGCCGACGTTGCGCTGCGTGTAATAACCAAGGGAAACGCCGGTGGTCAGACCCGAATCGACCAACGCCCGCTGAAATCGCGAATTCGGTTGCGTCAGGATGAAGGAAAACACGTCGGCGGCGTAGGTTGCGGCGTCGTCCTTACCGACTGATGGGCCATGCCAGCCAATCATCACCGTGACATTTTGCACCGGCTGCAGCACCAGTCCGCCTTCACTGTTCGGCAGCGGAGGATGTTCGACTAACGGGAACTCAACAAACGGCTCCTTCGCGCGGCGTGGCCAGTCTCCATAAAACTCCTGGGCAATCTTAAATACTTCTTCCGGCTCCACATCTCCGGTGATCACCAACGCTGAATTGTTTGGAACGTAATAACGCTCCTGAATCAGACGCATCGTGCCCGTGGTGGCGGCCGAAACAGTTTGCCGGCTGCCGATCGGGGTCTTGCGGCTGGTGTACTTGGAGAACAGCCGCTCGTTCATACCCTTGTTCAGGTAGAAAAACGGGTTCGACTCCTGGCGATCGATCTCTCCAATTACTACCTGCCGTTCGCGTTCAAACTCGCGTTCGTCAAAGAGCGGGTAGCGAATCGAGTCGCGCATGAACTGCAGCGCGGTGCGCAGATGTGGACTGGTGGTGGTGAAGTAATAGTTCACTACTTCTTCGCGGGTGGAGGCGTTGTATGCGATTCCCAGGTTTCCGATCGTGCGAACGTAGTCTTCCTGGTTCGCGACTGCTCGATTCGTTTTAAAGAACATGTGCTCGTAGAGATGCGACAGTCCATTCAGCTCAGGCGGTTCGGTGAACGAACCGTTTCGCACCGCCATCTCGATTGTGATCAAAGGAATGGAATGATCCTCAAGAACGATGATCTCCAAACCATTGGCCAATATCTTGTTGGCCAGTTGTGCCTGCGGCAAACGTACGGCGGGCGCCGGTTTCTGCGGGGGCGTCGCGGTTCTTTGTGGAGTTCTCGTTCGTGCTTGTTCAGCGAAAGCAGAAGGGAAAGCCAGCGAAAGTAGTAGAAGAAGTAGAAGTAAACTGCGTCTCACGAAATGCTCCGTTAGCGATGATTTTAGTGGCACTGGGGATTATTGTCTGGGAGGGGATTCGATGTCTCGGGCTGCCAATTAGATGTCAGCCTGAATAGGATTCATCCTGCTCAATTTTCGATAATACCCAATCAAACTCTCCTGAGGTTATCTTCCCGCCGCAGAATTGACAAACGCCCGCATGGTTGACCTTAAGAGGCGCAGCGCAGTTAGGGCAGTTGAGATCGACGCGTGTCTGGATTGGCTTTGCGTGGCGGTTGCGAATGAATGTCCAGTATTCCGACCAACGGCGCAAACTGTTCTTCGATCCGGCCACAATTTTTCCGTTTGCGTCCACCGTATAATCGTAGCCCTGTGCGCCAATTCGGAGCGTGATCGCATTATAGAATGCGTCTTCGGCGATCTTCACAGGCTGCATCGCGGTGACCGTGCACTGATCCAACACATTCCGCAACTGCTGTCGCCGGTAGGCGTCGATCCAGTACTGGTGCATTTGAAACAGATTGTCTGTTTCGTGCGGACGTGCTCGTTCCCAGTCGAGACTCGACCAGGCGGCTTGAAGCTCATCGAAAATTAAACGCGCACGCGTTTGAAACAATCCCCAGGAAAAGTTTGGGTTGTTCTGCTCGAAAGCGGCGCGAATGTTTTCGAAGCCGGACTGCACAACGCTAGGCAAGTTCGTCCCTGCCTCAGGCACGTCGGACGTCAATAGCGGCCCTCTGGCTTCTCGATCAAGCGGGATGATGTTCTTGACAAACCATTGAAATTCCCCGCGCCCAATCCGCGTACCGCAAAACGCACACGCGCCCGTGGTGTCCTGCTGAAGTGCTGCGCCGCAACGTGGACAATGCAAAGCCGTCGCCTGTTCGGGGGTTGGTGATAACACGTCACGATTACGTTCGAGCTCCCAACGTTCGCGAACGTAGTACGTCATCTGTTTACCGGGCTTAGTGAGCTCCGTGTAGTTTGCTTCAAATACTA
>DATEPF010000326.1:0-2462 GCA_035273325.1 Pyrinomonadaceae bacterium | reverse complement strand
ACCGGCAGTCGCATCACTGCCGGCGCTTCGCGCCTCAATAATCAATGCCGACATCCCACGGCCTTACGGCCGTGGCTATTAATTGCCGGCGCTTCGCGCTTGGGGCCCACCGTCCAGGCACGACAGCGACGAACATTAATGGTGCTCCAACTCAAGGTGATGGACCAGAACGTTGCTGTTCGCTTTCACGTTCGTCTGTTTCTTGTTCTTGTCTTTTTCTGCGGCCGGCGGCGTGCCGGAATGCTTCTTCAGAAACTCGCGCACCGCCTTCGACTGGCTTGAATCCTTTATCTCACCTTTATCCGTGGGATTGACGACACCTTTCACGGCTTCGAGTTCAGGAACTGCCTCCGCGGCCCAAATAATCCAGAATTTCTCGGTCCCCTGGTGATCGTCAAACACCATCCACCCGGTTTCAATCTTTTGATTGCCAGCAACGTATGGTGAACCCGAATTGTTGGACGGCGCGGGAAACAGCATGTTGTAGGTAATTTCGCCACCTTCCGCGGGTCCTTCATTTAAGAGATAGAGATAGCCAGTCTGCGGGCTATTCATGTTCATCCGAAACTTCCAGCCGTTTTCGAAAATTTCCTGGCCTGATGATTCAAACTCTTCCTGGTAGGGACGCCCGTCTCGCATCTTCTGAACCGTCAACTTGTAACTAAGGTCGCGCGTCTCCACCGCCGGCGGCGGATTCGGATTATCGACGACGGGTTCGCGATTACTCAGGAAGTACCATGCGCCGATTGCTATTGCTGCAATCAAAACACCCGCAACGGCAACGATACCGATGCCCTTACCTTTGGCTCCACCACCGGTCCGAGAACTACTGGATAACCCAAGCTGCGCGGCCGACGGATTAACGGGCGGCGACGCGGCCTGGAAAGGAACCTGAATTGTTTTTGGACGTTGTCCGGGCGTTGCAGCAGCGGGAGTTTGTTCATTCACCAGTTGCGTGGGAGGCGGCGGCGCCGGTTGTTCGCCACGAGCTTCGGCCGTCTGCTCCATGAGTGCCCGCGCGAGGTTGTCACCAAACTCGCGTGGCTCTGCGTGTCGTTCTGCGGGATTAAAGCTAAGCGCTTTCAGAATTACCTGTTGCGCCTCCTTAGGAATACTGGGCCGCAGGTCCGACGGGTTTATTCGCACACCCGACTCGTGCATCTGCAACAACTCGAAACCAGTCTCTGGATTGAACGGCTTGCGCCCGGTAAACATCTCATAAGCGATCGTACCGAGCGCGAAGATATCGGTGGCAGCGGTGATCGGACGACCGTTCAACTGTTCGGGCGCCATATAAGCAACAGTGCCCGGTGAGAGGTTTAACGAAGTGCTGGGTGCGATCACCGAGCTTTTAACCTTGGCGATGCCGAAGTCGATGATCTTCACCTGTTCTTCACCATGGCCCAGGTCCTGAAGCATGATGTTTTCAGGTTTGAGATCGCGATGGAAGATGCCCCGTTTGTGGGCTGCCGAAAGTGCGCGCCCAACCTGCCTCATGATCTCGGCGCCGCGCTCGAGGTTCATTCCTTCCGGACTTATCAACGAACGCAGTGTCACGCCTTCAACGTACTGCATCGCGATGAACGGCCGGCCGTTCGGCATTTCACCTGAATCAATGATGCCGACGATTCCCGGGTGGTCCACACGACTCAATGCTTCCACTTCCTGGCGAAACTTCTGCACCACGTATTCACTCTGATAGGCATCGTCGAGTAGCACTTTAATTACCACCGGCCGCGAGTGGAGCTGCATGTCACGCGCGAGATAGACCACTCCCATCCCGCCCCGCTTTAGCTCGTTCTGAATGGCGTAACGGTTGTTTATCGTCTGTCCGACCAGATCAGTCGAGGGAAACATCCGGGTGGAATCCAGCGTGGTCCGATCCAGTGTGGTGAGCGCAGGTTCCGGTATTGGTGCAGTTTCGCGAGGATCGTCTTGATTTGGCATCAGAGCGTCCGTTTGTGTTGTGAGACCGCGGTGACCTGTTGCGAATGATCAACCGCTGAGAAGTGCCGTTGCGACGAGCTGCGGCTAAACGTCGCCAGTTTTTACAGGATTTGATGAACAGCCCGTGTTCGAAGTAGTGCCAGGGCTAGCTGCGTTTTCGTGCGTGTAGACTAGGCGCGCTTCCATTTGTTGTCAACGATTTTGGAGGCGCGTTTAGAGTTCGCCACGTCGATTATTTGGTGTCGTTTCGTGTAATTCGTGGATCGCTTTTAATGACCACCAAAAACAATCCACGAATTACACAAAACACATCAAGAAGCGGCTGACATCGGCCTTCGAGCCACGCCGAAATATTGGGCTTGCCTCAAAAGTGGTAATCCCACCGACGGCAGTCGGTGGATAGATTCAGATCCAGCCTAAAAGCAGGTCCTGCACTCTTAGCTTAATCCCACTGACGGAAGTCAGTCGGATATTTCAGATCCAACCGTCTACGGCATGAATAGGCGGGATCTGAA
>DATEPF010000325.1:0-16224 GCA_035273325.1 Pyrinomonadaceae bacterium | reverse complement strand
GAGAGATTCCACCTCGCGAGCTGCCCCTTCAAGTCCGTCGCGTCCGCGCGCAAGAAGTGCGATGTGAGCACCTTCGCGTGCGAACGCGCGAACGATCGCACGGCCCACTCCGGCAGACGCTCCCGTAACTACAACGACCTGCGGCTCGCCGCGGGATAACGATCGCGATTCGCCTTCGGTTGATAAAGCTTGCTTAAGACGACAGTCGCGTTGCACGTTGCGTTAACCCGTTCTCCATTGGCAGAAGTCCAACTATTGGACGCCAGGCGTATTTCGTGTAGTTCGTAGATCGTTCTTAATGCAGCCTCCACTAATTACACGAATCGAGTTTCAATTCAATTTTGAGGCGAAGCCATTAGTATCATCTTCAAAGTATCTTCCTGACTGCGCGACGAGTGAGTTCAGCGGTCAGGCCGTAAACCAGATGAGAGGCCAGCGCATAAGCGTGGACCGATAGCGGATACTTCGTTGGTCCCTTCGATAAACCAAGAAGCGGTACAGCTGTTTCGTCAGCCACCAGCCAGAAAGCAGCGCCGAAGGGTAAACCTGCAGTTGCGGTGACGGCTGGTGCGAATTCCGCCACCGCTCCATATAGTCCGCCCGTCGCGGTTCCAAAAGCATAATGGACCGCGGCGCCCGCCCCACGTTTTTCGCTCTCCTCCAATTCGCGTCCCAGAATGTTTTCGGAAATGGCTCTCGCGGCTTTCACCGTTGCATCATCCTGTTGCTCTTTGTTCTGACCTGCTTCTCCAGGTTCTTCTCCCTCGCTGGGCTGCAAGGCCTGGGCGCCGTGTGGTTTCTCAAATCCTTCCGCCGCTTTGCTCCATGCTGCCTGAAACAGGTTCATGGTCCATGACGCAACCAATCCGGCGGTAAGCCCGGCAGCTAATCCCTTCAACAGATCTGGTCTTCGATTGTTTTTGTTCATGGTGTTAGCCTTTCTTGCAGTTAGCACCAAAGGTGCGTAATGCACCAGCCTGGGGCAACGCCCCAGGTCCCCGTCCCCGTAATCTCTGAAGCGCTGAAGGCGCGACATCAATCTTCTGTGCGGTATTGTCGTAGTTATCCCGCGCCTTCAGCGCTGTGAGCTCCGTTCGCGCCTATCCTGGGCCGTTGGCCCAGGCTTTTACATTTCGCGCCTTTGGCGCTGAACCCCGGCGCCGTTGCTTCGTCTAGATTTCCGAGCTGCCGCAAACACGAGCCCCGCTCCAGCCACTACCGCACCCATTAACCACGGACGCAATGAAGCTTTCGTGTAAATAGAAGACTCGGCAACGTGACCCGGGTACCCACCTCGTTCTGCGCCGTCCTGCGATGGAGCGTGGAGACTGTCTGGCTCGCCGCGACGGCTCGGCTCGTCTGACTTTTGCAAATCAAACATCGCCGCTTCCATCACTTTATCGGTCACGCGCGGGGCGTAGTAGCCCAGGGCGGTGAGCGCCTTTCCGCCGCCGCCCACGATCACGTCGCGCTCAGGATTTTCCGCGCAGTGGAGTATTGCCTCGGCAACAGTCTCGGGGGCGTAGACCGGAGGCGGGTTTAAAGGCTCTACAGATAAAAGGTTTTTCGCGTGATGAATGTACGGCGTATCAATCGCGCTCGGTTTGATGAGCGTAACTGAAACCGGCGCACCTTCTTCTTCGAGCTCCATTCGCAACGCATCCGTGTAACCCTTAACTGCATGCTTCGACGCGCAATAGGTCCCTTGAATTGGAATAGCCCGGTCTGAGAGGACACTGCCCACGTTAATCAAAGCACCTCCGCGGGTGCGCAAATGCCCACACGCGATCATCGAGCCATGAACTACTCCCCAATAGTTTGTATCAAAGAGCCGGCGTTGGTCTTCGAGCGATTGGTCGAGCATGTATCCGTAGATGGAAACGCCGGCGTTATTTACCCACGTATCAAATCCGCCGTAGAGTTGCATCGCTGCGTCTCCAACTCTTCGCACATCTTCAAAATTACCGACGTCTCCAGGGACGCCAATTGCCTGGCCGCCCGCCTGATTAATTTCAATTGCGATCTGTCGCAACGCAGCTTCATTCCGCGCGTTCAAGACCAAACGTGCGCCCCGTGTTGCGGCCAAGCGGGCGGTTACCAACCCGATGCCCGAGGATGCCCCGGTGATCACTATCACCTGATCCGCCAATTTTTTTAGTTTGATACTCATTACAAATTCCCCCTTGCCAGTTGTTTCGTGGCATTTCGTGTAATTCGTGGATCGATTTTTTCAAGATCTAAAAGCCATCCACGAAATACACGAAGCACACGAAAATCGGCTGCTGCTTCAAGGTCGGTTCGAAGTTGTTTCCGGAGTTCGATCGACCGCCACTCCATGTTTAAAAACCAGTTCTCCACCTAAATAACCGGAGATGGATATGAGCACTACGCCGAGAACGGAAAGCAGCAGCGGTATCGTGTAATTGTCGCCGGTTAACTCTGCTCCGGAAGCTGTTCGCAGGTATAAGCTTCCGGCGAAGACCAGCAGTGCGATCACGTTCAGACGCGCGTGCCAGTTCGCGATCTTCACGACCTTGGGCTCTTTCAGCGATAGCCAATCGATGAATCCAGGTACCGCTGCCACTGCGGCCATAATCGTGCCCGCGAGCAACGTGTAGAACGCAATCCAGTCTTTCCAAACCGGATTGCCACGCCAGAGAAACACTACGTCTGCAACCAGCGAGAACACCCACAAGGCGATCGGAAATGGAATGATCATCGGATGGATTGGATGACCAGCAATACTGGCAGGACTTGCCATATTAACTCCTTCCTCATTCTCTCCGGATAAATGTGCGACAGGCTTCAGCTTGTCGCTGGTGATTAGTGAATATCCACTTTATAGGCTTTGCCCAAGGGTCGAATTCAACATGTTTCGTGTGATTCGTGGATCCGTTTTTTAGGCGGCAAAAGTACTATCCACGAAATACACGAAATAACACGAACGTCCTCTTCTTCGACTTTTAGGTCAAAGCACTCTTTTCGCATCTCTCCTAAATCGAGACACACGTGCCTGCTGCCTTATCGACAAGCTGAAGCATGTCGTACAGTCGCGGGGAACTACACTTTGCACAGATATTGCAACCGATGGTACGTTCGTCACGCACGAAAGATTGCAGTAATCAGGCCAGAAACGACGGGGGTAAATTGTTAGGGAACGAGTTTAGGGTAAGCCCCAGAAACACCTTTGTAAAGGCGGGAACAGGCCCAAATAGCACGCGGGTCTTCGGTAAATTTCTCAGGCAAAGGCGATAAGCATCGATAAGTAATCGAATAATTTAACGTGTCATCGTTTCGCATCGCTACTTACAACATTCACAAATGCATCGGCATGGACCGGCGCGCGCGGCCGAAGCGAATTGCGGACGTGCTAAGGGAAGTTGATGCGGACATCATTGCTCTTCAGGAGGTTGTCGGGATGGATGAAGCGTCCCGGGAACACAATCATGTGCACGCAATTGCTGAAGAGCTGGGGATGGATTTCCGCATCGGCGAAAATCGCCGAATCCGCGGAGCTGCTTATGGTAATGCCCTGCTAACACACCTGCCGATTCTGTCACAGCACAACCACGATATAACTTTCAAAAAATCTGAACCGCGTGGCGCGCTTCACACCACCGTGAAATTAGGATCGGCAACGCTGCAGGTCTTCAATGTTCACTTGGGAACAGGTTTCTTCGAAAGACGTTATCAGGGGCCGCGGCTGATTAACGTTTTAAGCAATCACGCCGAGTCTGCGGCGCCTCGAATCGTCCTCGGCGATTTCAACGAGTGGACCCGTGGCCGCGCGTCACATTTGCTGGCCCACCACTTCGAAACAGCGGAGCCTCGAACGCGCGGCGGCAGACCACGCAGTTATCCCGGTG
Source organism: Pyrinomonadaceae bacterium (assembly GCA_035273325.1). Lineage (GTDB taxonomy): Bacteria > Acidobacteriota > Blastocatellia > Pyrinomonadales > Pyrinomonadaceae > PSRF01. Next base: position 12,358 of record DATEPF010000325.1, on the reverse strand, counting down.
TGATACCTCTGCTGCATCTCGATCACATTTATTACGACTCGCCACTTTCTCTTTTGAACATTGCGGTGCATCGCAGCCGCCTGGCGCTGGTTGCTTCCGATCACCTGCCGTTGGTCGCCGACTTCCGTTTGGACTGATTTGTGCAAATTCCAATTCGTGTGTTTCGTGTATTTCGTGGATCGCTTCCCCTCTCTCTGGGAGGGGGTTAGGGAGGGCTTGCGACACTCTTTCTTTCTTTGTCTTGGAGGAAGCGTCAGTCGGATGGTTGCGGTTACTACGTCTGTTTATACTGAAGGCGCACGACCTCCCTTAGAATCTCTTTGTACTGGGAACGTTGAGCCCTCCCCCAACAGAAGAAAAGCAGTTGTCCCTAAGCCCTCCCCTACCCCTCCCAGAGGTAGGGGAATAATCACCACTTGGCAATCAACCTCAGATGCAAGGCCGCCAGCACTAAATAAATTCCGAATGCCGTGAGTCCGGCGGCAACTATAAAGAAGATCCAGATCCCAAAAGGCGCAGATTGAAAGGTCCTCAGTGTCTGGCTTAGTCCTCCCGTTTCAATGTCCGTGACGAACCATCCGGCATAAACCAAAAAGCCACCGCTGATCAGAAAAGCGATTCCGCGGCCCGCATGTCCGATAATCCCAAACGCGTAAGTCGCTCTTTTAACGCTATCAGTCATGTCATCCGTTTGAAGATCCACCTCGAACCTTTGCGAGATCGCCAGGTAAAACTGGAAGATCGCGAATCCAATGACGGCAAGTCCGGCGAGTCGAATTAACGAAACACCAACTAGCTCCGAAGCTTGTACCAGTGGCATCCACATCCAGGTTGAGCTTCCCTTTGAACTATTGCGAAGGCCCAAAGCCAGTTCCAGGGCTGTTAAGGCAATGCCGAGGTGGCCCAGTCCGCTGAAGGCATAGCCAATACGACGCGACACACGCTTGATCAGTCGCGGACGTTTACCAACGGTCGGCGAAACGAAGATCTGTACAAATCGTCGAAGAATAAAACCAAAAAGTCCGAGCGCGATGAAGGCAACGCCCAGCCGCCCGAACGGACTCGCCAACAGAAAATTCAGCGCACCGCCACTACCTCTGACGCGAGGCCGAATATTTAGGACCGCCATCACGGCCGTGCCACCGACGATCACATAAAGCAAACCCTTGGCGGCGTAACCCAGTTGGGCCACTCGCCAAACCCATTTGCTGACAGCAAGCTGCTCACACACCTGACCTAGAGCTTTTCTGTTTGTTGCTAGGCGTTGATTCCCGATGCCTTGGGTCCCGGTAATGTTTTCTTTCACTTGTTTGGTTGATTGTCTATTGTTCAGTGAGCGGAGGCTGACGGGTATTGTCGTTCTTTTCAGCAGGGCCGGGTTCCGGTAGGCGGTCGCGCCCATGCCAGTCCTGGGCAAAATGAAGTTTGTAACCCCTGTAGAGAAGAGAAAACGCAAACCACACCATTATGATTCCCAGCGGGTAAGTTAGCGCGCGCGGGTAAAACCAGAAAAGCACTGCCAGTGCCAGCAGCAGTGTTCCGGCCATCAACATCAGACGAGCTTCGACCGGTTCCAATACCCGACGATTAGTGAATGCTGCGCCGACCGCATTACTGATTCGCAAAGCGCCGGCTGCGGCGCGCCCTGCGCTTCCGCCCCCATGCTTCAGCGAACGCCGACGATGATGACGCGGTTCATTCGGCGCTCGAAGTTTGTGACGCGCGTCCAGCACTACTTCCGTCGCATTTTCCAAATCGTCGAGGTACATATGCTCCATGAGTTCGGCGAATGATGCATCCTCAACGACAACGTCCAACTCGAGGTTGCCGAACCAACTCGCAACGTTCAGGTTCGTAGAACCAACGCGCGCCCACTTGGAATCAGCAACCGCTGTCTTGGCGTGCAACATCGTTCCGTTCCATTCAAACACGCGCACGCCGCCTTCCAGCAATGGGCGGTATCCCGCTCTGGATAGTGGTCTTAAAAGAGGAATGTCAGTAGCGTTTGGCACCAGCAACCGAACGTCCACGCCGTCGCGGGCGGCCGCGCGTAAAGCCTGAACGTATGGACTGGTTCCGGCATAGTAAGCATCAGTCAGCCACAATCTTTTCGTGGCCAACGCAGCGACGAGCTGGTCCAGCCGCATCATTCCGGCAGTTGCCGGTTGACTCGCCACGACGCGGATCGCAGTGTCTCCCGCAGCGGGTAAATCCTCTCGTTTGGCGATGTCGTCGGCCGGAAGTTTCTCGCCAATCGCGTCCCAAACCTGCGCGAATGCTTGTTCGATGTCACTTACCGCCGGCCCACGCACCTCCACCCCCGTGTCCCGCCACGGTTCGATGTTTTTCTCCGGGTCCCCCACCCACATTTGGCCCACACATAAACCGGTGACGAAACCGATCTCCCCATCCACAGTCAGTATCTTGCGATGGTCGCGATGCACCCAGCCGAATGGAGAAGCAAGGCTGATGGGGTTATAGCACCTCACCTCGACACCCTCAGCACGCAGATAAGCCCAGAATGAGCGCGAACTTTTGCCCAGGCCCCCCATCCAATCGTAAATAATACGAACCCTCACACCTTCCCGAGCCTTGGCGCTGAGAGCCTCCGCAAACAGCCAACCGGCTTCGTCTTCGTGAATTATGTAGCTCTCAAAGTGAACATACTGCTGAGCGCCGCGAATGGCGTCGAGCCACGCCGGATAATTCTCAGCGGCGTCTTTGAGTAGTCGAACCTCATTCCCTTCGATCAGTGACGCTCCGGCAGCACGCGAGAACGCCTGGTTAGCCAGGGCCTGCACCGGCGAACGATCCTCGTTAACCCGATGGGAGCGCCGCTCTCGCTTAGACTTGTTTTTCATAGTCCTGCATTCGTTAAGGTATCAACGAGCCGGCGTCGATAACGCGGCCTGCCGATATCTAACGAACAAATCGACCAATCGATCCGCGGCTGCGGGATCGCTGCGAGCTAGAAGCGTGATGGTGTCGTCGCGTCCGTCCATGAGCGGGCGGAGACTTGTCTTTTGTGAATCATTGAAAACCGAAGCTGCGCCGCGATCGATTTCCGTTTGCAAAGAGGTGAGGAACTCACTCGCGGCCTGCCGCGCCGGTTCATACTCACCGCGGCGCGCGTCGATTGCGGCGTTGGCGATTAGATTTTGCAGAGTGCTCACCCGCAAAGACGCGCGCGCTTCATCGCGCTCGGCCGCGCGCCAGCGTGCGCTGGTCCACATCGGCACGAAGCCGAGTAAAAACACGATCAGCAGAACGAGCGCTGCGATCGCGAAACGCTTTAGCCGCGCGTCTGTTCGCGGTCCAGGTTCAATGGTGGCGGTGGTTGGCTCTTCGCTGCTCATTCTCACTCTCCTGTTGATTGCCAATCGGGGACGTCGGCGGGTAATGATCCATTAGGCCAACCGGAGATTACTCAGTGGCACTTAAGAATTGAATGCAAGGGGGCGTGAACCGAACTTTACTCCTGTTTCCACCGCCGAACAAGAACATGCGCGAGCCGACTGACGTCTCCGTGGCAGACACTTGGGTGCTTGGTTCAGTTGAAATCAGATTGTGAACATGAACGCCGAAGGCGTTCGCTAATTTCAGCCCAGGGTTAGCTTTGAAACCCTGGGTGAAGAACGTCAATCAATAGTTATTAGCAACTCTGAGGGAGTTGCGAAGGCTTTTTCAGGCCAGCCTCGACGCAACCTTTGAGGGTTGTGTCTGATATCACCCGCCATAACCCAGGGTTGCGAAGCACAGCCCTGGGCTGAAATTAGCGAACGTCTTCGGCGTAAAACCAAACTGCACAGATAGCTGCACGTCCTTTGATTAGTTAAGTTCCCTCTGCTAGCTTTAGGTCACCCCAAACATGGGCCATTCGGCCCGGTCGCGAAACTCCGGAAGAGTGCGCACAAAGTGAAACTCACTTTTGTAATTGCGGTGCTTGCGTCGTGTCTGGTTAGCGCCCCAGCGTCCGTGGTCCAGCAGCCAACGCTAACGGTCGTCAGCGGTGTGGTTACGGATCAAAACGGATCGCCTGTGGCAGGCATTACTGTGTCGCTCAGCGATGGTATCCGGAACCTGGAGACTGCCACTACTGACGAGGGCGAGTTTTATTTCGAACTATCAGTGGAAGCGGCGCTGACGTTGACGATCAATGCGCATGGTTTTTCCAGGTTCAGTCAACAATTACCAGCGACAGACCAGGCGCAGAACAACCTGCAGATAGTTCTTCGGCCCGCGCCCATTTCCGAACGCGTGACTGTCTCAGTCACGCGCACTGAAACACGAATTGCGGACAACGCTGCCAGCATTGCCGTGTTGCGGGCTGAAGACTTCGAAACCAGCGCCGCAGTTACTCTCGATGATTCGTTACGCCAAATACCGGGTTTCACTTTGTTTCGACGCAGCGGCAGTCGCACCGCAAATCCCACAACCCAAGGCGTGTCACTAAGAGGCCTCGGGGCCAGCGGCGCCAGCCGTGCGGCCGTAATCGCTGACGGTGTGCCACTGAACGATCCGTTTGGAGGTTGGGTTTACTGGAGCCGCGTTCCTCGAAACGCAATTCAACAGGTTGAAGTGTTACGGGGTGGCGCTTCTGATCTATATGGAAGTTCAGCACTCAGTGGTGTAGTAAACATCGTCCCTAGGCGCCCCGGCTCGAATGAATTTTCGCTGGAGACGTCGTACGGTAATCAAGAGACAGCTGATGGTTCGTTTTACTGGGGCCACCGCCTGGGTAACTGGTCCACTTCCGTGTCTGCCGGCATCTTTCGCACAAATGGTTATGTTCTGGTGGCGCCAGACGAGCGCGGTCCGATCGACACTGCGGCGGGCTCACGCCACTCGGTAGTTAACTTCAGCGTTGAGCGATCGTTCGGAGAACACAAAAGGCTGTTTGGATCAGGTTCGTTCTTCGGCGAATCTCGCGGGAACGGTACGCCGTTGCAAACCAACCGCACTCACATTCGACAGTTTGCGTTAGGCGGCGACTGGTTGGCAGATATTGGTTCCTTTTCCGGCCGCGTGTTTGGCGGAACGCAGGTGTTCGATCAGAACTTTTCGGCAATCAGCAGCAATCGAAATACTGAGACAATCACACGGGTGCAACGCGTACCCGCACAATTCCTCGGGGCAAATGGACAATGGACCCGCGCGTTGGCATCAATCCACACCATAGTTGCGGGACTCGACGCGGCCCAGGTGCGCGGCGCCAGCGATGAGATTGTCTTCATAGCAGGCGACGCCACCGGACTGTTGGGCGCCGGAGGACGACAGGCGACTATCGGAGGATATGTTCAGGATGTAATCAGAATTAACTCCAGGGTTGTGCTGAATGCGGGTATTCGGGTGGACCACTGGCGCAACTACGACTCGCTGATCACCAGTTCACCATTCGCCGCAGCTCCTGCCACGACAATTTTTCCCGATCGCACTGAGAACGCTGTCAGCCCCCGCGTTTCCATCCTTTTCAAGGCACATGAGCGAGTCTCGCTAACCGCGTCTGTTACCCGCGCCTTTCGCGCGCCAACGCTTAACGAACTTTATCGCACCTTTCGCGTAGGCAATGTACTGACGCTGGCAAATGAGAACCTGCGCGCTGAACGGGTGACCAATACTGAAGCGGGAATCAGAGTTAGTGGTTTGAACGATAGAGTAGTTGTCCGCAGCGCATTCTTTTGGGCTACGGTCTCCGAACCCGTTGCCAACGTAACTTTGGCTGTCACTCCGGCATTGATTACCCGGCAACGACAGAACCTGGGACGTGTTCGTTCCCGGGGTGTGGAAGTGGAGACTGAAACGCGTTTCAATCAGTTTTGGGATCTGACAGCAGGTTACTTATTTGCGGACGCGACGCTGGCGGAGTTTCCAGCGAACGTAGCGTTGGAAGGATTGATGATTCCGCAGGTGCCGCGGCATCAGTTTACGTTTCAAACGCGTTATACGAGGCCTTCAATCGTCACCATCGGTTTGCAGGGACGCGCGGCAAGCTCGCAGGTTGACGATGATCAGAATTTGTTCAGGCTGGCGCCTTACTTCAGTTTGGATGCTTTCGTGTCGCGCCGCATCAATCGAAATCTGGACGCATTCGTCGCGTTCGAAAATCTGCTGAATCAAAGATACGAGATTGGTAGGACCCCGGTTACGACGTTAGGGCCGTCGTTGCTGGTCCGTGCGGGCATTAAAATTCACATGGGAGCGAAGTAAAAAGCGATGTCGAGTTAGAGATCGTGTTATTTCGTGTAATTCGTGGATCGTTTTTTAACCCAACGTCAAATCGATCCACGAAATAACACGAAGCAGGGCGCGTTGAGAATTTAACTTTTAAGTGCTAGGTTAGCGGGCCTATATTAAAAATAGTTCACCCGGTCCTGCTGAGAAAGAGATTCCCCCAAAGGTTTTTCCCCCTGGCCTTTCGTCCAAGGAGGAATTATGAAAACGAGACGCATGCTGACGCTCTGCTGCGCATTGTTGTGTGCGGCGATATTCCCGCCACTACCGGAAGCGAATGCCGAAAGCGAACGGCAAACTATCAACGGGACCGCGTATTTTATTAGCACCGGCCGCTTCGGCGGCGCACGTTCGCGACCATTCCGCTTGATTGTTAACAGCTACACGCCGACGAACCAGGTCCGTGAGCTGAACGACGCATTGCAACAAAGCCAGGACGAAATGTTACGGACGCTCTCCAGGATGGATGCGGGACGAATCTCGATCGGTTCTGGTATCGGAGTGACTGCCAACGCGATCATCGCCGATCCATGGGAGAACGGGGGCACAAGGCTGACAGTTTTGTACGAGCGGAACCTTACTTTTTTTGAGTTACGCGCCGGATCCAGATCGACGGACTACCGGTTTGGCTACGCTGAGATATTTTTAGATCGTAACGGTCGTGGCGAAGGAACATTAATCGGGGCCGCACGCGTTCGTTCCAGACCTGGAAGCACCTGGGAAGTTGAAGACTTCGGGACTTTCCCGGCACGACTAATGGGTCTGCGTTCAAGTGGCCGTGTGGTACCGCGCTAGGTTTCGTGTAATTCGTGGATCGTTTTTTCATGCAGGTAAGAACGATCACGAAGGGAGACAACCAATGTCGGGATACCTTATCGATATCGAAGAGAAGACACTCGAGAATGAAAACTTCAGAGAAGTTTTATTTACCGCGTCTCATAGTCAATTGGTCGTGATGTCTCTCCTGCCCGGCGAAGAAATCGGTCTGGAAACTCACGACGGCATTGATCAGTTCATTCGGGTCGAGGCCGGGACGGGGACGGCGCTGCTAAACGGAGAAGAAAAAGCTCTGGCGGACGGATCTGCGCTGGTGATTCCGGCCGGGACCGAACACAACGTAATCAATACTTCCCAGTCGGAACCGTTGAAGCTCTATACAATTTACTCCCCGCCAGAACATGCCGACGGTACGGTTCATAAGAACAAGGCCGAGGCTGATGAATACGAGAAAGAACATCACGGGTAGACTTATTTCGTGTTCTTCGTGTATTTCGTGGATCATTATTTTGCCGCGTTCAAGAACGATTCACGAATTACACAAAATGCACGAAGCTGGAGTTAGATCATGACCACACCTGTAAAAATCCTGGGAATCGCCGGCAGCTTGCGTCGGGAATCCTACAACCGGGCGGCGCTACGAGCCGCAACGGAACTCGTGCCGGAAGGCGCAACCATCGACGTGTTTGAAATTGACGGCATTCCCGGTTTCAGCCAGGACGAGGAACAAAACCCGCCGGCCAAGGTCATCGACCTCAAGAAGCGAATACGTGAGGCGGACGCTATACTTTTTGCGACACCGGAATATAACTACTCGGTTCCCGGCGTCCTTAAGAATGCGATTGACTGGGCGTCGCGTCCTTACGGCGATAGTGCCTGGAGTGGAAAACCTGTGGCGATCATGGGTGCTTCGGTCGGAGCGTTGGGCACCGCGCGCGCCCAGTATCATCTGCGCCAGATCTTTGTGTTTCTGAATATGTTTCCCATCAACCAGCCGGAAGTGATGATTGGCAACGCGTCGCAACGCTTTGACGCCGCCGGAAATCTGACAGACGATGCTACGAAAGAATTCATACGCCAGCTATTACAGAATCTGGTGGACTGGACCCGCCGAATTGGAAAAGCATAATTAACCGCGGCATGGAGGAGAGTTAAATGAGACGAAAACTTTTCGCAGTTGTTCTGGCAGTGTGTGTATCGATCATGGCAGTGGCATTCATAAGTAATGCGGTTGCCGGCTCTGTCGCGGCCCAAACCGCCAAAGTCAACTTCGCGCCTATTCCCGGAGGCGAATACAGAATCGATCCGGCCCACAGCGTTCTCGCGTTTGCAATTAAACACAATGAGATTGCGCTGGTGCGAGGCCGGTTCCGCGAATTCAGCGGCAAGATTAACTACGACGATAAGGACATCACTAAGTCGTCAGTCGAAGTCACTGCAAAAATTGAGAGTATCAACACCGGGGTCGACCGGCGCGATGCACACCTGCGCACCGCAGACTTTTTTGACGCCGCCACGTACCCGGAAATGACTTTTAAGAGCACACGAGTCGAAAGAAAAAGCAACAACCAGTATGTGCTTCATGGCGACTTCACACTGAGAGGAATTACCAAACCGGTGGCGATTCCCTTCACCCTGGCAGGAGCGATCAAAGACGGCCAGGGCAACACGCGCTTCGGCGTGGCGGGCCAAACAACTATCAACCGCCGCGACTTCGGAATTACGTGGGGTAAGACAATGGAGAACGGCGGACTCGACGTTGGTAACGAAGTCATGATCGATCTGCAACTCGAAGCAGTGAAGCCCGCCCCGAAACCACCCGCGTCCTGATCGAGTTCCGTACTTTTGTGTTATTTCGTGTGATTTTTGGATAGTTTTTGCGCCGGCTAAAGCGATCCACGAATCACACGAAACAAATCGCAGCGCTGTCTTCCAGCGGCTGGTAGCCGAATAATCCATGAAAATGTTTTCCGTAGTGTTGACGTTGTTTCTGATCATGGATCCACTCGGCAACGTCCCGCTGTTCCTGTCTGCGTTGAAAGACGTAAAGCCGGAAAGGCGTTGGAAGGTTCTGGTTCGCGAGGTCCTGTTTGCTTACGTCTTCCTACTGGCGTTCCTGCTGCTCGGGCGGTATCTACTACGCCTGTTGGGATTGCAACAGGAAACGATAAGCATAGCCGGCGGGATCATCCTCTTCCTGATCGCGTTGCGGATGATCTTCCCACCCGAAAGAGGGTCGCGCGCAGAGCAACCTGAAGGCGAACCCTTTATCGTGCCGCTCGCAATTCCCATGATTGCTGGTCCGTCAATACTCGCCGCCCTGCTGTTGTTACAATCGGGGCCAAACACCACAACCGAATTATTGATAGCACTTACGATTGCGTGGGGATTGAGTGCTGCGATCCTGCTCTCTTCAACACTCCTTAATCGTTTGCTGCGGCAGCGAGGACTGATTGCAATGGAGCGTCTTATGGGAATGCTGTTGGTAATGGTGGCGGTGCAGATGTTTATGAACGGTGTGGCCAGGTTCTTAAACTAGCGCCAGCTTTCGTTCGTGTTATTCGTGGATCGTTTTTAGCGGTGTAAAGAATGATCCACGAACTACCATGAAACTACGCTGGCGATAGTTAGTTGATGCGCGCCATGCGACAAGCGGTAATCGTCGCGGTGATCACGTCTGCGGTCACGTCCACGATGGGCCGGTTAACAAACAAACCCTGACCGCCTGAAGATGTGAAATAAGAAATCTTTCTGTCCTTTCCATCAACTGGCGCCAGAAAGAAGTTCACGTGAGGTAGCTGGAATGCCGACTTCCCCGATTCGACCCGCCTGATCTCTGAACATGGAAAAGTGATGTTCTTTCTGTCGTTCTTATCCGAACGCTTTCTTACTTCAAACGCAATCGCGCCCGGCGCTATTGTTAACGTCCCCTCGGTACCGTCGGAGTGGCGCACGTCGAATAAACGGGTATTTCGGATGCGGTCGTCGGCCTCCTGCTGCATACGCGTTTGCTCGTGCTGCCTGGCTTCCGCCTCGAGCGAAGTTATTCTGCTATTAGCCAACTCCACAAACAGGCCACCGGGAAATTTAGTCGTGTACGCACGAAAATCCGCGGCGTTCTTGCTGTCTTTGATCGCATTCCAGTAGGCCATTTCCACGGAACCGGAATCGGAATACGCAGGATTGTTGACGGGACGGTTCGCCTGCGCACGAGACTTTGCCAGGCCGGAAAACTGGCCGTCCGGATATTTCTCGAGATAGCTCTTAAAGTCTTCTGGATTGTTGCTGTTTTTGATTGTGTCCCAGAACGACAATTCAAGTGCGGCAGGATCGACCATCGCAACATTCGGCGTAGCCTCAGCCGTGTTTGACGCACTATTCGTAACTGCCATCACCAGCTCGTCCGCTCTGTAACCTTCAATCACTGCAAATGGCCGTTGTTGTTTAGTGGAACCCAGATCCACAGCAATGCGTTTAGGCACGTTCTCCTGCACATATTTCACTAGTTGTGACAGCGTGATCTCGCCTTTATCGTTCGCCGCGCCACCCTTCAGCGCTTCAACCATGGCCCAGCTGAAGTAACCCTGTTTCTTTTCCGTGTATTCATAAGCGCGTTGACCGATGCCAGTCGCATAAATAGTGGCAAACGCCTGCACCTCGCGATTGCGCACGTCAAAATTGAAGACGTTCGTGTAGGCTGCACTCAATTGATTTGGCGCGTCGGCGCGTCCACCCGGATCGTTGCGGCACGCGTCCAGCATTACCACCACCTGGCCCACGCCGGTCTCTTTGATCCGTTCCTTGACCCGGTTGATGCTGATAGCTGTCTCTTCGAGAAACGAAATCTGATCACTTATCTGCGCGTCCGCGGGCAACAGAAACGCGTGGCCACCGCGCTCCATTCCGTGACCGGCAAACGAAATTAGCAACAGTCCATCCTTTGGTACGGCCGTACTCAGGTTGGACAAACGCCGCAGAATGTTGACGCGTGTAGGCTGTCGTTCCAGAGGTTGATTGGTGGCCAACAGAATCACCTGGTCGGGCGGAAACCCGGCATAGCGAATCAGCGCATCCGCGATCAACCGCGCGTCATTATCTGAACCTTTGAGCGGACTGATTTGAGGATCCTGGTATTTATCCACACCGATCACGAGTGCCCAGCGTTTTGATCCCACCGGTAAGGTCTTGATCTGGTCGACCTGCGAAAGCGCAGTCGCAGCAGGCGCAGAAACAGCTGGGGCGGTTGAATAGGTTTGCTTCTCTTCGATCTGTTGCAACTGACGGCTGACGGGTTCGTTCGTCTGCGGCCGCGGAGCTTCCGATGCGGTTGCTGTTGTTATCGCTGGACTTTGCACAACCGGCTGCGGTCGTGAGGTGGTGGCGACCGCTGGCGTTGACGGAGCAGGAATCTGCATGTCCTTCTCTAGTTTTCTCGAAAGTCGCGCATCGATTGTGGCCAGCCTCTTCACCTGCTCAATCGCCAGATCGGGTTTGCCCAACCGCGCATAAGCAAGGCCGAGACTGTAGTATGCGTCTCCATAGTCAGGGCGAAGACGCACCGCGTTTCTTAGGTAGGACAGCGACTTTTCAAAATCGTCGATTCTTACGTATGCGTAGCCGATCTCGTAATGCGCTTCAGCAAAGCTGGGATCGAAACTGACGGCTTTCACTAACGGCGCAAACGCGTCTCCGTGACGGCCCATGGCGTTGTAAAAGAAACCGAGATCGTAGTGTGCCTGCGCATCGCCGGGCGCGACCCGAACCTGTTCGTTATAAGCAGCCAGCGCCTCTTTCCAGTTGCCCATGTTCATATAGGCACCCCCGAGACCGCTGTGCGCGGGTGCATAATTCGCGTCGAGCCGAATCGCTAACTTGTACGCATCGATTGCCTCGGGCCATTTTTTATCATCGGCAAGTTTGTCGGCTTCTTCAACGATGCCGGCAGCGCGGCTGGGTGATCCTTTCGGCGTCTTACCACGACGCTGTGCAAACGTCAGGTCGGCACCGAGCACTGCGACGATGAAAAACAAAGCAGAGAGTATACGGAAATAGGGAGGTGAGAACTTCATGGGGCAGTCTCCTAAAACTGTTCAGCAGGAGGGTTGGATGTTGAATACCGCCAACCCGCAAACGAGAAGAATCCAAATTTGGGCCATAGGCTAGGACGGAGTGCGTCGGATGTCAATATCTTCGGTTGCCTCAAAAGTGCTAATCCCACCGACGGCAGTCGGTGGATAGATTCAGATCCAGCCTAAAAGCAGGTCCTGCACTCTTAGCTTAATCCCACTGACGGAAGTCAGTCGGATATTTCAGATCCAACCGTCTACGGCATGAATAGGCGGGATCTGAA
>DATEPF010000324.1:0-15047 GCA_035273325.1 Pyrinomonadaceae bacterium | reverse complement strand
TGAAGGATGAAGGCGGAAGGATGAAATAAGGTCCGCCGCGTCAACTCCGCCGTTATACTGCTCAAATACCGAACGATGCCTACGCAGATGGAATTGGTTTGGCCAGACGCCAAATACCTGTCCGGTTACATCCATGCGCTTGAGCAGGGTTGGTCGCCCGACAACCTCCGTCCACAAGCCGCAGCCGAACAACTCCTGCGCATCCAGGAAAATCCGGTTCGCTTCCTTGTTGAGCAGGTTGACCGTGAGGCTAAGGGGCCGCTCGTCATACTGCCCGACGGTCGCGCGGTTCCTCGTCTTCCGGGATACTCGCGCTGGATCTGGGACGGCGAATTCTGTGGTTCGATTAGTTTTCGCTGGCAACCCGGCACGACCGAGCTGCCGCCCTATTGCTTGGGGCACATTGGATACTCTGTTGTTCCCTGGAAGCGTCAACGTGGATACGCAACGCGCGCATTGCAGTTACTTCTGCCCTCGGCCGAGAGCGAGGGGCTCGCATACGTTGAAATTACGACCGATGCAGATAACACTGCATCCCGGCGTGTGATCGAATCGAACGGTGGCCAGTTGATTGAGCAGTTCAGCAAATTGGAAGAAGATGAGGGGGCTCAGAGACTACGGTTCCGCATTTTCCTTGGAAATCACGGGACATAACAAATCGTTGGGCGCGAGGGGCGCATTGGCGGCTAAGAGCAACGGGCTAAGGGCCAAGTGCAAACGTGAGGCGAACCGCAAGCATGTAGGCTGAAGGTGCACCTAACGAAACAGCGACTAAATAAGGAGACCTTAATGAAGGGCGTTGGAACAAAGAACGAACTGTCGGCCGGAGAGCGCGCAGATCTACTCAAAACTTTGAAGGCCCGCTTTGAAAAGAACATGGGCCGGCATAAAGGTCTTACATGGGCGAAAGTTCAAGCCAAGGTGGAGGCCAATCCTAAAAAACTGTGGTCACTGGGTGAAATGGAAAAAACCGGCGGTGAACCGGATGTTGTTGGTCAGGATAAAAAGACGGGCGAATATATATTTTTTGATTGTTCGCCCGAGAGTCCCAAAGGCCGCCGCAGTGTTTGTTACGACCATGAAGCGCTGGAGGCACGGAAAGAACACAAACCAAGAGACAGCGCAACTAACATGGCCGCTGCCATGGGTATCGAGATTTTAACGGCAGAGGAGTATCGAGAACTCCAGAAGCTTGGCGATTTCGATACCAAAACGTCAAGCTGGGTAAAGACACCTTCTGATATTAGAAAACTCGGCGGTGCAATCTTTTGCGATCAGCGCTACGACCATGTCTTCGTTTATCACAACGGTGCGGAGTCCTATTATGGAGCCAGGGCATTTCGTGGCTCACTAAGGGTTTAAAATTAGACTTTTAGTTTTTGGACTTCTTCCATGGCGCTTCGTTATCATCCCCGGGGCTGACATTTGGGAAGTCAAAGACAACACTCAAGGAAAGGATAAGCCACTTGGAAGACATTGTTATCTACACAAAGAAGCGTTACCTGGTGGCGATGGCCGCGGGATCGCTGCTTCTCGTCAGCGCCTGCGTTTATGGGCTTGTCTACGGGTTCAACATATCGGACAGGGATTCTGTAGGACGGTTTTTCAAGGCGATCACGCCCGAAATCTTTTACCTCGGAGCCCCGGTGTTTAGTTTAGGTCTCATTTACCTGGGCTATAGACTCTTAAAGCCTACGCCATCCGTAATCATCAACCAGGAAGGCATCGTTGATAACGCGTCGGCTTTCGGCGCGGGGCTAATTCGGTGGGAAGAGATTGAAAGTCTGTTCATCTATAGGGTCATGGACAACCCATTTCTCGGCATCGTTCCTGTAAATCTTGAAACCATACTCGCTCGCCAGCCAACTATGAAAAGGTTTCTTTTTAGAATGAACAAAGGTATGGCGCACGCGCCGTTCTCTATATCGGGAGGTGGTTTGCCGATGTCGGTCGAGGAGTTGCTTTCGAGGATTGATTCGTATCGAGAAGCCCTATTGCAGGATCGGGCAAGGGAACTAATTCACTGAGTCGCTTCAACTCATTCAAGGCTTTTTCACCGGATCGATTGAGGCATCAGGCGAGTCCACAGCAAAGCGAATGAAGGCGCCGTATTCGAAAGTTGTCTTTGCTCCCACCTGCGTTACAGGCTTTTTGTCGGCTCCGAGATGTCCCCGGTTATAGTACGTAATCACGATCCGCCTTGGAGTTAAGAATCCGAAGCGACTATCCGCATAGTCCAGTTCGAACGAAAAAAACATGAGCGGATGATCCAACGAAGGAAGCCGGAGCGTCAATTCCCGCACTTCCCGCCTGATTTGCGTGGTCTCAGCGTCCAACCATAACCGGCCACGGTAAAACGCCTGGGCACCCTTTAACGGCCCGGGCAGATTTTTGAGATCAAAGTTGTGAGCAGAGGTTTGCGAAACCTGCTGGTACTCAACCACGATCGAATCGTGACCGTTAACCGGCTCACGACCAGCAAGCTTGAACTGAAAAGCCTCGCGTCCTTTCTCGTCCAGCGTTATCCCCTGATTAAGAGTCATGCCGTAAAAACTATTTTTAAGCTCAAACCGTTGGCTCTCACGTTGAATCCGGTCGAATTCTTTCTTTAACGAATCCGCTTTGGTTGCCTTAGTAAGAAGGCTCACCAACCGCGCTTCTCGTTTTTTGACAGGCTTGCCGTCAACCGATTTAACGTCGCGGTATTCAAACATTTCATTTGGATCCTGTTGTGACTGGTAAATGAACAGGTCCGAAGCAACCCGTCGGTGTTTCTCGAGTTTGCCCTGGGCGTCAAACTCTTCGATTGTCTGCTCCTCCTCAGCGGTCAGGTCTTTAAACTTGTTCTTATATTCGGTCACCTTTAGGGCGGCCCGATTAATGAGTTCGTTCAACTCAGCCTGATCCGCAGCGGGCTGTGGGGCTTGCTGAGCAAAGGATATACTTGCGCTCGTCAGGATGAGGGAAGCGAGCGAGCAGAGAACACGCTTAAACATTTTGTGAGTTGGAGTAACGCGAACAATCATAACTACCTCGAAATTCAATCGACGACGCGATCTAATAACGACATGCACTCGCCCGCGGTTACGGGAATCTTTCACCGCCACCAGCCCACAAATCGTTGGACCGGAGCGCGCAGAGCGAGTTCAGAAAACTGCTTGATGGGACCAAAGGCTGGGCAATCATAATGCTTCAACGGCTAATTCTCTCCGTATTTCTCTTAACAAATACTGCGTTTGGACAGAGCGCGCAGCTCATCTCGTCAACCTCGGCCGGCACTTACAAGCCCTTCACAAGCAGTTCGTTTACGCAGAGGGCGGAACTCAACTCATCCGGTTTTGACCCCGCTTACAAACTAGAGTTTCGTAACGCGGTTCAGGACAAGAACTTTTATCTGTTGAGTCTGTTTCAAAGACAGCCGGAAGTTGGAAGGCTCTTGAGACGAAACCCAGTCCTGAAAAGGCTATCCAACCAAAGGGTTCAGGCTTTAAGAGTGGCTGCGCATTGCGACGATGTGGGTTGCTTTGATCGTTTGTTTCGTTTTAGTGATCCAACCATCGAGCGGGTGGCAACCGAACTCAGGATTCTGATCAGGCATCCTGAGTTCAGAAAACTCGTTAGGAAAGATATGCGTCCGTCGGGGGCGTTTATCAAACACGGCAAAGAGACTGATTCAGAGATGCTGATTGCGGCGTGGAAAGATGCGGCGAACGGAATGAACCGTTTGTTGAGTGTCTACGGACTGGGTAAAGACCCTTTCTATAAGGACATCGATAGAGTTAGCTTTGATGTTTCGAGCGCCGAATACCGCGGACTCCTTAAGACGAAGCTTGGCGAGATAAAGCTCGCCAGGACCGCTCTGTTTTTTGAACCAACACTCAGTTTCGCTCTAAAACTGTTGGAAGCTAATCGGCGTGATGAAGCAGGCCGTTACGAACCATTGGAAGAGGGCGAAAACAAAGCCAGCATTCAAGGCTTGAAAGACATCAGTTGGAGCGATTATCCGTACTCGTTCATTTTAGTCCTGGGCTCTGGCCCGCCGGCCGGGCTGCGTCTAAGTAAGATAGCGGCCAAAAGGGCGGATCAAGGCGCCCAACTGTTCCTCGAGCACAAAGCCCCATTGATTATTTTGTCTGGTGGCCACGTTCACCCGATGCAGACGCCTTTTAACGAGGCGATCGAGATGAAAAAGTACTTGATGGAAAAATTCAAAATACCTGAGAAGAGTATTTTGATCGACCCATACGCACGTCATACAACTACGAATTTTCGAAACGCGGCGCGCCTCGCCATTAGGTATGGAATACCGAATGAGCTAAAGGCCCTGGTCACCTCAAGCGAAGACCACATTGCGATCGTTACGAAAGACGGTTTTCGCATTCGTTGTTCGGCGGAATTGGGATATTTTCCGGTGGAGTTTATTAGCCGCGTATCTCCATTGGCAGCGGAGTTCAAGCCGTCCGTTGCTTCATTGTTTTTTGATGCGAATGACCCGCTGGATCCGTAAAGAAATAAAGAGCTAACTGAGTCTCGATTCGCGGAGGGTCTCGCTTCAGCTCAGGTTTTGATCGCTTCGCTTAAGCGGCAGATTTAAAGATAAGATAACTCAGTTAGTAAAACTCTTTTGCGATTCCGATTTCCGTCTCGGGGAGGCGTGCCAACATCGGCGGTAAGATCAAGGAGATAATCATGAACTTCAAAGCACCAGGATTAGTCATCCTGATTCTGATTGTGGCCATCGCGGGACAGGCGATAACGGTTCACGGCACGCGCGGGCGCGCCGCTGACGCCCAAGCTCAGTCTTCCGACGCCGAACGGATTGCGCGACTGGAAACACTTCTCGAGAATCTGCGCCAGGAACTGAAAATACCGGCTTACTCCGCTGCCATCGTGAAAGATCAAAAGGTGCTTTGGGCGAAAGGATTCGGCTACGCCGACGTGGAGAACAAGATTCCCGCCACCGAACACACTCCTTACCACCTGGCTTCGCTGACCAAGACGTTCGCTTCTACGATTCTGATGCAGCTGGTGCAGGAAGGAAAAATTAAGCTGGACGATCCCGTTTCCAAGTACGGCATTACATTGGAGAGCGAAGGAATCATTCGAGTGCGGCACTTGCTATCGCACACTTCCGAGGGAAACCCCGGCGAGCAATATCGTTATAACGGCAATCGCTTCGGAGAACTGGATAAGGTGATTCAGGTAGCTACGGGCAAGTCGTTCGGCGAACTTTTAATAGCTAACATTCTGGATCCGCTCGGAATGAATGAGACTGCTCCTAACGTCCCCAGGATCGTGAGCACAAAATCGCCGAACGCGAACCAGGCCGCAGCAGAAGGTGAGGTGAAAACGGCGGTGATGGATATCGTTGCAGGATTCAATTCCGGCAACGTGGATCAAATCGAGCGACGTCTCGCGCCGCAACACAACCGCTTTCAGGGCGAAGGAGGATTCTTGACCTCTTTTATCGATGCCGCGGAATTGCGAAGGGCATTCCAGTCCGGTTTCAAAGTGAAGTTCGACATTAACAACCTTGAGACTGCCGTTTACGGCGACAGCGCGGTCGCGACGTTTTTTATGAGCGGAGTTATTACGCCCCCAAATGGGACGCCCCGCACTGAGGGCCCCTGGAGAAGCTCATATGTCTTGAACAAACAAGACGGGGCATGGAAGCTGGTTCATTCTCACCAGTCGCCAATGAACCGCGGGATGATAACGGAAAAGCACCAGCAAAGATTCGATACGATCGTAAAGACACTGGCGCAGCCGTATGCACTTGATCGCGAGTTTAAGGCGACGAAAATAAGTTACCCGCAGGGGTTCAGCACTTCCGCAGGATTGATGTCCACAGTTCTTGATATGGCAAAGTATGACATCGCGATCGATCAGAATAAATTTCTCACGAAAGAGACTCAGCAACTCGCTTTCACGCCCGCCACGTCAACGAAGGGCGAACCTCTTCCTTACGGTCTGGGTTGGTTCACGACGAACTACAAGGGCACGAAACTGCTCTGGCATTACGGATACTGGACAGGCAATTCTTCTTTCATCTTGAAAGTGCCTGAGCGAAACCTAACGTTCATCATCATGGCTAACTCAGACAATCTCAGCCGGCCGACAGATCTCGGTTCGGGCGATGCGCTCAGTTCAGCCGTCGGCATGGCTTTCTTAAAAACTTTCATTTTTCCGGAGAAGTTCGGCGAGATCATCCCGGAAATTAGTTGGAACGCTCCAGTTTCAGAATTGAAAAATAAGCTCAAATTGATCGCGGGAAAACCATACGCTGATCTCTACAGCAAGGATCTGGTTACAAAGTTCCGGATTCATCAGAGCGTGGGACGCGCAACCGAGGCCGCGCAGTTGATGAGCATGTACGGACAACTATTTTCTAAGCCGATGCCTGAAGACCTCGCGAAGCTGCCGGTTTTAGCTCAGATCGTGCAAGTGCTGGACAACGAGGATAAGACTGTGACGTTTAGTCTACCGAGCAGTCAGGAGGTGCGTATTTTTGCCATCGGGGAAGGCCAGGGTGGTGGGATGTTTGACTACGGGTGGATCGAAAACACAGACAAGGGACTTCCCGTGTGGGAAATGCAAGAGCCCAAGACCACGCACGCGGGTGGCGCGGGTAAGAATCGGAAAGTAGATATCGTGATCACCCTGCCGGCCGGGAACTACAAGTTGCGTTACAAGTCGGACGACTCGCACGCATTCGACCACTGGAATAGCTTGCCACCCGACATTAACTTTTGGGGTATTGCCGTCTATAAGAAATAAGCAGCGTCACGTTCCCGCGGATTGTAACTGAGTGTAATGAGTCAATGTACCGTAGCCTGGATTCGGACAAAATTCTTGGCACCATCGAGACGCTTAGCCGAAGAATTGAAGAGCGATTTCCAAGCTCCGGTCTCAACAAAGTTTGTCAGGAGTTGCTGACGATTGCACGCGAATCGCAAACCCGCTCAGCTTGGATTGGCAAGCCGCAAAGGTTACTGAGATTTATCACCGGAGCGCTGGTTGCGATTATCATTAGCAGCCTGGTTCTTGTGTTGGCAAAAGCCTCCTGGCCCAGAAGCGGCTTTGACCTGGTCTTGCTCGTTCAGGTTTCCGAAGCCGGCCTTAACGTTTTCCTCCTGCTTAGCGCGGCGATCTTGTTCCTGGTAACGGTGGAGACTCGCGTGAAGCGTCGCCGGGCGCTGAAGGCAATTCACGAATTGCGGGCGTTAGCGCACGTCATAGATATGCACCAGTTAACCAAGGATCCGGAGCGGCTTCTGGGGCACAGGACGATGACCGCGTCTTCGCCCAAGCAGAACCTAAGCCCATTTGAATTGGGAAGATACCTGGACTACTGCAGTGAAATGCTGTCTCTCATCGGGAAACTCGCCGCATTGTACGTACAGAAGTTCGATGATCCCGTGGCTCTCGCGGCGGTCAACGAGGTGGAAGACTTGACGACGAGCCTCTCGCGGAAGATATGGCAGAAGATCATGATTATCAATCCGAATTCGATAAAGAGGGTACTTGAACCGCCTGGGGGTCGCGGATAGCCTCTTTCATAAGACGCTCTTCTCAACTAAAACCTATCGAGTTACACATGAACCTGGGAAAAATTAGCGCCCTCTTTCGTTATCCGGTTAAGTCGATGGCTGGGGAACCACTCGATGTTGCCAAGCTGGGTTGGCACGGCATTGAGGGTGATCGAAGATTTGCTTTGCGGAGACTCAATGACAAAAGCAATTTCCCATGGCTGAGCGCGAGCAAGTTGCCAGAGTTAATTCTATACAAACCCTTCGGGCTCGACAGCAACAGTGCCGAACTGCTTCCAACGCACGTTCGTACGCCGGACGGGAAGAAGTACGAACTTCACAGCGACGAACTACGCGAGGAAATCTCAAAACGCTTTGGCAGTGATGTTGAGTTGATGAACCTGAAGTCTGGCGTTTTCGATGAAGCGTCGATTTCGGTAATCACGAGCAGTACCGTGCAATGCATTGAGCGCGAGTCAGGCCGCGGCCCAGGCGCTTGCGACATTCGCCGATTTCGACCAAACATCGTGATGGAAAGTTACAGCGCTGAACCGTTTGAGGAAGACCGGTGGGTGGGCCAGACATTGATCTTTGGTGAAGGTGACGACTGTGCAGTCGTTAAGGTCTATATGAAGGATGAGCGGTGTCGCATGGTCAATCTTGATCCCGACACAGCCGAGCGAGATGTTCAGGTAATGAGGGCTGTGGCTCGGCTGAACAAGAATTACGCCGGCGGTTACGGCACGGTGGTGAGGGCGGGCGAGCTTCGTGTCGGTCAAGTCGTAAGGTTGAGCGGATAGAGCGTGTTTTTGGTTATCTCCGTGCGTCCGTGAAATTTCTGTGACCCTGTGGTGGGTTTGCCGGGAAATTTTCACTACTGAGACACTGAGCGCTCAAAGAGAGACAGAGAAGGACCGCAACTTAGGACACTAACGGGAACGAACACTCGCTTGACACTCAGTGGCGCGCGCATTATCTTCCAATTTCTTTTCTAAGTTCAGCCACTTCAGTTCACGTTCCAGCAGCAAACGGCGGCTGAAGTGTGCAAATCCGCAAAGTTTCTCGGAGGGCAGGGCATGGCAGTTAAAGTTGGCATCAACGGGTTTGGACGCATCGGCCGCAACATCTTGCGCACGGCTTTAGGCGACAAGGACATCGATTTCGTCGCCGTCAATGACATCACCGATACAAAGACCTTGGCGCACCTGCTGAAATACGATTCGGTGCTCGGCAATCTGGAACATGACATCAAGGCTTCGGCAAAGGGAATCACTATCGAGGGTGAAGAGTTTCAGGTTTTTTGCGAACGGGATCCCTCGTTGATTCCGTGGGAGTCGGTCGGTGCTGAGATTGTCATTGAATCAACCGGACGCTTCACCAAAGCCGAGGACGCCAAGAAACACCTGCGCGGCAGCGTGAAGAAGGTCATCATCTCGGCGCCCGCGAAAAATGAAGACATCACGATCGTGCTCGGCGTGAACGAGGACAAATACGACCCGGCCGCTCATCAGGTCATTTCCAACGCATCGTGCACGACGAATTGCCTGGCGCCAGTCGCGAAGGTCATTCACGAAAAATTTGGCATCCGCAACGCGCAGATGACCACGATTCACTCGTACACGAACGATCAGCAATTGCTCGACTTGCCGCACAGCGATTTAAGGCGCGCGCGGGCGGCGGGGCTGAACATGATTCCGACTTCGACAGGCGCAGCGAAAGCCGTTGCGCTCGTGCTGCCAGAATTAAAAGGGAAGTTCGATGGCATTAGCGTCCGCGTGCCGACCCCTAACGTCTCACTGGTGGACGTGGTCATCGCCGTCGAGAAGGAAACGACTACCGAAGAAGTGAACAAAGCTCTCAAGGACGCCGCGAACGAAGAGTTGGCGGGAATCCTGAGCTTCTCTGAAGAACCACTGGTCTCTTCAGACTTCAAACAGAATTCGAACTCCTCGATCGTCGATGCCGAGTACACGAAAGTGATCGGCGGCAACATGATCAAGATCCTTTCCTGGTACGACAACGAGTGGGGTTACTCCTGCCGCGTGCGCGACCTGATTAAGTACATTGCCAACAAAGGCTTGTAAGACTGTCAGTAATCAGTTGTCAGTAGTTAGTGGCAAATCGCTCAACCACTGCCTCCCACAACTGACGACTGACTACTGACGACTGACCAATGAAAACACTCTCCATAAAGGGTCTTGACCTTTCCGGCAAACGCGTCTTCATCCGAGTCGATTTCAACGTTCCAATCAAAGACGGCAAGGTTGACGACGATACGCGCATTCGCGCGGCGTTGCCGACAATCAACTACGCGATCGAACACGGCGCGCGGGTGATTCTCGCCTCGCACCTGGGCCGGCCGAAAGGGCAACGCGTCGCTAAGTACAGCCTCCGGCCCGTGCACGAAAAACTTCAGGAACTGCTGGGAGCGCCCTCCGCCGATGTCGTCACCGAAAGCCCAATTGGGGCCGCAGCCCCGACCTCAGTCGCTTTCGCAGAGGATTGCGTTGGCGAGGCTGCCCGTGACGCCGCTAACGCGTTGAAAGATGGTGACGTGCTGCTGCTTGAGAATCTTCGTTACCATCCCGAAGAAGAAAAGAATGACGAAGCATTCGCGAAGGAATTAGCTTCGCTGTGCGATCTCTACATCAATGATGCGTTTGGCGCGGCGCATCGCGCGCACGCTTCCACTGCCGGCATCACAAAGTTCGTCGAGCAAGCGGCCGCTGGTCTGTTGATGGAAAAGGAACTCGAATATCTCGGCCGCGTCATTCAGAGTCCTGAGCACCCATTCGCGGCAATCCTAGGCGGCGCTAAAGTCTCGGACAAAATTCCGGTTATCAACGCGCTCATCGACCGCAAAGTCGATCGGCTGCTTATTGGCGGCGCGATGGCCTACACGTTCTTGAAAGCTGAAGGCTTCACGGTCGGCAAGTCGCTTGTGGAAAACGATCAGCTTCAGACTGCATCGGAAATCAAACAACGTTGCGAGCAGTCGGATGTGCAGTTGCTTCTGCCCACGGATCATCAAGTGGTCGATAGTTACGAGCCAGTGAAGGGAAGCGAGATTGTCGCGAAGACGATTCCGATAGAGTTCACGAACGCGGGTCACGCGGGCATGGACATCGGCGTCGAGACGGTCATGCACTTTTCGAATGCTTTGAAAGATGCGAAGACGATCATCTGGAACGGTCCCATGGGCGTGTTCGAAGTGCCGCCGTTCGACCAGGGCACAATTGGAATCGCGCGCGCGGTCGCAGAAGCCGCGGATGGCGGAGCGATTGTGATTGTCGGCGGTGGTGATTCCGTTGCGGCTGTCACAAAAGCCGGCGTCGCTGATCGCATTACACACATTTCAACCGGAGGCGGCGCCACGCTGGAGTTTTTGGCTGGCGAAGAATTGCCGGGTGTGATGGCCCTAACCACTAGTCAGTAGTCAGTCGGTTGTCAATAGTTTGCTTATTCACTCGATCTTTTTTAACAACACACTACTAACCACTGACAACGGACAATTTGATTATGAGAAAACCTGTCATTGCTGGAAACTGGAAGATGTACAAGACCGTCAGCGACGCGGTCGCCACGGCGGTCGCGTTGAAGCCGCTGGTCGCGAACGCGAATCACTGTGAAGTGGTTATCGCGCCGGTGTTCACGGCGCTGAAGCCCGTCGCTGATCGTCTGGAAGGGTCGAACATTCGCGTCTCGGCGCAGAATTGTTCGACTGAACAGTCTGAAGGCGCCTTCACCGGAGAAGTGGCCGCTTTCATGCTGCGCGACGCCGGATGCTCGCACGTCATCGTTGGCCACTCGGAACGCCGCCAATACTTCCTTGAGACGGATCAAATTGTGAGCAAGAAAGCGCAGGCGGGACTCGCCGCGGGCCTGACAGCAATCGTGTGTGTCGGTGAAACACTCGATCAACGTGATGCGGGTAAGGCGCTTGATGTAGTGAAAGAGCAGCTAACCGGCAGTTTGACCGGGTTGACAGCCTCAGACCTCGACCGTATCATCGTCGCTTACGAACCTGTCTGGGCCATTGGTACCGGACGCACCGCGACGCCGGAGCAAGCGCAGGAAATGCACGCGTTTATCCGGCGCGTTTTTACGGAAGGACACTCGCCGGCCGCGGCGGAAAACCTGCGGATTTTGTACGGCGGATCAGTCAAGCCGGATAACATCGCGGGTTTAATGAAGCAGCCGGACATCGACGGCGCACTCGTCGGCGGCGCGAGTTTGAAGGCCGAAAGTTTTGCCGAAATCGTCAACTACAACAGATAGTCGGTTGTTAGTAGTCCGTTGTGAGTCGTTTGTTCGTGTTCTTTGTACTTAGTTCTTTGAACTTTGATGCGTCGTTCACGCACCTTCAAATTGAAGGTGGCGCGGAGCGAAGAAATCAAAGTCCAAAGTGCCAAGTCCAAAGTACGAAGTACAAATTATGATTGCTTACGTTTTATACGGATTATTCATTCTGGCGTGCGTTGTTCTGATTCTCGTCATATTGCTGCAACCGGGTAAGGCCGATGCGGGCGCATTGTTCACCAGCTCAGTTTCGAGCACGGCGTTCGGACCGCGCGGCACGGCAAGCTTGCTGGCCAAGATTACGATCGGCGCGGCAGCGGCCTTCATGCTGATTGCATTGATGCTTTCGCTGCCGTGGCTCACGGGCACGAGTTCAGTTTTGCAGTCGGGTGTAGCAGATGCTCCCGTAACAACGCCGACTCCCGTAGCGTCGCCAACGACAGCCGCGCCGACTCCGACCCCGTTTTCAACGGTGATGACCCCGTCGCCGCAACCGAGCAGATAGACACCGCTGAATTCGCTTCCGCGTTGCTGTTTGATAATCCTTCCCGAACGAGCCGAAGTGGCGGAACTGGTAGACGCGCACGTTTGAGGGGCGTGTGAGGTAACTCGTGGGGGTTCGAGTCCCCCCTTCGGCACCACACTCTAAAAAAAAAGGCGAGGCACGAAGCCTCGCCTTTTGTGTGTAAGTCTAATGACGTGACTAAGGCAACACGTTCACTACAATGTGATTGCTCGCGACAATCTGCGTCCCGTCAAGGGCGCGCAGAATGATGTCGAACTGGCCCGGCCCCGCAAACGCCGGAGGCGCATACGCACCACCTAAGAAAGCTTGAAAATGGGCAAAGCCGTAATTCTGAGAGTTCTGAGTGACGTTCGAATTGCCCTCGTCATCAGAAATCGGGACGTAATTCAGAGTAGTGTCTCGCCATTGGAAACCTGACTGGCCGGCAGCCTGTGGAGTAATTTCCTGTTCAAGCTGGAGAGTTCTGTAGTTAGTACCAGGACCTGCGTCCGTGTCGTACAAAAGCTGGAATGTGTAATCATTTAGATCGGTCGTCGCCCCATTCAGGCCGGTCGCAACCGAAAAGGTGAAATTCCACGCCGCGCGTCCAGGATTGTTGCCAGACGATCCATTGGCGGTCGACTGCGGCCCGGAAGCGACCGTAAAATTCAGAACACCATCGGCGTAATTGTCAGCCGAGGGAACCGTCGGGCCTTGGCGGTAAAGAATCATCAGCCCGAGTTCGATGCCAAGCGCTTCGTTCCGCGCAAGTCCGAAGTTTTCAGCCGGTATCCCGGTTCCAACAAATAAATTTCCGGGACTGGATGGATCCTGCGCTGAAATGTCCGGCGCCGCGTTGACGTAATACGTCCAGGTAACGGCGTTGCATTGGCTGTCGAATACGAAGCCGGGGCTCCCGGGCACCGCCCCGTTCGGCTGCTGAACATCGCCGTGCGACATGTGATTTGCCGCTGCGTTGGAGCTGACACTAATAGGCTGGTAGCTGCCGTTGCCCGTCCGATGGCAAAGGTCGACCTTTGCCGGCGGCGCGGCCGAAGCTGTGAGTTGCGTTGAGGCGATCCCCAAGGCGAGAGCGAATGCTGCACCGGCCAGCACCGCCATGGTTAACATTTTTCTTCGATTCATTGAGTTCTCCTTTGAATGTGTGGACGCCAACTTCCTGTGGCGTCCTAAGCTGGCTTAGACAAACGTCCGCCAGAACTTGTGTAAATCAATTCCGCGGGTGTTCAGGGAGAAGCGGCAAGCTAGCAAGAGAAACGTCTTGGGGGCTTTTCGGCTTCCGACACCACACGCACCGTCGGGCGTCCGCACCCAACCGATCGGTGGAAAAATACTAAGAGCGTGCGTATTCTAACCAGCCGTCAGAATGGCGTCAAACGCAGAGGCCTCCGAATGTTAACCACTCTGAGCGGTCTTGCCGCCTGCTGTTGGACTGTTTCTTTCACAGAACTAATAGTTTCAACGGTGGCCGGCTTCCAGCAAAAAAAGGCGGTCAGTTGTTACTGGCCGCCCTGTCTGCAATTGTGCTTATTTGCCATTTACCACCATCACCGTCGGGTGTCGCACCCAACCGTCGGTGAAAAAACAAGTTAAGAGCATGCGTACTCTGTAAGTGCGAGTAGCCATTGTCAATTACACCTCATTCGCGCAGGGCGTTGACGTTAAGGCGAACGCAAAGACAGCGAGCCCACCTTTTGCCACGCATCGCTGCGGCTTGTAGAATCTCAGCGACGCCGGAGCATCTTGGCTATTGTGAAGTTAATCCGCTCAATTCTGTTCGTAACGATCTTTACCTTGGCACCGGCAAGTGTGTGCCTGCTCCGGGCACAGTCGACGAATCCGGAGCTGCCGACACCCGTCCTCAGCAACGAAATCAATGGAACGATCATGCCGCTTGATCTCGGCGATTCGCGCTTCACGCGGCACTACTATGCGTTCGAAGCGACGCCCGGTGATTTAATCGTGACGGTGAACAGCCGGAACCTGAATGGCGATGTCGATGTCTTCACGGCCGGCACGTTTAGGCCGCTAACGAAGATCACAATTTACGCAGGCACGATCCCTCCGGAAGTGACAAAGAGTCTGTACTTTCGCACGCGACAGATTTTGATTTTGCGGTTTGAAGCGCGGACGCCCAACGACGACGCAGGTAACTATCGGATCACGCTGGGCGGATCGTTTCAACCATTTAGCGGCGGCATTCCCGTAGCCGAAAATGCTCCGACCGAAACTGAGCCCGACAAACGGGCCGACAAAAACGTGCAGCGCCTTTCATCCGTTGGCGCGACGATCCCGAGGCCGCCGGGAGAAGTAGTGGAAGAGCCCAAGCCGGCTGAGACTGAGGTCGAAAAACCGGCGGAAGAAAAACCGGTTGTTACGACGCCTTCAGCGCGCCGGAACGCACCGAGGACAACGCCGCGGCGCAACCCGCGGGGACGAACGCCGCCACGAACTACGCGGACGACTCCTCCAAAAACCGAAACCACGAAGACGGAAACCGAGCAACCGAAGACCGGAGAAGAGAAGCCGCCTGCTGAAGAAGAACCGAAGACTGAAGAGAAGCCGGCAACTGAGAAGCCCTCTCAGGAGACGCCGCCCGGCGCTCGGCTTATCATCGAGCGAACCGATGGCACGCGGATCGATCGACCGATGTCCACCGTTCGACGCATCATCGTCGAAGCGAACGGGATTGT
>DATEPF010000323.1:0-4863 GCA_035273325.1 Pyrinomonadaceae bacterium | reverse complement strand
GCAGCGACCGGGTCCGCGTTGGCTCCCACAAACAAGCAGCACGCACGCGCATGGCTTGACTAGTATTCAACGCGAACCCGGTCGCTGCGCTCCGCTTCGCTCCCGGTTCTGCTTGCGGGTCGTTCCGCTCCGGTTCTGCATTTGTTGACCCACATCCGTTAACTTCCATTTCTAGTAACAAGAAATCCAAGGAACTTTTTCACATCGCACGCGTTTGAGTTGACTGAAATTCGATTTGAGTCAGAAGTCAGAGTGAGCGGACCGCAAAAACAGCAGGAGCGAAAAGCCAAGAACCTCTAAAAATGGCAGCAATTGTACCGAAAAGAGCCGCAAGGGACCCCGCCACGATCAAGGACTCAATCCTGGACGCCACTGACCGGCTGCTCGCCCGGTACGGTTATCGCAAAATGACGGTCGAGGACATTGCGCTGGAAGCCGGCATCGGCAAGGGCACGATTTACCTCCACTTCAGCAGCAAAGAAGACGTGGTTCTATCTCACATCGATCGGATTGTTGCCCGTTTGGAAGATCGTTTGCGAGAGATCGCCGACACCGACACAACAGCAACGATTCGACTGCGCTCAATGCTTATCACGCGCGTGTTATTTCGTTTTGACAGCGTTCAGCATTACACGCAGAGCCTGAATGATCTGCTCGCGGCTTTGCGCCCCGGATTACTCGCGCGCCGTGCGCAGTACTTTGAAGTGGAGGCACAAATCTTTGCTGACGTGCTGATTAGCGGACGCCAGGCCGGAGAGTTTAGTTTCGACAACGAACACGTCACAGCGCGAGCGCTCTTAGAGGCGACGAATGGATTGCTGCCATACAGTTTAAGTGCGAGCGAATTAGGTGAACGTCGAGAAGTTGAGCGGCGAGTGTCTGACGTTGTTGCGCTGTTGGTGCGTGGCGTGAGCAGCCGTAAATAGTTGCCATGGCTTTGCCATTTGATGTGCGGAAGAGCTTCGCCCTTCCGTTCGAGCTCATAATTGTTTGGGCTGCGCCCTTTTCGGGGCATAGCCCTTGGGAAATAGTTGGCTATTCGGTGGGGCAGAGCCCCACCGCACCTCGGACGGCAAGCCGTTTGTCTCGGATATTCAAAAACAATTGTTAGATATGAAGGAGAACGACCAATGCTTAGATCAATTGCCGCAAAGATAATTATTCGTCTTTCTGTGATCGGCTTATTCACGCTGGCATTGACCAGTCTTACGCTCGCGCAGCCGGAGCAACCTGACCTCACCATCGACGCCGCCACGCGTACGCAGGTGATCGATGGAATTCTTAAACGTCTCAACGACTCGTATGTTTTTCCGGAAGTTGCGAAGAAGATGGAAGTGTCCATCCGCGACCGCGTGGCCAGGAAGGAATACGATCAGATCACCATCGCGAAGCAGTTTGCCATGACGCTGACCAAAGATCTGCAGGCAGTCAGCAATGACAAACATCTGCGGGTGCGCTATTCACATCAGCCTATTCCGGAACGTGGACCACGGCGTGAGCCAACTGCAGCCGAGCGTGAACAGCGGCAGCGCGACTTAACCTGGATGAATCACGGCTTCACGAAAGTGGAGCGCCTGCGCGGCAATATCGGCTACCTGGAATTCGGTCACTTCGCCGATGAAGAGCTCGGCGCTGAGACAGTCGCGGCGGCGATGAACTTTGTTAACGGCACTGACGCATTGATTATCGATCTCCGCGGCAACGGTGGCGGCAACCCGGCGATGGTGGCGCTGATTTGTTCGTACTTGTTTGGTCCTGAGCCAGTACATCTCAACGATCTCTATTGGCGGGAAGGAAACCGCACAGAAGAGTTCTGGACCAGGAAAGAGGTTGCCGGCAAACGTTACTTGAACAAAGACATCTACGTGTTGACCAGCAAGCGGACCTTTTCAGGGGCGGAAGAATTCACTTACAACCTAAAGAACCTGAAGCGCGCGACAATCATTGGAGAGACGACCGGCGGCGGAGCACATCCTGGTGGTGGCTTCCGCATCAGCGAACACTTTGGAATGTTTGTGCCGACCGGGCGCGCCATTAGTCCGATTACCAAAACCAATTGGGAAGGCACCGGCGTTACTCCGGACGTAACTGTGCCGGCGGATCAAGCCCTGCTGGTCGCTCGCGTGATGGCGCTCAAGAAAACGTTGGCGACCCTGACACATCCGGATTTCAAAGCCGGGGTGGAAGACGAGGTTCAGAAACTGGAGAAAGAGTTGGCGGCTTTGAAGTCAGTAGGCAAAAAGCAGTAGGCAGAAAGCAGTAGGCAGTAGGCAGAAAGCAGTAGGCAGTAGGCAGTAGGCAGTAAGCAGTAGAAAGAAGTTGTTCGTGTAATTTGTGGATCGCTTTTTCCCGCCCTGTCAAAAAAGCGATCCACGAATCAACACGAATTGTCACGAAATCCGCCCGCTATTTTCCTCCTTCACAATCCCATTTACCATTCACCTGCTTCGTGCTAATTCGTGTTGATTCGCGGATCACTTTTTGTCACGCGGGAAAAGCGATCCACGAATCACACGAAGTTCACGAATTAGGCGACGGCTTTCAAATGAGCGTAATATGTAGTCAAAACCATAATTGATTGCGACGAGTTTGCGGAGGGATCGAATTGAGCCAGGATATTCTTGTCCGAAACAATGTGAAGGTCTTTGGTAACGGCACGCAGCCGATGCTGTTTGCCCACGGCTTTGGTTGCGACCAAAACATGTGGCGCTTCATAACTCCTGCGTTTGAAAACGACTACCGCATTGTGCAGTTCGATTACGTCGGATCGGGGAAGTCTGATCTCAAAGCTTACAGTCCCGAGAGGTATGCCAGGCTCGATGGCTATGTGCAGGACGTGCTCGAAATCTGTCACGCACTGGATCTGAAAGATGTCATCTTCGTCGGTCATTCGGTAAGTAGCGTAATCGGAATACTGGCGTCTATCCGCGAGCCGGAGAAGTTCAAGCAACTGATACTGATTGGTCCGTCGCCCAGCTACATTAACGACCCACCCTATGTTGGTGGCTTTGAGCGCGCGGACATTGATGGACTTCTGGAGGTAATGGAAAAGAACTACATCGGTTGGGCCAACTTTCTTGCACCCGTGATCATGAAAAATGAAGAGCGTCCAGAGTTGACGCGCGAGCTCGAAGAAAGTTTTTGTTCTACCGATCCCCAGATCGCGCGACGGTTTGCGCAAGCGACTTTTCTGTCCGACAACCGCAGCGATATAACGAAGGTCACCGTTCCTTCGCTCATCATGCAATGCTCCGACGATGCGATCGCGCCACTTGACGTCGGCGATTACCTGGAGCGACACCTCCCTCAAAGCACGTTACGAGTGTTGAAGGCGACTGGTCACTGCCCCCACATGAGCCATCCGGAAGAGACTATCAACGTCATCAAGGAATTTCTCGGCGTTAAGCAGTCGCAATTTCACGTGACCAATTGATGAAGGAATCAACGTGCGTGACTCACCGTTCAACACGTTTCGTGTGTCCTTCGTGTGGTTCGTGCAATTGGTGGATCGTTCTTTTGCTGCCAAAAAAGCTATCCACGAATTTCACGAAACACACGAAATAAGATAAATACGTCTGGATTTCGACTTCTGACGGCAAAGCCGATAAGTATGTTAATACGATCATGATTCAACTGGACGAGAGACTCGACCACGCACCCTGCGGTTTTCTGTCGCTCGCCGACGACGGCGAGATCCTGGATGTCAATGCAACGCTGCTGGATTCCCTGGGATATCTACTCAGTGAACTAAAAGGGCGTCGTATCGAATCTATCCTGCCTGTTGCCAGCCGCATCTTTTACCAAACTCATTTTTTCCCGCTTATTAAACTGCACGGCAAAGTTAATGAGGTGTATCTAACACTACGCGCCAAAGATGAATCGGAGTTGCCGGTATTGGTAAATGCCGTGCGGCGGGTGCATGACCAGGTTGCGATCACCGACTGCGTGCTGATGCAGATGCGAAATCGCAACGAGTACGAAGACCAGATTCTGAAAGCCAAAAGAATGGCTGAAGAAGCCACTCTCGCAAAAGACCAGTTCCTGGCCGTTGTTTCCCACGAGCTTCGCACGCCTCTCACCGCCATCCTTGGATGGTCGCGTTTGTTGAAAATGGGCAAACTCGACGCGAGCAACACCGCGCAAGCGTTGGAAACCATTGAGCGGAACGCTCATTCTCAAAGTCAACTAATTGAAGACTTGCTCGACTTTTCTCGCATTATCTCGGGCAAAATTCGGCTCGACGTTGGTTCAGTGGATCCCGCCGCGGTAACCGAAGCCGCCATCAACGTTGTCCGGCCTGCCGTCGATGCCAAGGGAATCAAGCTGCAAGTGATTCTCGATCCTCGAACAGGACCAGTGTCCGGTGACCCGGAACGTTTACAGCAGGTGCTTTGGAACCTGCTCTCGAACGCGGTCAAGTTCACGCCGAAAGGTGGACACATACAAGTAAGATTGGCGCGGGTAAATTCCAACGTTGAAATTACTGTCAGCGACACAGGTGAGGGCATCAGTGCGGAGTTCTTGCCTTACGTCTTCGAGCGCTTCAGCCAGGCGGACAACACAACTACCAGGATGCATCGTGGTCTTGGTTTGGGAATGGCAATCACAAAGCACATCGTCGAATTACACGGCGGCACAATTCACGTGATTAGTCCCGGCGTTGGGCAGGGCTCTTCCTTCATACTGAAACTGCCTATCAGGGTGGTGCATGATACGACGCGCGCGAAAACGACCAACCCACTGGAGCCGCCGGCTGAAAATCAACCAGTTCAGCCGCCCCCGCTTAACGGAGTGCGGTTGCTGGTTGTTGACGATGAGCAGGACACACTCGCTTTGTTGATGACGATTTTGACTGATAGTGGC
>DATEPF010000322.1:0-6733 GCA_035273325.1 Pyrinomonadaceae bacterium | reverse complement strand
CGAAAAAAGACGAATGGGATATTGATATTTTAGCCGGTGAAATCGCCCGTTCCTTTTTCCAAGAAGCCCTCTCCAAGCTTGGACTAATCTAATCCTAGGCGACGGATTCCTTCGCTTCACATCGAGAACCTTACAGTCGATTTGTTGGGTATGTAAGTCATACGTTCGGACGGTCATCCGATAACGGCGCATTATGTCCTGGTCAGACACGCGTCGCGCCACCTGAAGAGCGGGTGTCACGCCGCCTGCACCGGCACATAATGATCGTTATCGTACGCCCGGCGGCTGTTGATGTGACTCGTGGACAATCACCCGGGAGAGTGCTCTAAGGGTGGGTGAGGGTTTTGGTTTGAGCTTTAAGCACTATCGAACTATCATGTGCTTGTCGTCGGCAACCTCGCCGAAGTTGTTTGACAATTGAATCCGTTGACTGAGATCAACTCGACGGAGTCAGCCATGAGTAACATCGGTCACGACGCTGAGGAGCGTGAGTGTTTAAGGCTTATTCGCTTAGCGGTACTCGAAGGTTTTCTTCTAGCCACGTATGCGCTAAGACATTGGGTTATATCCAAGCTTTGGATTGACCCTTCTCCTCTTGAAGAATGGATATTCAAATCCTTTTTTCTTTCTGCGGAAATCTTAACCGCGGTCGGAACCCTTGAGGCGATCTTCAGAATGGTGTTCATCAGAAACAGAGCGAACACTGTCAGGCCATTCCCACCCCATCTTCCGTGGTGGTGCGGTCGGTAAGAGAATCTCAGAAGAATAGTTAGTCCAAGGGGAGCATGTTACTCCGTGCTCCATTTTCTTTTAGGTATGGCACAAAATACCTAATTTTTTTGGGTCGCTATTGCTACGGCCTTCTCGTGTGATACTAAGGGAGTATCCGGCGCGACCTGAGCATGGTTAAGAACCATGGCCAAGAGTAGCTTCAGAAACTTTCCAGCAAAGAGTAGATTTTTCAGAACTTTTCCAGCCAGCGGATTCAAATTGTTGAACATCAAATTCTCGCACTTCGAAATCCAACCCCAAAACGACTGTCGCTTCTGTCCTTCTCCGTTTTACGCGGGCTGATCATTCGCCCTTCCAAGCATCCCACTTGTCCAAATCTCGCGAGCCTAATCACAGTCGCTGCTCTGCAATTAGTGCACCATGCACCGCGATAAGGAAAACCAGGTTCGGCGAAAACGAAATAGAGTTGGTTAATAGAGTGGGCAGACAAGATAGAACCAAAAAAGAGAACTCGATTCAGCCGTAAGTCATTGGTAATCAATAACTCTAGACTCTAGAAACTCTAGAAATATTCTTGAGAAACTTGAGAATCGACCTAAGCTGTTTTCGTCCAGTCATTTGTGGCTCAAGTTTGTCCGATATTTGCTCGGTTCGGTTTTCTGAAAATAAAGTTTCCGAGTACCGGAGAAGCAAAGATTTCGTGATGGTTCATTGGCTCAGAACCATCATGGATCAATTCGGCGAGGTACATCTGCAGTCGGGCTAATCGGTCGTGGCTGACAACTATGATCTATGAAGACAGTCCGCTGATCAGAAACACTCATCCATGACCTCAACGTCTTCGGGCACCCGCACAGTTAGCTTTGGTTGAAATCCAAAGTGATAAGGGGACACCAAACTTAATAAAGTAACGCAATAAAGTGGGCAGACAAGATAGACGGAAAAATCCAGCGAGTGAATCGCGCTAAGTTCTTTGTTTTCCGCAACCTTGGCATATGGAAAAATAAATAAATAAAACTGGGCAAACTGGGATTTCGTGGAAGCAGTCTTGACTCAATTACTTACAGACTTATTTTGCCATGTCATTTTTGAAAGGCCTCCTGAATTGCCGGGGTGTTAGCCTTAGGCGTTGTGATTTACAACTCAGGCGGTCCCTGTCGGAAGGTTTTGGTCCTTAACCGCGACGCCAAACGCTGCTTTCTTAGTGATTCTTCAATTTCCTCCGACAATCTTAGTGCTGGCACATTGCTTGTAATGGTCGACCCCACCATGATCGACCAAAACTTAGACCTTAAAGAGAAAATAGCCAGCGTTATTGATCGCGCTACACACGACGCGATTGCGCTACTCCTGACCCAGCGCGAGGCCGAACAGCCTTCAGTGGAATCCGCGCCCGACTGGATGACGGCTACGCAGCTGGCTCGCTATTGGCAGCTCGTCAACGCGATTGGAGAACCTACCACCGCCGGAATAATAAAGTGGGCGAGGCGCTCAGAGAATGAACATCCGTTGCCTCATGCCTACATGGGCGACCTCTTACGTTTTCACCGAACCGAGGTTGATTTGTGGGCCAAGGAAGAAGCCGAAAGGCGACGGGTTCAAAACGAACAGCGGCGTCTCAAGATCGCATGAAAGATTGAAGTTCGCGTCATCGTTAGACCGTGACACCAAACCCCTTCGGATTTAGAATCGAGCCACTTTGACGGCTGGGATTCCTTTCCAGAAGGGAGAACAGCCGAATGGCAATTTACAAACGATACAAAGGAAGGAGACTCAAGCGCACCGACGCCGATTGGGACGAAGGCACGTGGTGGATTGAATTCAGTCTGCAAGGCCAATACATCCATCAAGCGGTTCCCGGCGCTCGGACTCAGGCTCAAGCGG
Source organism: Pyrinomonadaceae bacterium (assembly GCA_035273325.1). GTDB lineage: Bacteria > Acidobacteriota > Blastocatellia > Pyrinomonadales > Pyrinomonadaceae > PSRF01. The sequence continues at coordinate 4,117 of DATEPF010000322.1, read as the reverse complement.
AACGAGCCGAGAACCAAGTCAGAGAAGCGATCTATGAACGGAGATACGATCCGGGCAAGAAACTCTTTTCTGAGTTTGTCGATGAAACGTTCTTACCATGGTCGAGAGCGAACAAGCGCAGTTACCGCGAAGACGACCAGCGCTCGGTCACGCTCAAAGACTTCTTTGGTCAGAAACATCTGCGGGACATCAAGCCAATGATGATTGAGAAATTCAAACGGGAGCGGGTGGCGACGCCGACCAAGCACGACAAGGAGGACCGGCCCAGGCCGCGTACTCCGGCGAGCGTCAATCGCGATCTCGCTTGCCTTTCGAAGATCCTCTCGATGGCTTTTGACAATGAACTGATCGACTCGAATCCAATGAGGCGGGTACGCCTGCTGAAGGAGAGCCCGAGCCGAGAGAGGTTCATCACCGCAGAAGAAGAGAAAAGATTGTTTGCGCAACTCACGGGAAGGCGAGATCACATTCGCTCCGTCGTTACGATCGCCCTTAACACGGGGATGCGACGCGGAGAGATTCTCGGACTCCAGTGGGAACACGTGAACTTTTTCGCTCGGACAGTTTTCATCGCCAGAAGTAAGACCGGCAGGACTCGAACTATTCCAATGAACGACATTGTCTTTAAGGAATTGACGGCGCTCAAACAGGATGCTGGACCAAAGGAGTTTGTGTTCAGCAATGCCCGCACGGGTGTGAACATCGATTCAATCAAGACAGGCTGGCGGAATGCTTGCGAAGATGCGGGGCTCGTGAATCTCAGATTCCACGATACGCGTCACACCTTCGCAACGCGTCTAAGAGCCAATGGCGTTCACGAATGGGACATTCGAGACTTGCTCGGTCACACGTCAGTAAGGATGACGAGTGTTTACACTCATCAGACGCCGGCGAATCTGTGTCATGCGGTTAATACGCTTGGACGGAGTAAACCGGCTAAGGTGGTGAGATTCAAACGGAGGAGCGTGTCAGGATCGTCAAACCCATCCACTACCGTGGACGGTACTGACCTCATGACCCGCGAGCGTACTTCCCAAATCGCGCCATCTTCGCGCCATCGTGAGTTTGAGGACGCACCTGACAAAAACTCGCGCGACGTAACTGTAAGAGAACTCGCCAGTTGATTGGTGCCCCCGCAGGGATTCGAACCCCGAACCAACAGATTATGAGTCTGCTGCTCTAACCGTTGAGCTACAGGGGCACAACAACTTACCGGCGGTCAGGCACTGACTATAGTGAAATCCGTAGTGCCTCGCCGTCTTTCCCGATGTTTCGACCGCCGAATCGTAAAAGTTTGTGAACCGCACGAACGCGCGTTCCTGGCCCTTCTGGCGTGGGGTGAATGTAGCGTTCTTAAATCGTTACACTGCTATGGCCCGCAACTTTTTTAATTGTGAAGGCGTCTTCACCGCTTCTCCAAACCTTGTCAAGAACGTGTGACGCATCGAGTGTATAACGCAATCCTTCGGAAGCTGCAAATCTTGCCTGATCTTCTTATGAAGATAAGTCAGGTTACGTATTAGCGGGCAATGGCTGCGCGCCATCTCTGTGGAACATCGCTCCACCAAAAGACGGCGAGTACTTTAGGTGGCCGTGAGTAACTGAGATGACAAAAGATTGACTCGTTGTCATAAATCGTGATACACCCAGCCTGTCTCGCCTCGATAACCCACTTTCTGTTTGGCTCCGCACAGCCCACACCCGAGTAACGTTTCGGAGTTGGCAGGAAATAACCTCAGGAACCTAAAGGAATCACAATGAAAAAACTTTTCTCGGCTACCTTGCTGGCCGTGATGTTGTGTATCGGTGTGTCTGCCCAGGCGCAGACGCAACAAGAGTGGGAGCAATACCTCACTTCGTATGCTGAGACATATGGAATTGATGAAACCCGAAACCACGTGCTTTCGATAACCGCGCAGATGACGAATCAAACACTTATTGAGGAATACGCAGGGTCTTTCCTGGAGCTGTCTTTGAGCGGTTTCTCAGGGTGTGTTGCCACAAAAATTGCACGTTGCGATGCGGACTTTCAAGCAAGGTTGAATGCGCTCACGATTCAATTAGCGGTCCGGGCTGCTGCCTGTGTAGCAGCCTCAGTTCTGACCGCCAACCCTCTTACGGGTGCCATTTGTCTAACCGCTGTAATTTTGCTGCATGAAATCGATCTGCGATCGGCAGCAGCAACACACCGAACTTGCATACGTAGGGCTAGAGAAGATTGTGCAACACAGACTATCGCCTGTGTTGTATCTACGTTCATAGCGTCTCGCTGTGACGACTACGACTTCGAGACTTGTAGATGTATCAGCGGTTACAATCCATCGCCGATCCTAGTTGATACTCTCGGCAACGGAATGAAGTTGACAGACGCGAGCAGCGGTGTCGATTTTGACATAAGCAATACCGGGATCATCGATCGTCTTGGCTGGACAGAAGCTGGATCAGATGATGCCTGGCTTGCGCTTGACCGTAACGGTAACGGCACAATAGATAACGGTGCTGAACTGTTTGGTAACTTCACGCCGCAACCTGAGCCTCCGACAGCAGAAGAAAGAAACGGCTTCCTTGCTCTTGCTGAGCATGACAAGCCGGCGGGAGGCGGAAACGCTGATGGCAAGATAGATCAGAGTGACGCCATCTTCTATTCCTTACGCCTCTGGCAAGATACAAATCACAATGGCCTCAGCGAGCCGTCTGAGTTGCACACTTTGCCAGCGTTGGGCCTCGAGACTCTGCACCTGGACTACAAGAAATCGGGACGGACTGATCAACATGGAAACGAGTTCCGCTATCGAGCGAAGGTCGCGGATGTAAAGGGTGCTCAGCTCGGACGATGGGCATGGGATGTATTTTTGGTTGATTCAAGATAGGAGATTTGCCATGACAAAGCAGACACAGGCGTTAGTCCTCTTCGCCGCAGCGATGGTCTACGCTTTGACTACCACTGCAATCGTGGGGAACGTGCCCAACTCCGAAAATTGGGTCTTAGGGGTTACGGTGGTGTTAGCTGTCATCGTCCTGGCGTTCTGCTACAGAGCGGCGCGACGGGCCGTGCCGCCTGATTTTAAGGGAGGTAAGTGGGCCGCCACTGTTCTCGTACTGGGCGGCGATCCAGCCTTAAACAACTTAACACCAACTCAACGGACGGTCGGCTCCCTCATACTCCTCGGAGTTGTCTTGACCGGGCTTGTGCTGTCGCTGGTATGGCCGGACAGGCCTCGCTGGGTTGATTGGGTTCAGATAAGCTTGATGCTGGCCGTCGTCTCGTTCCTTGTTCTCAAAGCAGCGCGAAAGCCAACGCGCTAACAGGAAGGGGCAGGGCTGTTGGGTGCCCCTGCCTTTTTCCCTCGATGGCTGCCGGTTAATTAGGATAGTCGCCACGGTTCGCCGTTCATGTTCGAGAAATCCCGTTTTAGTGCTGCTTCGTGTAGTTGGCGCATCGCTTTTTTGTTGGTCCACAAAAGACGAAATACACAAACTCTCAGGAACGGGAAGTCGACGCGTGGTTGGAGAGCTTCACCATCGTGAAGAGCGGTGTGCCGAATAAGTCGTGAGGTCCTTCGCCGGCGGGTTGAAAACCATAACGTTCGTAGAGCTTGATGGCGCGATCCAGAAAGGGTGTCGTACTCAGGACCAGCCTATTGCAACTTCGTGAGCGTCCAAAATCTTCGATCTGTATCAACAACAGTTCACCTATCCCATAACCGCGTGCGCGCGGTAAGACTGCCATACCGCGAATGTAGAGATCGTCACCGCGCTCAACCGCCGATACCGTTCCAACTATTTCTTTTTGTGTTGTGGCCACCCAGACTGGTCCCTCATCCATCCGCCGCGCGAGTTGATCCGCGTTGGGAGTTGTTGCGCGAAAAGCGTCTTCGGTATATAGGCTCTTGTATTCCACGAAAGACTCGTGCATTAGTGAGGCGACTGCGGGTAGATCTTCGGTCGTGGCTAAACGGATCTTAGGGGCTATCTTCATAGTTGCCAACATTGCCTGGGGTTCCGCTTCGTTGCACGCCACGCTTTATGCTGTCGCCGCGCTGCGCGGGCTTAAGGTGCCCTTTATGCGTCCCGCACCGCGGCAGCCGGCTACGCCGCGCGGTTCAGTGCGCGCACT
>DATEPF010000321.1:0-6454 GCA_035273325.1 Pyrinomonadaceae bacterium | reverse complement strand
GCAGCTCGACTTTTACCGGAAACGGTGCGAACCGCTTTCGGAATGTGTCGTAGTGTTGGTAAGCAAGAACGGTGGTGGGCGTTAGTACCGCGGACTGCTTTCCTTCCATTACCGCTTTAAACGCCGCACGCATGGCGACTTCAGTTTTACCGTAACCAACGTCGCCGCATAACAAACGATCCATAGGAGTTGGTTGCTGCATGTCATTCTTGACGTCTTCGATCGCCGTCTCCTGATCCGGCGTCAGTGTGTACTCAAATCCATCCTCGAATTCTTTTTGCCACGGAGTGTCTCCAGCGTAAGCGTACCCGCCGACCAGCTTTCGTTCAGCGTAGAGACGCAAGAGTTCGTCAGCCATGTCGCGCATGGCCCGCTTAGCTTTGGCCTTGGTTTTTTGCCAGCCAATACCGCCGAGGCGATCGAGCGTGGGTTGATGACCCTCGCCACTAGAGTACCGTTGGACCAGATCAAGCCTTTCCACCGGAACATAAAGCTTGGCCTCTTCGGCGTAGTAGAGCAGCATGAATTCGCCGCTACGCGGACCAAGATTCAATGTTTGCAGACCGCCGAAACGACCGATGCCGTGATCGATGTGGACCACGAAGTCTCCTGGGCGCAGGTCTCTAAAATCGGAGAGAAAAGCGCTGGTTTTGGACTTCTTTTTGCGGCCTTGGGTCTTGCCGCGCCGGCCTTCCAGGCCCGAACGTCGTTCGACAGTTTGTGCACCTACCTCATCAAAAAGATCGCCCTCCGTGTGAATCAATAACCTGGCAGATAGCATTTCAAAGCTGCCACTCAATCGTCCCACCGTTACCACGGTTTGGTTCAACGAATCTGAAGTTTCAGTGGCGAGCGAAAGCGTGGCCTGAACTCCGTATTCGGAGAGGATTTCAGAAACACGTTCGGCCACCCCCAGACTCGGCATTACAAAAAGAGCGGTAGTGCCGGCTTCACGTGCAACCACCAAATCGTTTGCGAGGTCTGCCAGTCGGCCGTGATACTTCAATACCGATTGAGTTTTCCACTCAACCTCCGGTGCTTGTTGAGTCGCCGAGAACAGGAAAAGCGGGGTACGAACGCTGCGGCTTTTACCGAGTTGCACTTTGGGAGTCTCGGCGTCGAGCGCGATTCCCTGATCGATCTCAGCGGCGGCTTTGCCCAGTACGCGCAATTCGAGTCTTTGCCGATCATCGATTCGCGCTCGCAAATCTTCCGCCGGGAGGTATAGCTCATCAGGCCGCAACGCAATATCGTCTGCAGCATCTGTGGCGTCGTACCTGTCAGTAAGCGTTTGGTATACCTCGCCGAGGTACGTCTCGACGGATCCCGGTTCATCGATAACCAGAACAGCGTTTTTCAAGTAGTCGAAAACGGTAGCACTTCTTTGCCGCACGATGGGAATCAACCATTCCCACCCTGCAAAGCTTTCGCCTTCGTCCGCAAACACTGTCCGGTCAAGAAGTGCGCGACCATATCGAGCATCGTTCCACCTCTCGCGGGCGGCACCGGCCCAATGCGTAAAATCCCCGGCGCGAACAGTCAGCTCGCGCATGGGCACGATCTCTATGGATTTGAGTTGAGTAGTTGACAGCTGGCTTTCCGGATCAAACTCACGAATCGAATCCACCTCGTCACCAAAAAACTCGATCCGAACTGGGCGCTTTTGTCCCGGCGACCACACGTCCAGGATGCCGCCACGGATTGAGAATTCACCAATTGCGCTGATCGGATCCTCTCGTACATAACCAGAAGCCACGAGCCGCTCCACCAATTCCTCTGGTGACTGTGTATCGCCGCGAGAAAACGCCGCCCCGGCGTCAATAACTTCATCGGGCGACACTGTTCGCCGGGCGAGGGCGCGCGCGGTCAGTAAAACAAAATCCTGCCGATAGCGCGCGAGACGCCATAGTGCAAGCGCGCGCTGTTCTAACGTGTCCGGGTGAGGTGATGAACCAGCATAAGGATCACTTTCTGATGCGGGCAGGATCAGTACTTCATTTTCGCATTCAGTTGTTCCGGCCAACGCACAGTACCAAAACCGCAAATCGTTTTCCCAGGGTTCGAGATCTTTGTTGGATTGCGTGACAATCGCGAAAAGACGTTTGGTTTCGCGTTGCAGCGCTGCCATCACCAGCGCGCGCGCCGAACCTGCGACCAGACCGCTGATAGAAACGATTCGGGCCCCGCGATTAATCTCATCAACGACGCGCTTAAATTCAGGCGACTCTGCCACACGTCGAAGTGTCGCCTGTAAAACTGAACCTGGCTGTGTTGCGCTAGTCATGAACTAATTAGTAACTCGTTTCATTCGCTCGATGATGTTTGACGTAGAAGCGCCTTCGATAAACGGCAGCGACACGACTTTCCCTCCGGCAGCTTCCACCTCTTCACGGCCATGAATCTCATCCAGACCGTAGTCGCCACCCTTAACCAAAATGTCCGGGAGTATTTGCGAAATAAGTTTGCGCGGCGAAATGTCGTCGAAAACCGTTACGTAGTCGACCATCCTCAAAGCTGCCAATACCTCTGCACGTTCGTTCTGGTCCGTAAGCGGGCGATCATCCCCCTTCAACTGGCGCACGGTAGGGTCGCTGTTTATTGCGACTGCCAGCACATCTCCCAAAGCTTTCGCGCTTTGCAGGTAACGCACATGCCCCACGTGCAACAGGTCAAAGACGCCGTTCGTGAAAACCAGTCGTTTCCCCGCGGCGCGCAGACCTTCGCGCACTCCGAGCAGATCCTCCAGGCTCAGAACTTTGGCATTCATGGATAGGAACAATCTATCACGGCATGTTTTGAAGTTTAAGAGACCATGCCACTCGTTGATGCGTTAACACTGCGTGATCTATTTACGATTTGCCGTTTACCATTTACGATGCATCCCTATGTCGATTCCCTTTGTTGAAGAGAACGATCAGACGCAGGCTCGTCGCGAACATCTGGAAGAAATCCAGAAACTTGTCGGCAATGTGTATCCGAACAAGTTTGACCGTAGCGAAATCGTGGACCCGGGTCGTGAAGATTCAATTACTGCACTAGTCGGAAAGTTCAGAGCCTATGAGCCTAAACCTGGTGCGGGAGGACGTCCTGCACCCGAAGAAATCGAACTGGCTAACCAGCAGCTGAACGTCGTTACAGTGCGTGTTGCCGGCCGCATCGCGTCACCACCACGAGTGATGGGCAAAGCTGCATTTGTACATCTATCCGACGGGGTGGAGCGATTGCAGATCTACGTCCGTCAAGCCGACGTCGGGGGAGTTAGTAATTTGTCGGCGGGTGAAACAGTAGACGGTTGGAAGCTATTTAGCTTGCTGGACCACGGGGATTTTATCGGCGTCGAAGGGTATTTGTTCATTACCAAAACCGGAGAGCTTTCAATTCATGCCCGGAAGCTGCAGTTCCTTGCGAAAGCACTGGTGCCATTACCGGACAAGATGCATGGGATTCATGATCCCGAGATTCGCCAACGTCAACGTTACGTTGACCTGATCGCAGGTAGTTTAAAAATTGAACGCGATGATGAATTGAGTCCGCGTGAAGTGTTCGAACGCAGATCGGCTGTCATTCGTGAGATGCGTCGCATTCTTGACGATCATGGTTACATTGAAGTTGAGACACCGATGCTAACGCCCTTAGCGACCGGCGCGGCTGCACGTCCATTCAAAACTCATCACAACACTCTCGACATCGATCTGTACGCCCGTATCGCGCCCGAACTTTACTTAAAACGACTGCTCGTCGGCGGGTTTGAAAAAGTCTATGAGTTAAATCGCAACTTCAGGAACGAAGGCATCTCCACGCGCCACAATCCTGAGTTCACGATGCTGGAGTTTTACTGGGCCTACGCCGACGTGAACCAGATGATGGACTTTTGTGAAGACATGATTAGGGCGACTGTTTTCAAAGCGTTGGGCCATACGCACGTGCGATTCGGTGAACTGGACATCGATTACTCGCAAACTTTTCGTCGCGTCAGTATGCGCGATGCTGTTAGTCGAGTCGTTAACGATATCCAAATCACTGACAAGAATCTATTAGAGCTATTTGAAGAGCACGTCGAACCCAGTTTGTTACAGCCGACCTTTATTACAGACTTTCCCAAACCGGTATCGCCGTTGTCGAAAGCGTCGCCTACAAATCCCGCAGTGGCGGAGCGGTTTGAGCTTTTTATAGCTGGAATGGAAGTGGCGAACGGCTTTTCCGAACTAAACGATCCGGCTGAACAGTATGAGCGGTTTAAGGATCAGGTACGGCAAAGGGAGGGGGGCGACGAAGAAGCGATGGTGATGGACGAAGACTACATTCGCGCGCTTTCTTACGGAATGCCGCCTGCTGCAGGAATTGGAATTGGAATTGATCGGCTGGTGATGCTACTTACGAACCGGCAGTCTATTCGAGACGTAATTCTATTTCCACATATGAGGCCAAGGAAACCAGCCGAAGAAGAACGAGCTGAAGTAGAGACTGGAATCGAAAACAGTGGACCGTAGTCAATTACCGTCGCAGCCTTGGCGCTTGATCAGAAGCTCCATAAGCTATAATTGTCCCGCCGAAACCCACAGCCCAACCGTGATTGCGGTCAGTAAAAAAGATACGTTCCAGCGTGTGCGGGGTGGGACTCCGTTCGCTCACCCAATTGACGCCGCCATCTCGAGTATGGAGCACGGCCCCTTCAGCACCCACCGCCCATCCTTCTCCAGCGCTCACAAACTTCACATCAAATAAATCTGCGGACACACCCGAACGCTGTCGTTGCCAGCTGCGACCGCCGTTAACAGTTCGGAAAATTGCGCCGCCACTACCGACGGCCCAGCCAAGTCGCGGGTCGAGGAATGAGGTCGCGTTGAAGCGCACGTTGATTGGACTTGTGAATCGGCCATGGTGCCAGGTTTCGCCACCGTCATCCGTCTGTAGAATTGTTGATCCTGCACCAACTAACCAGCCGCTTTCGTTAATTATCGCTCCGCCTAACAAGAGATAACGTGTGGGCGCCTGCAAGCGATTCCAACTACTTCCAGCGTCACTGGTAACAAACATGGCGCCGCCTTCACCGAAAGCCCACCCGCGCCCGTCTCGGGTAAACACGGTTCGCATCAGTCGGGCGTCAACTATGCCGCCCCGCACAGCTACTTTCTTCCAATGTTCACCACCGTCCATCGTCTTGAGGAGATAGGCTCGGGGTTCATCATTAGTTTGAAGATCGTAAATATTCTTTTCGCAAACGATCACACCATTCTGCTCGTCAGTGAAGTAGATGTCGCGAATAGTGTCTTCAATTGGGGATGATTTTACTTTCCATGAACGGCCACCATCGAGTGTGGCGAGCAGCGTTCCACGGCTGCCGACGGCCCAGCCCCTATTCTGATCAAGAAAAAATACGGAGTGCAGCCAGGCAAGAGAACCAGTGCGCTGCTTGGTCCATGAGCCGAGCGCGGCGGGACAAACAGCAAATAGCAGACAGCAAACAGCGACCCGCAGCTGCCTGCGAGCCGGCGTTCTGCAATTAGGTGTCAATCTAAATCGACTCATCATCAATTCGAACTTTTTCCTGCCTACTGCCTCCTGCCGCCTGTGCCGTCTTCACCTTACGGCCAGACTCCTCCAGTGAAGATTCGAGCGAAGCTAAGGATTGGGAAGAAGCTCATAACTTTTTGGAAGCTCTTTAGTTTATTGCCAGGGACGATCACCTGATCGCCCGGAACTAAGTAGGTTATGTCCGGCGCTCGACCCTTATAAATAGCGCTGACATTGACTGGTATTGGCTTGAGATTTCCGTCAGGCTGTCTGCGAAGCACAACGACACGGCTGCGGTCACCGGTCTGCAACACACCACCGGCTTCGCCCAGGGCTTCGGTCACGGTCATTCTTCTGTTCATCAGACGAATGCCCGGCTGGGCCACGTCGCCGATTACGCTATAGCGATAAGATGACGCCTTGTCCAACGACACGTCCACCTGAGGATCAATAATATATTCGTCATATCGCTTCTTAATTACATCTGCGACTTCCTCAACTGTTTTGCCGTTAACGAATATTCCCCCCGGTATAAGTGCCAGCGAGATGCGCCCACTCGGAGGGATGGTAATCCCCGAACGTGAATAGCGGTCCTGTCCAAATACACTGACAGAGATAATGTCTTCCGGTCCGAGGCGGTAAGTGTTGAAGAAGTTATTGTAATAGGGAACGATGTCGGCTTCTTCAGAGGGTTGCTCGTGCCGGTTCGCCTGCGTATCCGAAGGTACGTCAGGAGCGACTTTTGATTTTACGACGTCATCGGCGTCGCCTATTTCCGTCGCTTCGTCGCTTCCCTTTTTTCCGGGCGCGCGACCCGTTTCAGTTTGTGAAGGCGGCGTCGCGGAGTTATCGCTTGATTCTTTCTGTGGGTCCGAACCCTTGCCCGCCAGTCGTTGACGTGTTTTAGCGGCGACATTATCAGAAGTTTGCGCCATGATAG
>DATEPF010000320.1:0-2652 GCA_035273325.1 Pyrinomonadaceae bacterium | reverse complement strand
TGTCGTCAAGGAGGCAGACGCACTCAGCGCGGCGGGCTTCGAAGTGCGCGTGGTCGCATCTCAGCACGTTCCCTGGGTGGTCGAGTGGGACGAGCAGATGATGACAACCCGAACCTGGAAACTTGACGCAGTTAAGTGGGATGGATCAGACGCGAAGTCAAAGTGGACGCGGTTAAAATCCGGCGTTAGACAAAAGGCGTTTCGAGCGCTGGCTGACGGAAAAACGCCGATTGGGCTTTCACACCGCGCATACTCGCGCCTTTACACCGAACTACTTGAGAAGGTGGTGAGTGAACCGGCCGAGTTTCTGATAGCGCACAACCCGCCGGCGCTACCCGTTGCCGCAGCTGCCGCGCAGAAGCTGAGAGTGAAGTTCGCTTTTGACTCGGAAGATTTTCACACCGGCGAGTTTGTTGAAGCTGACCGGTCGTCAAGCACTTTCGAACTCCTAAGCCGGCTTGAATCATTTTACCTGCCTCAATGCGCGTACGTTTCAGTGCCCTCGGAACAGATCGCAGACGCGTTGAAGGCCCGCTACAAAATCGCCAAGACCACCGTTCTGCCTAATGTCTTTTGCTGGTCCGAGCGTGAAAATTTGGACGGCAAGGTAAAGGATCGGCGCGGCAACATGGTATCGCTCTACTGGTATTCGCAGATTGTCGGACTCGACCGTGGCCTGCAGGACGTCATTCGGGCGGCGGGTCTCTTGTCGTCACCTGTTCAGATTCACCTGCGAGGTGACGCCACTGACGAGGTGAAGAACGCCTTACTAGGACTGGCCCGCGAGTGTGGAGTTGCGGATCAGGTTTACTTTCATGAACCAGTCCGTCCCGAAGAGCTGCTCTCACGCGCGGCCGAGCACGACGTAGGACTGGCGCTCGAACAGCCCGTCAATCACAACCGCAACCTCACGGTGACCAACAAGTTGTTCTTCTACATGCTGGCAGGAATCACTGTGGCCGTCACAGCAACCGAAGGGCAAAAGGCAGTGATGGAAAACTGTTCGGCTGCGGGCTTTCTTTACGCCCCCGGCGATTACAAATCACTGGCAAACGAGCTTCACCGTTTAATTTGTTCTCCGGCGCTACTCGAAGAGCGCAAGCGTGCGGCGTTAAAAGCTGCCCGTGAAAAGTGGAATTGGGAATCAAGCAGTTGTGACCTTATCAATCTGGTCCAGGGTCAGCTTTCACCGAGACAGGAGCCACTGATTGTCGTTTAGACTTCAACAGCGGTCGCGCTTGTTCGATTACGCTCGCCGAATGTTGATGCCAGGCTTCGACCTTTGCACCAGGCGCCGCGTCCGGCTCAGCAAATACTGGCAGCGTGGGCCAAGACGTTTTCTCGACGCCGGATCCGGCAACGGCTGGTTTTCATATCTGGCCTATCGCTCTGGAGCTGTGGTAACCGCAGTTAACGCGCGAAGAGGCGAAGTTGAAAAGGCGCAGTTGTTTTACAACTCCAGACTAGCAGCACCGCGCGAGCGTCTGGATTTCAAAACTCTTAATCTCTATCAGCTTGAACAACTCGGCGAGTCGTTTGACGAAATCATTTGTTACGAGACTCTCGAACATGTGAAGGATGACGAACGTGTTTGCCGGGCCTTCTACAAAATGCTCAAACCCGGCGGTGTCTTGCATCTCTGTTGCCCCTATGCTGAACACCCTCGATGGAAAGCTGAAGTGCTCGACACCGCGGAAGCGGGTGGGCACGTCCGGGCCGGTTATACGCTCGACAGCTATCGCTCGCTGCTGGAACCAATTGGATTCGCGATTACCGACGTTGAAGGTGTGGGTGGTCCATTGTTGACAAAGGCGGAATTGGTGCTTTCATCCGCCCGAAGCCGCTTTGGTGACGCCATTTCACTGCCGTTAGCCATTCTTCTGTTTCCCGTTGTTTGGGCCGACCAGCCTGAATCAACCTGTCCGTTTTCGCTATACGTGCGCGTTGTTAAACCACCTGGGGAAGTCAACGGACGCGAACCAGTGAAGGGGAGTGGTAACGGAAGATGAACCGGGTCCTAATAATCGGGGCCGATTTCTCGCCGAGCAGTCTGCCACCCGCGACTCGCATTCGTTTCTTTGCCACGCATCTTGCAGAGTTTGGTTGGGAGCCGATTGTCCTGACGACAAAACCTGAGTTCTACGATTGGCCGACTGATCCGGAGAATGAAAGTCTTCTACCGGAATCACTAAAAGTCGTTCGCACTGACGCATTGTCTGCCGGTTGGACCAGGAAAATTGGCTTCGGCGACATTGGGATGCGCAGCTTGTGGAGTCATTGGCGGGCCATCAAACAGATTTGCGCCAAACAGCGAGTAGATTTGATCTTTATTCCGGTGCCGCCTTACGTGCCGATGGTGTTGGGACGAATGGCCCATCGGAAGTTTGGAATTCCCTATGTTGTCGACTACATCGATCCGTGGGTTACCGAATATTACTGGAAGGTGCCGCGCGCTCAGCGGCCCCCCAAATGGCCGCTGGCGTACTCGTTGTCACGCTTGCTCGAGCCGTATTCATTGAAACGCGTGGCGGGTATCACGGGTGTTTCAAAGGGGACCACAGACAGCGTAGTTAATCGTTATCGCTACCTGGCCGACGGCCAGGCGACCGAAATTCCTTATGGCGCCGAAGCACGGGACTTCGAGTACGTTCG
>DATEPF010000319.1:0-53149 GCA_035273325.1 Pyrinomonadaceae bacterium | reverse complement strand
TTTCGTGTGTTTCGTGCAATTCGTGGTTAGCTTTTTAGGCGGCAAAAGAAGGATTCCACGAATTGCACGAAACACACGAAGCCGACTCAGAGGCAAAGCCAGTAACCGCACCTGATGAATATCGATCAGCAAATTGCTTTTTTGAACAAGGGAACTGCGGAGATCATTCCGCGAGAGGAACTGCGCGCGAAGCTGGAAAAAGCTGCGCGCACCGGCAAACCACTGCGCGTTAAGCTAGGCGTCGATCCCACCGCCCCGGACATTCATCTTGGACACACCGTAGTAATTCGTAAGTTGCGCGCTTTTCAGGAGCTGGGCCATACCGTCATTTTTCTGATCGGAGACTTCACAGGGCTGATCGGAGATCCATCCGGAAATTCCGCCACACGTCCACAACTTACCCGAGAAGAGATCAACGAGAACGCCGAGACCTACAAACAACAGGTGTCGAAGATGCTCGATCCGACAAAAACGGAACTGCGTTTCAACTCAGAATGGATGGACCAACTCGGTTCCGCCGGTTTCATCCGGCTCGCATCCCACGTAACGGTTAAGCAAATCCTCGAGCGCGATGATTTTGCCAAGCGTCTTGCTGAAGAAAAACCAATCGCCTTACACGAAGTGCTATACCCGTTAACACAAGCCTACGACTCGGTGGCATTGGAGGCTGACATTGAACTGGGTGGCACTGATCAGAAGTTCAACCTGCTGATGGGCCGCAGCCTCCAACGTGAATACTCGCAGGAACCTCAGGTCGCAATGATTATGCCGCTGCTGGTCGGGACTGACGGTGTACAGAAGATGTCGAAAAGCCTGGGAAACTACATCGGCATCAACGAGCCACCCTCAGAAATTTTTGGGAAAGTAATGTCGATCTCAGACGAGCTGATGTGGCGTTACTACGAATTATTGACGGACCTGTCGCTCGATCAGATCACAGCGCTTCGGAAGTCGAGTGAAAATGGTGAACGTAATCCACGCGACGTCAAAGTTGATCTGGCCCGGTTGATCATTACCGACTTCCATTCGGCTGCTGATGCGCAAAATGCAGAAGATGAGTTCAACCGGATTTTCAAAGAGAAGCTTCAACCCCAACAAATGGAAGAGCGGTTTATACCGGCAGGCAGGAGAGCATTAACACACCTTTTAGTGGAGGTGGGCCTTGCGGCGTCGAAGGCAGAAGCTAGACGGCTAATCGATCAGGGCGGCGTTTATGTGGAGGGCGAAAGGTGCTCTCAACCAAATGTAGTGTTTGACCTCAGACCGGAAAAGCCTTCGCTTGATCTGCAGGTAGGTAAACGTCGTTTTCTGCGCATACGCGCCAGTTAAAAACCCGTCTTGACTGTCGGGACTTCACGGTTCAATATTTTGTTGGAAGACCTTCAATATATGAGCACAGAAATAAGTACTTTATTGGTTAGCTCCCCTGACATATGTGGAGGACGACTGCACGTCGGCGGGACCGGCATCACTGTTAACCAGGTAGTTTCCTTATACAAGCGGGGTTCGACGGCAGAGGAGATTGTCGTCGAGTATCCTTCTCTCACGATGGCGCAGGTTTACGCCGCGTTGGCCTACTATCATGCGAACCAAGACGAGATCGAGGCCGACCTCGTAGCCGAAAGCCAGGACGGCGCCGACTCGGCGAAGGACAGGAACTCACTAGAAAGAGAAGTACGGTTACGAGCGTTCAAAACCTTGCAGCGCAATCTTAGCCTGACTCCAACAAGAGCTACGGAGTGGCAAGAAGCCGTTCGCGAAGCGCGTCGCTAATCGCACATGATCCATCTCGACACAAACTTTCTCATTGAGTCTCTGGTGCCTAGTTCAGTGGCGGGAGCAAAATTACAAACATGGCTACAAAACGGTGAGGACGTAGGCATAAGTTCTATTGCGTGGAGCGAGTTTCTTTGTGGTCCATTGAAGGCTGCGGACGAAGAATTAGCACAGTTGCTTTTTCCCCAGCCAAACTCTTTCCTGGCTTCAGACGCATACAAAGCTGCAGAACTGTTCAATGAAACGGGCCGTCGTTCACGCAGCCTGGCGGACTGTCAGATCGCTGCGGTCGCCCTCCGCTGCGGCGCACGGAAGGCTACGGCGAATGCAGCGGATTTCATCTTGTTCCAACCCCACGGACTGTCTCTCGAGTAAGCGTTTAGTATCACGACTCGATGTCATCAACCGCACTTGCCACCGAAGATGTCCTGATAATTGAAACACCCGAGCGCGTTCCTCTGCATTTCGCGCTCGCGTCCATCGGCAATCGCTTTCTCGCCTGTGCGCTCGACCACGGTCTGCAGCTTCTCGCCATAATTCTGATGGTGATTGCATTTAGTGTACTCGCCAGCGTTTCCACCTTCGGTGAGCAGTTGTCGAATGCACCCAAATGGGTACAGGCGGTTCTCATCGTCATCGTCTTTTTAATCTTTTCTTCTTACTTCGCTTTTTTTGAGTGGATTTGGAACGGACAAACGCCGGGTAAACGTTTACTCAAGTTGCGTGTCATACGTGAAGACGGGAGACCGGTTACTTTTTGGGAAGCTGCGGTTAGAAACCTGCTTCGCACTTTCGACATGATGCCCGCGCCGTTTTATTCCATAGGGTTGATATCGGTCTTCCTTAGCTTGTCTGACCAGCGAGTTGGCGACATGGTTGCCGGCACCGTGGTTATAAGAGAACGCGAAGCTGAAGCACCTGCGTTTGCGAATGTGTTTGCATCCTCAGTGAGTGACCCTGCGTTGCGACGGGCATTTCAGCCAGTTGATTTCAACGCGTCCCTGGCGCCGCTGACGGAAGCAGAGATTCAGGTGGTTGAGACTTTTCTCCGCCGTCGCTGGGACCTGGTTGATATGGCGCGGCAGTGGATGGCCTGGCGTGTTTCGCTCCCACTCTTGTACAAACTTCGTCCTACGTA
This sequence comes from Pyrinomonadaceae bacterium, assembly GCA_035273325.1. Classification (GTDB taxonomy): domain Bacteria; phylum Acidobacteriota; class Blastocatellia; order Pyrinomonadales; family Pyrinomonadaceae; genus PSRF01. The sequence goes on along the minus strand of DATEPF010000319.1, from coordinate 50,235 downwards.
CGACCTCTCAACATTTACCTACGAGGGATTTTTGGAAGAATTGCTGCACCGCTACCGCGCACAACACCGCTTCACAGACTAGCCCTAATAGTTCGTGGTGTTCGTGTGATTCGTGGACCGTTTTTAGGTGGGCATAAAATCGATCCAAGAATTACACGAACATGCCGGGCAAATTGACGAGCCCCATTTCCTTGGATAATCTTGTCCGTTTCAGAACTCAGTGAATATTTCTGTAGAGAAGGAAGAGGTTTATAAAAAATGGCGGGAGACGTTTTTATTTTAGGCGGCAAGCGGACGCCCATGGCTCAGTATGTGGGTGCGCTGAAGGACATTTCGGCGATCGATCTCGGTGCGGTTGCAGCCAGGGCGACGCTTGAGGAAACCGGCGTCGCTCCGGAGGAGATCGACCACACGGTTATAGGTAACGCGCTGCAAACTTCGGGCGATGCGATTTACGGCGCGCGACATGTGGCTTTGAAAGCCGGAGTACCATTTGAAAAACCAGCTTTGACTGTAAACCGTCTTTGCGGCAGTGGAATTCAATCTATCGTTTCCGGTGCGCAAATGATTCAACTGGGTGAGGCGCAAACTGCGCTGGTCGGCGGCATGGAATCCATGTCGCAGGCGCCACACGTTATCAGAGGCGCGCGCTCGGGTTTCCCTCTCGGTGGTGGGGCTTTGGAAGATAGTTTGATGGTGGCGCTGCTCGACACGTATTGCAATACACCCATGGCCGGCACTGCCGAGAACCTGGCGCGAAAGTTTGAGATCTCAAGAGAAGCGCAGGACGAGTATGCATTGCGCTCTCAAAAGGAAGCGAAGCGCGCGAAAGATGCGTGCTATTTCACCCAGGAGATCGTGGCAGTTGAAGTTAAGTCTCGAAAGGGTTCGTTCATGTTTGAAGCGGACGATCATCTGCGTCCTGACACGACCCTGGAGGGATTAGCGAAGTTAAGACCGGCGTTTGCGAAGGATGGATTTGTCACGGCCGGCAACGCTTCAGGAATTGTGGATGGCGCAGCAGCGCTGGTTATCTGCGGCGAGGAATATGCGCGAAAAGATAATGTGAAACCGCGGGGTCGCATAGTGAGCTGGGCGTATGCGGGAGTCGAGCCGGAGATTATGGGTATTGGACCAGTGCCCGCTACCAGACTCGCTTTGCAGAAGGCGGGCCTCAAACTGGAAGACATCGATCTAATTGAGGTTAACGAGGCATTTGCTGCGCAGTACCTTGCAGTTGAAAAAGAACTTGGTCTTGATCGTTCGCGCACGAACGTCAACGGAGGCGCAATCGCGCTCGGCCATCCGCTGGGAGCAACCGGAACGCGGCTCGTTCTTACTTTGCTCAACGAACTACATCGTCGAAGCGGACGGTACGGGCTTGCCACCGCCTGCATCGGAGGTGGTCAGGGTATTGCGATGATCATAGAGCGGGTCTAGTCATCCGGTGGAAAATGGAGTCGCCCGTTCGAGGCGACTCGATTTCCTAAATTTCCGATATTTGATCCAAATTCTTGGCTAAATTTTGGGCCTCAATCCCACAACTTCAAAGCTAATTATTGAAAAGCTGGGCATTAATCTTCCGCGCCGATTTTTCCGCGATTCGGCATAAATCTTGCGAAGATTATTACTTCATTGCGCGTCCTTTCCGTTTCGAAACGTCCGGCTGATTGAAGTCACTTACTTTTAACTTGCGTAAAGCTTGCGAAACCAGAGTTGCCATGGTAGAAAACGCGTCTACCCCAGGGCTGGTTTCGCTATTCCTTATTTGCACTGTTCAGATTTGCACTCTTTTTTACGACCGGCGCCGCGTATCGTAGCGCGCGGTTTCCATTGTTATCTCATGCCTAAGGAGTTCCCCATGTCGAATTTTGGAAGGTTGTCGTTCGTATTCTCGCTCATCCTCGTGATGAGCTCTTTTGCGTTTGGGCAGACAACAACGTCAGGCGCCATCAGCGGCGTTGTAACTAACCCAAACAAAGAGGTCGTTCCCGGCGCCGGCGTTACGGTGAGAAATACGGAGACGAATAAAGAAGATGTGGCTGTGACGGATGACCAGGGAAGTTTCCGTGTGGTCAATCTTCAGCCCGGCATCTATTCGGTTACGGTCAATGCCACCGGTTTCGGCGCCTACACTCAGGACCGGGTCGTGGTAGAGGTTGGACAGATTACTCCGCTTAATGTGGAAGTGGCTGTGGGAGCCGTTACCGGAGAAGTTGAAATCACTTCAGAAGCACCGGTTATTAACACGAACCAGCAGGATTTCTCAAACAACTTCAACCAGACCTCTATCAATGAGCTGCCGATCAACGGTCGCCGCTGGTCCAACTTCGCGTTACTCGCGCCGGGCGCGGTTCCCGATGGAACGTTTGGCCTGATCAGCTTCCGTGGTATCTCCGGGTTGCTTAACAACAGCACGATCGACGGCGGCGACAACAATCAGGCATTCTTCGCTGAAGAGCGCGGTCGTACGCGCATCAGTTATTCGATCAGCCAGGCTGCCATTCGTGAGTTCCAGGTAAACACTTCCAGCTACTCAGCCGAATACGGTCGCTCCGCCGGCGGTGTAGTCAACGCCGTAACCAAGAGCGGTACGAACGAGTTTCACGGCGGCCTCTTCTACTATCAGCGCAACAACAAATGGGGCGCGCGTAATCCACTGGCGACCAACACCGTATTGATCAACGGCGTGTTTACTCCCGTTGGCATCAAGCCGGAAGATGTGCGGCACCAGTTTGGCGGCACGATCGGCGGACCGATTGTTAAAGACAAGGCCTTCTTCTTCTTCTCATACGATGAGCAGAAGAGAAACTTTCCGGGCCTGGCAAGGTTTGTTTCCGGCACGTTCTTGAATCTGACCACCCCACAACGCAACGCATTAGTTGCTCGTGGTCTGACTAACGGGCAAATCAATGAGACGTTGAGCTTCCTTAACAGCCTGACCGGCGAGGTGCCCCGGCGCGGCGATCAAAGACTGTTCCTGCCAAAATTGGACTGGAACATCAACGACAAAAATACTTTCACCGCCACCTACAACCGGCTCCGTTGGGATTCACCAAACGGAATCCAAACCCAGGCGACCAACACGCGCGCGCGCGATAACTTCGGCGACGACCTGGTTAGAATCGATTGGTTGACCCTGCGATTGGCGTCAACCCTCTCCAACACCATCGTGAATGAAGCCCGGTATCAATGGGGCGTGGATGAAGAAACCCAGTTTAGCCAACCGCCGTTACCCGGTGAGCCTACGAACTCAGTTGGTGGCCGCTCGCCGCAGACGTTCATTCAGAATGGCTTCACCTTTGGTATTCCTGAGTTTCTGGAGAGGCCCGCGTTTCCAAACGAACGCCGGCATCAGTTTGCCGATACCATGTCGCTCTCACACGGTAACCACAACCTTAAGTTTGGTGGCGACGTGAACTGGGTAAGAGATGAAATCAACAACCTTCGCTTCGCGGGAGGTGAGTTCAGCTATACGGGGAACAACGGCATCTCCGACTTCATCGTTGACTATACGAACTTCAGGACTGCTGGTGCGATTCGCGCGCTTAGCGGCGGCAACTTGGGACGATGCATCAGCTCAACTCGACGCGCCGGTCAGTGCTACGCCGGTAACTTTACGCAGGGTCTTGGCGTGCTCGGCTTGACGATGCACACGACTGACGTCAACTACTTCTTCCAGGACGACTGGAAAATCACGCCGCGTTTCACACTCAATCTTGGCGTGCGCTACGAATATCAACGCAACCCCAATCCGATCAATCCCAATCCGGCAGTGCCGCAAACACAGCGGAAGGTCGACGACCGCAACAATATCGGTCCCCGCGTTGGTTTTGCATGGGATTTGAACGGGGATGGGAAGACCAGCCTTCGCGGAGGATGGGGACTCTATTACGGTCGCGTTATTAATTCGACCGTCTACAACGCATTGATTAATACCGGCGTGGGGGCTGACAGGGGTCAGCGGCAGGTGTCTTTTAGTGCTACCAATCCGCCGCCGGGTGGGGTAGGGAACTTGCCGATCTATCCGAATTTGATCGGCGCCGGCACGCCGTTGCCGACGGCGGTCCAGTTCTTCCAGGAAGATTTCCAACTGCCGCAAATTCACCAGTCAGACTTGATTGTTGAACGTGAGGTCGCGCGCAATACAGTAGTGTCAGCGTCCTACTTGTTCAGCTATGGCAAGAACCTGCCCAACTTTGTAGACACCAACCTTCGGCCACCTACGCGGTTTGTTAACATTCCGGTCGTCGGAGGTCCATTTGGTGGTTCAACATTTGTGAGTCCGATCTTTACCGGCTCTCGGCCTAACAACCAGTTCCTGCAACTGACCGAGATTCGTAGCGACGTTTTCTCGAAGTATCACGCACTGGTCCTTCAGGCAAACCGCCGTCTAACAGATGGGTTGCAGTTCCAGACAAGCTACACACTGTCTCGAGCATTTGATAACGGCCAGAGTTCCGTGACTTTCAGTTCGAACAACCTGCCGTTCAATGCGTTTGACCAGCAAGCTGAAAACGGTCTGTCGAATTTCGACCGCCGTCAGAAGTTTGTTGCCAGTGTCGTTTACAGCCCGAACCCATTCACAGATGGTGTTGGTCGTCATATCTTTAACGGTTGGACGATCGCTCCAATTCTTAATGCGTTCTCCGGTCAACGTAACACCGGCAACATCAGCGGCAGCATTTCGCCGACTGCATTCGGATTTGCATCAAACACAACACAGGGCGGTGGCGCAAACGGGTCGGGCGGGGCTACGAGGTTCGCTGGCCTGCCGCGCAACGCCTTCAAACAACCACGGATCTGGTACGTCGACATGCGTCTTTCACGCAGGTTTAACATTACCGAGGGATCCCGGCTGGAAGTTTTGGCAGAGGCCTTTAACTTGTTCAATCGAACGCAAGTGACCGGCGTAAATACCACCTTGTATAACTTTGCCACGGCGGGTTGCCCGGCCGGCTTCGCCCAGTGCCTGGTTTCTAATCCGACATTCGGCGTCGTCACCGGCGCCGACAGCACGCTCTTCCGCGAGCGTCAGGTCCAGTTGGCAGTGCGCTTTGAATTCTAAAGCGAACTTATTAACGAACATTTTGGGCGTGCTCCGTAGGGGGCACGCCCATTTTGTTGGAAACTACACAATACTGTGGCGCGTGAATATACAAGTTTGTTAATATTCGGTCGCCCAAACGGGCCCCTCCGCATATCCCGTCAAAATAGTTAAATGGAAGAACAGTACTCACCCACAATCTCCGAAACTGTGAACCTCGAATCATCCGCGCCCAATTCAAACTCATCCGCACAGATGCTGTTTGATGCGTTTGATGTGATTCCCGACGGCGTGTTCCTTTTCTCAAATGATCGCCGCCTTGTCAGGGCAAACCCCGCGGCGAACCACCTCCAGGGCGATGTCCTGCAAATGGGTAAGCCCTGTTGCGAAATGTTTTGGTATGTGGAGGGCGCCGACGGCTGCGTTGTCGACCGAGCGATTCAACGCCGCGAGAAGGTTGAAGTCGAATTTCAGGGTAGTGCAGACGCCGATAAGGCGATCGCACTGATTGTTCAGCCGTTGGAGCGTGACGGCGAATCAATTTCGGGAGCCTTGGTCGTCGCTCGCGATATTTCGGATCTGAGGCGTGCAGAGGCGGAAGCTATCGCGCACAAGTCGTTCATCGCCAGCATCGCTGATCGAACGCCCGATGAAATTTATGCGCTCGATCCCGAGGGAAACATTAGTTGGATGAATGAGCGTGCGGAAGCCTATCGGATTGTGGCAAGCGGCGCCGGCAAATTTCTCGATGTAGTTGCGCCCGACTCGCGCCCGCTGGCTGAGGAAAACTTCAAACAGACGTTGTCGGGTAACGATTGTGAATTCGAAACTCGGTTGATCCGCCTTGATGGCTCCGCTCGCTATGGCGAGGCACATACCTCGCCCCTGTGGAAAGATGGAGAGATCGACGGCGTGCTCGTCTTCGTTCGTGATGTCACAGACCGGAAACGCGAGCGCGAGTTGATGGCCCAGTCAGACAAGTTGCGCGCCGTTGGCGAGTTGGCTGCCGGCGTCGCGCACAACCTGAACAACTCATTGACAGTTATACAGGGGCGCGCGCAACTGTTATTGCGAAACGCCAGCGACGAAAATTCGGCTAAGAGTCTTCAGATTATTACCAACGCTGTGGAAGACGGCACCAAGACGCTGCGTCGCATACTGGAGTTTGCGCGCCGCGACACTGCCAATGAATTTGGTCCGGTGGAGTTAGGTTATTTACTGACTTCGAGTGTCGACATTGCCAGGCCCAAGTGGCAGAGCAAGTCGCGCAAAGGGCAGGTCGAAGTGAAGGTTGAAACAGGCGCGCCCGTGTATGTCATGGGCGAACAGGCAGAGCTTCGCGAAGTTGTCCTGAACCTGATCTTCAACGCGGTTGATGCCATGCCCGAAGGCGGGACCATGGAAATGGGCGCTCGCGCTGAAATCGACAGCGGATGTTTCTGGGTTGCCGACACAGGTTCCGGTATGCCGGCAGAAGTCGTATCGCGAATTTTTGAACCCTTCTATACGACGAAAGGCAAAGCCGGTAGCGGTCTTGGTCTTTCTGCTTCACACGGGATCATCACGCGCCATCGGGGCGAGATCGTCGTCGTTAGCGAACCCGGCGAAGGGACACGTTTCGAGGTTAGACTTCCGATTTGCGACAAGAACGATCGCTTCATTAAACGTCCCGAGAGCTCGGACGAAGAATTGAATGGCGGTTAGTCCATCGTTCCAAGATCACGCATATTCAGTTCAAGAAACATACACTCCCTTTCTCGGCTATCCTTTCAAATTAGTCTTTTTGGTTGATTTAATGGCCTGGCGTGCCGTTCACGTCCGTCTTTGACGCGGAACGGCTGTTGCCACGTATACCTGCGGCTACCGAATCCAGCGGAGTGCGGGAGGATATATGGGATTACCAAACAACGACGAAGTTAAGGGAAAATTCGATCAGGCGAAGGGTACCGTGAAAGAGAATGTAGGTCGTGCTATTGACGACCGTGATCTTGAAAGCGAAGGTCAGGCTGATCGCGCCGGCGGTAACCTACGTGAAGGTTTTGGCACCGCGCGACGCAAAGTGGGCGATGCCATTGAAGACATCGGAGACGCTATCCGTAAATAGTTTCACCCTAGCAGCTCAAAGGGCTTACGACTTCAAAAACGTCGTAAGCCCTTTTTGTGTGCTTGAAAGCCGGGGTTAGTTAGCAACAACTATTCGGTGCGAACGTGTTCGCCACCAACCGCCTCCAATAACTCTTCCAACTTCTCAACGTCCTCATCAGATTTCGATTCGACGCCGATCAGAATGCCACCTCCACGTAAACCAGCTTCGTAAACCTTGGCCCGGTATTCCGGAATGCCGGCACCGATCAGCGCACCTATCACTCCGCCGGTCGCCGCACCGGCGCCCGCACCTGCCAGGGCTGCTGCGATGGGTCCCGCTATTACCAGGTTTAAACCGGGCAGAAAGATGGTGCTTCCCACTGCCACGATCGCCGCCAACACCGCTCCCACGACACCGCCCAGAGCACCACCGATTCCGGCACCGTCAGCAGCGTGAGTTTTCGCTTGCAGCGCAAACTCTTTGTTGTGGGTTGCGTCGGACATCATCACACTAAGATCATCGCGTGTGTATCCTCGTTTCAGAATTGCATCTACCGCCGCCTCTGCAGCAATACGATTTTTGTAAAGACCCGTCACCAACTTCGACTTTGCCATATTCGCCTCCTTTGAGTTCCGGCTGGACATAAACCACCGGAGAGCCACCATTCATTTTGGCAACACCCGTGCCGGGGGAGTACCCTTGCATTCTCTGGGAAACTTGAAGATACGCGTTCAAAAAGCAGCGTTAAGCAAACAGCGGCGCTGCCGCTCTGTTTTGCTTCGGTACGGCCTGCCGATGGTCTTCTGAAGCTACCTTTGGCAGCAGCTTGGGATTTGTGTACAGTCGCCGCGTTCTTCATCAACCAATATCAGCCGCGTCGCAACGCTTGAACATACTTCAAATCAGCTCAGCTCAATCATTGGGAGGCGGCGAACGCCATCTCGTAGATCTCAGCAAAGGTCTGGCCAGGCGCGGCCATGAAATCTACCTGGCTGCCAGACCCGAGTCACCGTTGATTCGCGAGTTGAATGAAATTCCACGTGAACGGGTAGCGACGTTTCCACTGCGTAACTCACTTGATGCGCCGAGTGCTCGTTCACTGGCAAAACTTGTTCGGCAACACCAGATCCAAGTGGTCCATGCACACATGGCCCGCGACTACCCTTTGGCTGCATACGCCGTGCGAAAGAACGACCACTCACGTTTGGTCGTCACTCGCCACGTATTGTTCCCATTGAACAAGTTACATCGGGCGACCCTTTCCCGCGCCTCGACTGTCATCGCGGTTTCGGAAGCTGTGGCAGTGCAACTTCGGAACGACAAGGTGGTACCTGACGAAAAGATTAAAGTGGTGGTAAACGGCATCGACACGGCTCGTTTCCTTAAGGCGCGTGAGGCGTTCGACCGCGAGGAGTTTTTAAAGCAATGGTCACTGCCTGGCGACAGTTTATTGGTCGGTACAGTTGGCGAGCTTACACCGTTGAAGGGACAGGCCGAATTTATAAAAGCGGCCGTTCAGGTGGGCCAGGAATTTCCGAATGCTTGCTTCATAGTCGCGGGTACAGATAATTCGGCGGAGCAGACAAACAGCGCAGCCTTGCAGGAATTGATCAGCCGTTTAAAATTTTCCGAACGTGTGAGAGTAGTTCCCTGGTTGGACGAGATTGCGCAACTCTATTGCGCACTGGATGTGTTTGTTTCCGCTTCTCATACTGAATCGTTTGGATTGGCGATGGCGGAAGCTATGGCGAGTAGAACAGCGGTGGTGGCGACCGGGACGGCCGGCGCGCGTGAAATTATTCGTCCCGGAGAAACCGGGTTGATCGTCCCTATCGGTGACGCTGACGAGTTAGCGGACACTCTTATCGATCTACTCGGGAGCGCGGATCGCCGTACTCGTCTCGGTGAAGCGGCCCAACTGGATGTCACTTCCCGGTTCGGAATGGAACCGATGATCGACGCGACCGCAAAGATCTATTTGGACGCGATCCAAAAATGAGGTTGCTCCTTAATTACTCTGCAACCTGTCGATCTTTGCCGCCAATATGAAATCGCTCTCCGTGAGTCCATCTATCTTATGAGTCCAGATGATTACTTCGGCGCGTCCCCATCCAAAACAGATGTCCGGATGGTGCCACTGTTCTTCGGCTATATCGCAAACGCGATCGACGAAAGTTTGAGTCTCTTTAAAGTCCTTGAACCTAAACTCTTTTTTCAAGTGATGTTCGTTCACCACTTCCCAGTCGTTGAGCTGAGCTTGCAGCGCCTTGAGCTCATCGCCCTTTAACGCGGGCACGCCACCCCGGCATGGAACACAATCGCGGTTTGCCAAACTACTCATTACGAACCCTCCTTAAGCGCCTTTTTCAGAATTGCGATCTGTCCGGCGTGATACAGGTCATGTTGCACGACTCCCTGAATCGTTATGTAAACCGACGGCATACCTGGAATGATCGGTTCATCCAGCCGCCGTTCTTCAATCATGGAAACCGCTTCCCGCAGACTCCGATTTCCGCGTTGTATCGTTAACTTTAGTTGTTCCCAACCAGACTCACTCGTGTCGGTAACCGGCGCCCAATCCTCCACATCACTCAGCTCTGCTCTTTCACCCTGAAGCCGCCGCAGGCACGCATTTTCCCAGGCACCAATATGAAGTGTGAGTTCCCAAATGGTATGCGTGCCCGGAAATACTCGTGTAGTTGCTTCTTGTGCGGTGACATCACTCAGGACTTCCATTACAGATGGTCCATGCCATGCGTCACCTTCAAAAGCACGCCTTAACTGATCCGTAATTCTTTCAAGCTCAGTCATGATTGTTCCTGTTCATCCGTCAACTGTTCCAGCTGAGCGCTTAAGTTTGTTTGTTCGAGTCGGAGGCGCGCCAATGACGGTGTAAGTGGAATGTTCTCTGCCTGTTGCGGATCAAAACCGCGCTCACGCATTTCGCGTTCAAACTCTTCAGTAACAAGTCTGAGTTGCTCGCGGATGCGCCCAACTTTATCAGTGGACATGTGAAGACTATTTTACACGCACTCTGTTTCAGTAGCAGCCGCGCCGATGTGGGCCGCAACCGTTGTGCGAACTTGCTAAGACCGCGTATCAACGGCTAGTCTAACGATTCCAAGCCTTCTGCAATTACATAGTTTCACGATGCGCAGCTGTGTGCTTCTTAAGAGAGCAGCCGACTGTGCGGGGAGGAAATTAATGGCCGACATTCGCCCGTTTCGGGCACTTCGCCCGCCCACTGGTCGCGCGGCGCAAATAGCCAGCGTGCCCTACGACGTTGTTAACACGGAAGAAGCGCGCGCGTTGGCGGCAGATAACCCGCTTAGCTTCCTTCATGTTTCCCGACCCGAGATCGGTCTCCCTGAGGGTACGGATATCTACAGCGACCAGGTCTATCGCAAAGGTGTTGAAAACTTTGAGAAACTGATCTCGGAAGGTCCGCTCGAAACTGACGATGTGCCGAGCATCTATTTGTACCGGCTTATCATGGGCGATCACGAACAGATTGGTGTGGTAGCCGTCGCCTCTCTCGTTGAATATGACCAGGACCTGATTCGCAAACACGAACGTACCCGGCGCGACAAAGAAGACGATCGTACGCGGCACATGCTTGTCCTGCGTGCTCAGACAGGTCCAGTGTTTCTTACTTACCGAGCCAGTCGCGAGATCGACAGCATGGTGATGGAGACAATGACTGCGGGACCGTTGTTCGACTTTACCGCGCCTGACGGTATTCAACATACGGTGTGGCGCGTCCCGGACCCGGTTCGTTTCGTTCAGGCGTTTCGAGATGTGCCGTACTTGTATATCGCCGACGGCCACCATCGAGCGGCCAGCGCTGCTCGTGCTCGCACTGAATTGAAGGACCAAAGCTTTGGACACACCGGAGATGAGGATTACAACTTTTTCCTGACAGTGATCTTTCCGGACGAGCAGTTGAAGATACTGGCGTATAACCGCGCGGTGCGGGACCTGAATGGGATGTCCAGCGCAGAGTTTCTTGACGCGGTGCGAAAGAATTTTACTGTCGCGGAAACTGCCACTGCTGAACCTCCGGCCCGCGGCCAGTGGAGCATGTATCTTGATGGACGTTGGTTTGGCTTGCGACTTCCCCAGGAGGTAATTGCGCCTGAAGGTGTGGTTGACTCGCTCGACGTCAGTATCCTGCAGGACCGGTTGCTCGATTCCATTCTTGGCATCAAGGACGTGCGCACCGACAAGCGAATCGATTTCATCGGCGGCATGCGTGGCACCGCCGAATTGGAACGATTGGTGAATGAAGGAAAAGCAGCCGTGGCATTTTCTTTGTTTCCCACGACTATTGAAGATTTGTTGCGCGTTTCCGATGCCGGCGAAATCATGCCGCCGAAATCAACCTGGTTTGAACCAAAACTGAGAGACGGATTACTGATCCACAAAATCTGAATATGCGAGTTTTAGTTGCAGACAAGTTTGAACAATCCGGCCGCGACGGACTTAAAGCGTTAGGTTGTGAAGTTTCCTATCACCCGGACGCAAAAGATGAATCGCTCGTTGAGGCGATTACAACGGAGTCGCCAGACGTGCTGGTCGTTCGCGGTACTAAGGTGACCGAACCGATGTTGGCCGCAAGCCAGATAAAACTGGTGGTCCGCGCCGGCGCCGGTTACAACACGATAGACGTGGCCGCCGCATCACGTCGTGGCATCTATGTCTCGAATTGTCCGGGCAAAAACTCGATAGCAGTTGCCGAATTGGCGTTTGGCTTGATCCTGGCGCTGGATAGAAGGATTGCTGATAACGTCATCACTCTGCGGCGTGGCGAATGGAACAAGAAAGAGTTTTCAAAAGCGCGCGGGCTGTACGGCCGGACACTCGGTTTGGTTGGCGTGGGCAAGATTGGTCAGGAAATGATTCCGCGCGCGCGCGCCTTCGGAATGCCTGTAGTCGCCTGGAGTCGCAGCTTGACTCCAGAAAAGGCCATCGCGATGGGAGTTGAATACAAAGCGACCCCTGCCGATGTTGCCCGCTCGTCAGATGTCGTTAGTGTTCACGTCGCTTTGAATCCGGAGACCAGAGGTTTTCTGGACATGCAGTTCTTCGGCGCGATGCGAAGTGGCGCATACTTCATCAATACGGCACGCGGTGAAGTCGTGGAAGAGTCAGCCTTAATTGACGCGATGAAGAATCGGGGAGTGCGCGCAGGGCTCGATGTTTACGCGGCTGAGCCAACTTCAGCAACAGGTGAGTTCACCCACGACCTTGGAAAAGAAGAGAATTTGTACGGCACTCACCACATTGGAGCTTCGACGGACCAGGCACAAGAAGCCATTGCTGATGAAACCGTGCGTATCGTGCGTGAGTTTAAGGAAACTGGAAAAGTCCCAAACGTGGTAAACCTTGCTCGGCAAACTCCCGCGACACACCGACTGGTGGTCCGTCACCATGATCGACCTGGTGTGTTGGCAACAGTTTTAGAAGCAATTAAGAGCGAGCAAATCAATGTACAGGAAATGGAGAACATTGTTTTTGAAGGCGCTGAAGCCGCTGTGGCGCGGATCAACCTCGACAATCCTCCATCTCGCGAATTATTGGACAAGTTGCAATCAGTGAATCCCGACATTATTGAGTTAGATTCGCTTGAGTTGGGCAACAAATGAACACGACCTTGATCACCGGAGCGTCAAGCGGGATCGGCGAAGTCTTTGCTCGCCGTCTGGCTGCACTGGGGCGCAACGTGTTGTTGGTAGCGCGTTCGGAAGACAAACTGGTCACATTGTGTAATGAGCTCGGCAGGTCGAACAGTGTTCGTGCTCAATACGTGGCGATGGACCTGAGTGATCCGCAATCGCCCCGTCGCCTGTTTGAAGAAACTCAACGACGAGGGCTGACAATTGATACTTTGATCAATAACGCCGGGTTTGGTTCGTTTGGAGATTTCACGGCCCAGGAAATCGATCGGGAATTGAATATGATCGATCTCAATATTAAGTCACTGGTGGAACTTACTTACCGGTTTTTGCCTTTAATGCGTGAACGTAAACAAGGCGCGATTATCAACGTTGCTTCGACAGCGGGTTTTCAGGCAGTGCCCTTCATGGCAACGTACGCGGCCACCAAGGCGTTTGTGCTCTCTTTTTCGGAAGCGCTTTGGGAGGAGAATCGGCCACATGGAATCAGGGTGCTTGCATTATGTCCGGGAGTAACCAATACAAACTTCTTCGAGGCCGCCCGTGGAAAAAAACCGCCGGCTCGCGTGGCCCAAACCCCGGAAGCCGTAGTTGATACTGCGTTACGGGCCCTAACTCGCGGCAAGAGTCACGTGATTTCCGGGTGGACCAACCGGGCCATGACCGAAGCAGAGCGTCTGGTGCCGCGTTCGATGGTGACGCGCGTTGCCGGCCGCATGATGCGGGCGGAGTATGACAAAGATAAATGAGATCGATGGAGAGGCAGCAGATGACAGAACGCATCTTTAACTTCAGTGCCGGTCCGGCCATTTTGCCAGTACCGGTACTTGAAGAAGCGCAACGAGAAATGTTGAGTTTGCCAGACGTGGGGATGTCGGTGATGGAGATCAGCCACCGCTCAAAAACGTTTGACGACATTCATGCGCAGGCTGAATCCGGTTTGAGAGAACTGATGGGTATACCGGACAACTACCGCGTTCTGTTTCTGCAGGGTGGGGCGAGCTTGCAGTTTTCGATGATCCCCATGAACTTTCTCTCCGCAGGGATGAGCGCCGACTACGTGATTACAGGTAGCTGGGGCAAGAAGGCCCTCAAGGAAGCTAAACGCCAGGGGGCCGTGAACGTCGCGGCCAACATGGCAGACGGTGGGTTTACGCGCGTTCCTGGTAATGATGAGTTAAGTCTGGATTCGAACGCCGCTTACGTACATATCACCACCAACGAAACGATTGAAGGAGTTGAATGGAAAAATGAACCCGAGATTGGCAACCGGCCGTTGATAGCAGACGCGTCGTCAAACATCTTGTCTCGTCCCGTGCCGGTAGAAAAATACGCGCTGATTTACGCAGGAGCTCAGAAGAACATGGGACCCAGCGGCGTAACTCTGGTGATCGTTCGCGACGATTTGTTGCAGCGTATTCCCGATGGCCTTCACACGATGCTCGACTACCGGACGCACGTCGAAAACAATTCCCTGTACAACACACCGAATACGTGGGGGATCTACATCATTAATTTGGTTTGCAAGTGGCTCCGGGAAAAAGGTGGTATCGCAGGGATGCACCGCGAAAACGAAGAGAAAGCCGCGCTTTTGTACGACGCCATCGACGCTACTGATTTTTATCGCGGACACGCCGACGTCGATGCGCGGTCGTTGATGAACGTTACATTCCGCCTGCCGAATGAAGCACTGGAAAAGAAATTTAGCAGCGAAGCAACCGCGCAAGGGCTCGACGGCCTAAAAGGGCATAGATCTGTCGGCGGGATTCGCGCTTCAATCTACAACGCGTTTCCGGTCGAGGGGGTGAAGGCCCTTGTCTCCTTCATGAAGGAATTTGAAAGAACGAATGGTTAAGGTCCTGGTTTTTGGAAATCACCCTTGTCCCTCTGCATAGGTCGCAATTGCGGCCTATGTTGGTGTTAGCAGTCGAAAATCTTAAATGACGTCCAACGATCAAGACTCCAAGGCCGTTGAGAATCCGGTTGTAAACCTAATCGCCACTGGCTCCGATGAAGGCAAACGGCTGGATGCGTATCTGGCCATGCATATCGAAGGATGGAGTCGCGCCCGTTTACAACGTCTGATCGATGATCAGGATGTGTTGGTGAACGGTCGCTCGGTGAAGCCTTCTTACAAATTAAGACCGGGAGACGAAATTGAGGTTGAGCTCTCTCCGGGCCCGTCCGCTAACTTTGCCCCCGAGGACATTCCCCTCGACGTGATTTATGAAGACGAGCAGATCGTAGTTGTTAATAAACCGGCCGGGCTGGTGGTCCATCCCGCAGCGGGAGTTAATTCAGGGACCCTGGCGAACGCACTTGCCTATAGGTTTCAACACCTCTCGGCGACTGGGGGCGCAGTTCGTGCCGGAATCGTTCATCGTTTAGACAAAGACACTTCGGGGTTGATGGTAGTCGCCAAAACCGAGCAGGCGCATGAAAACCTCTCCGATCAATTTCGCGAGCGCACCGTCTTTAAAAGATATGTGGCTTTGGTTTACGGAGTGATGAAGCAGCAACAGGGTCGAATTGAACAACCGATCGCACGCGATCCTCGCAACCGAACACGCATGGCGGTGGTACCCGGCGGTCGTGAGGCATTGTCGTTGTACACAGTTCGTCGCCAATACGATACGTTTACGCTGGTTGACGTTGAGTTGAAAACGGGACGCACACACCAAATCCGAGTGCATCTGTCTTCGTTAAGACATCCCGTCGTCGGGGATGTCCTGTACAGCGGCGGGCGTGAGAACAGTGTGCAGGACCCTCAGGCGCGCGCGCAGGTTCGCAAGCTGTCGCGTCAATTCCTGCACGCGGAGGAGTTGGGATTCACTCATCCGACAACCGGCAAACTGCTTCGCTTTGTCGCGCCCTTGCCGGCCGACCTGTCTGAGTTTTTACAACGTCTGGAAGCAAATACTAAGACGAGCGACTAAGGGATCGGCTCGAATCGAGCTAAAAGTTCCTTGAACGCGGGTTCTGACCTGAGACGATCAAATAATGGATCGATCCGGATTAGCACCAGACCCGGGTGCCGGTTTTCATAAGCCTTATTCAGCTCTTCGATCGCGGAGTTCTTGTCGTTCAGGCCAACGTACACGATCGCCAGGTATCGCGGCGAAACATAACGCTTTCCGGACACGCGACGTAGTTGTTGAAGTATCTGGTCGGCCTCTCGCCGTTTGCCGGCCATTGCGTAAGTGAATCCTAACGAGGCAGCCACTTCAGGATTAGCCTGAACTGCGTCTTCCGGAAGCCCGCTTTCACCCGGAGCCCGTAACACGCCCCGAAATTCTTTTATCGCTTCTTCGTACATACCCTTCATCGTATGCGCTAGTCCGCGATAGTGATGGGCTACCCAGAAATCAGGAACCATCTCGAGGGTCTTATTGGTGTGATCGATTGCTTCGTCATAGTGATGTTCGTAATAAGCGTAGAACCCAAGGTTTGAATTAATAATTGGTGAAAGGGGATCGAGCTGGTGCGCTTTTTCCATCTCGGCTTTAGCTGGTCCAAACTTCCCCATCTGCATCAGGTAAGAAGCGTACCACTGATGCGCGGTTGGATATTTGTTGTTTAGCTCGAGGGCTTTTTTGAAGTCAGCTTCGGCACCTAACCAATCCCAGTCGTGAGCCAGCTTCACGAAGGCGCGAGAGGTATACGCCTCGGCCAATGTGGGATCGATGTCGACAGCGCGTTGTGCGGCCGCCCTCGCTTTAGGCATCTCGTCGGCTGGTTTGACGGCGCCGATATCTGATAGCAGTGCATATGAGTCTGCCAGACCGGAATAGGCAAGGGCGAAGGCCGGGTCCTTTTCTTCCGCGGCTTTGAAGTACTTAATTCCGTTTCTTAATCCTTCGGCATCTCGTTTGTTCCAAAAGTAGCGCCCCTTCAGGTAAAGCTCATAGGCCTCCGCGTTGGTCGTGTAACGCTTCCGCAGCTTTTGCTCGTCATCGCCAGTTAACCTGAGGCGCAAACTCTCAGAAATTTTCTGAGAGATTTCGTCCTGCACGACCAAAATTTCCGACACGTTATTGTTGTACTCGCCACTCCATAGCTGCGAGCCGTCAGCCACATCGATCAGTTCTGTATTGATGATTAAACGATCACCTTGTTTTATAACCCGGCCGGCCAATACCGCCCCGACGTTCAGGTTGCGTCCGACCTCCTGGGCATCGATGTCACGGCCTTTGAATCGAAAAACTGCGGCGCGTGACATTACTTTGAGATCGGAGAGCTGCGACAAGCTTCGAATGATGCTCTCAGTGACGCCGTCAGAAATGTATTCGGCCTCAGGATCACCGCTGTCGTTGACGAATGGAAGGACAGCTACCGAATCGATGGTGCGCCGGCCGGAATAGAAGTACATGAGGCCCGCTACGATTAGTAGGACCACAGCAGTTAACGGAATCAATAACTTCTTTCTGCTGGTCTTAGGCTTAGCCGATTGTTCCTGCGTAGACGTAACGGCCGCCCTTATCGGTTGAGTGTCGACGACGGTCGCTCGTGACCATTCTGAGCCGGTTGACGGAGTGCTTGCCGGATCCGCTCGTTCTGCTGCCGGCCGGATGCCGGACTCGGATACATGGAGCTCTTCGCGCAATCTTTCCAAGTCGATTTTTAAATCAGTGATGGTTTGGTAACGCTTGGTTTTGTCTTTCGCGAGCGCCTTAGAAACGATTCGGTCCAGGTGTCTGGGAATGTCGGCGGAATGCTGCGTTAACGGCGCCGGTTCGTGATCGATAATGGAGACTCGAACGTGACTTTCAGTTGGACCCGAAAATGGCGGCTGGCCGGCGACCATCTCGTAAAGCACCACGCCAAAACTAAAAATGTCACTACGTGCGTCGATCGGTTCTCCCTGTGCCTGTTCGGGAGACATGTAACCTGACGTGCCCACTACCGACCCGGGGTTCGTTTGGCTAATGGCGCGCGTGATGGCCTCCGGGTCGTGCACCGGTTCGTCTGGCTCCGTGAGTTTGGCCAAACCAAAATCCAGAATCTTCACGAAGCGATCGCGTACAAAGCGGTCCTCCCGCAGCATGATATTTTCAGGTTTGATGTCACGATGAACAATGCCGGAAGCGTGCGCAGTTTCAAGAGCCATGGCAACTTGAATTGCTACACCCAGCGCTTCATCAATCTTCATCGGCTCCATCCACATTCGATCGCGCAGCGTTTCGCCCTCAATGAATTCGCTGGCGATGTAAAAGGTGGAATCGGCCTCTCCGATTTCGAAGATGGTGATAATGTTCGGATGGTTCAGCGTCAGTACAGCCCGAGATTCCTGTTTAAACCGGCGGACCCTGCCGTCATCTTTGGTCAGTTCAGGTGGGAGGATCTTTAGTGCAACTTTTCGCCCATGCAATTTCGTGTCTTCTGCCAGAAAGACTTCCCCCATGCCACCCTTTCCAAGGCGCCGGAGAATCCTGTAGTGCGCGATGGTTTCGGGCAGTTCACCCTGAGATAGATCCTGGAGGTTTTTGCCGGGCATCAGCGGAATGTCCGTAGGCAACAAAAACTAAATTGTTGACCTGCTATTGGCTGCATTGTATCACCGCGGTTATGACAAGCACACAAACGCCTTCGCACTAAGCAGGTTAGTGACGCTGATTTGGTTTGTTCACTGATATATGCTTTCATAATCTGTATTGTTTTCGCTAATTGCGGAAGGGCAACGAGGTTACGATGAAAGCGCATCTTAGCCGCGTCTCTACCGCTCAACCACGAACAAACCCCAGACAAAGATGAGGCTTTCTATTTCGCAGTCGTCGTTAAGGTTGTTTCTGCTTGTATGCCTGCTGGCCATGGCCGGCGAGAGCTTTGCGCAAAGGCCTGCCGCGCAGCCGAGTCCAACTCCACCGACTGACGACGTGCCAGTTACGACGTTTATTCGCCGCGTTCGATTGCCTATTACCGTGGTCGACAAGAAAGGGCAGTTCGTCGACGATCTCACGCAGCATGACTTCCAGGTTTTTGAAGATAAAGTGCCGCAAACCATTGAGACGTTTTCGAATGACCTCGGTGAAGCTTTGCCACTCTATGTGGCAGTCCTGATGGATACATCGCCGTCAACTGCAGGTAAGCTCAAGTTTGAACAAGAATCGGCACTCAACTTCATTTACACCGTGGTGCGGCCGCGCCGTGATCGGGTACTGTTTGCGACGTTCGATCATGAAATAAATCTGCGTCAGGATTTCACGGACAAACTCGACTTACTCAACCGCGCCGTCTCGGGTGTAAAACAAACAGGCAATCAGACGGCTTTGTTTGATGCTATCTGGCAATTTTGCGATGAGAAGCTCCGGTCAGTTGTGGGCCGCCGGGTACTGGTCGTAATCACCGACGGTGAAGATACATATAGCCGGGCAAGTATTCGCGACGCGATCGACATCGCACAGCGTACCGAGACCACAATTTTTGCGATCTCAACCAAGGCCGGGTTCGCCGCGACCGTCCCTGGTGTTGAAGCAGGACAGGTAAAAGACAAAAAGGATAGTGAGCTGGTTAAGCTCGCTGAAGAAACCGGAGGGGCCGCCTTCTTTACTGGTGACATGTTGTCGCTGGAACGATCATTCACCCGAATTTCAAAGGAGCTGCGTGCCCAGTACCTGATCACCTATAAGCCGGTCAATGATAAATACGATGGCAGCTTCCGCAAGATTGAGGTTAGGCTTGCGTCCGGCAAGAATGGTAACAAGGTAAGAACTAAACAAGGTTATCGCGCCATCGCGGATAGTGTCAGACCGTAAGGAAGTGGAAATGTTCAAAGCGTTAAGGCATTGGGTAGTCGCAATCGGTTTCGTCGCAGCGTTTGCAGTCGCCGCGGTTTTCGCTGAACGGCTGTCAGCACAATCCACCAACGCCCAGGATAAAACCAGGCCACGCACAACGTCGGAAGCTCCTACTCCCTCACCGACACCCCCTGCTCGACCCGGCGACACGCTGGAGAATGAAGACGTGATCCGCGTCGAGACGAATCTCACGAACATTTTTTTTACCGCCGCCGACAGTAATAAACGTTTCATCAGCAACCTCACAAAGGAACAGGTTCGCGTTCTGGAAGATGGGCAGCCACAAGAGATCTTCACCTTTCAGCAGAACATCGATCTGCCCCTATCAGTTGCAATACTGATCGATACCAGCCAATCAGAAGAGCGTACCTTGCCTGATGAAAAGGCGGCAGCGAGGGCTTTTCTGGAGTCGACCATGCGTCCGAGTAGGGATGAGGCTGCAGTTGTCTCCTTTACGGGAGAGGTGACACTTGAACAGGGCTTCACCGGCAACATCGACCGGCTGCGCAAAGCGATTGAGCGCGTCGAGTTTGTTCCACCCGCCGGTTACATAGGCCGCGGCGTAGTTGTTAATCAGCCGACGACGCCTCCGATATCAGATACCAACCAGATGCTGGCCGGTTCGACCGCGCTGTGGGATGCGGTTTGGGCCACCTCAAACGAGTTGTTATCGGATTCGGCCGACAACACGCGGAGAGCGATCATTCTTCTCACGGACGGCGTCGACACCATCAGTCAGGTGAAAATGCATGAAGCCATCGAACGAGCCCAAAAAGCCGATGCGCTGATTTACGCCATCGGCATCGGCGACTCTTATCACGGCGGCGTGGACCGGGGCTCTCTGAAAAAACTGGCCGAGAAAACTGGCGGCCGAGCATATTTCCCCGACAGCGAACGTGAGTTAAGGGCCGCTTTCGAACAAATCCAGCGAGACCTGAGGGAGCAATATCTGGTGGCCTACTCGCCCATTAACAAAAATCGCGACGGTTCCTACAGGCGAATTCAAATAGAAATTATCGACCCTGAGCTGCGCAAAGCTAACTTGAAGCTGAATTACCGGCCTGGCTACTTTGCGAAGACCGCATCAGGTAAGTAGAACCGGCCCTGCCCTGCCCAAATGCCCCCATTTCCTCGCCAAAATGGGGCATGACAACCAGAAATAACATTGTTATACTCTCGCAGCGTTTGGGTCGGTATCCCAACAGGCCGACATTCTCGTAAATACCTCCTCCCACAAATTTCCACTTTTCCGGCGAGTTATCCCAGTACCCGCGTTGTGCACCCATGATCAAAGCCCCCTCCGAAAAATGCCGCGTACTAATTGCTGACGACAACCGCGCGGTCTGCTCACTACTGTCAGATCTCCTCGCCGACGAGGGATACAGTGTGAAAACTGCAGCAGACGGAGAACGCGCCCTCGCCCTGGTCCACTCCTTCGCACCCGATGTCGTGATCAGCGACGTAGTCATGCCGGTAATGGGAGGCATCGAGCTCTGCCGGCAGTTAAAGGGCGAACCAGGGACCTCTGATATCCCGGTGTTGTTAATTAGCGGCATGCGGATGGAACCGGCTGACACTCTTGAGGGCTTGACTGCAGGAGCCGATGAATACCTGGACGTGCCCTTCAGAAACGAAGAGTTGCTGGTCAAGGTCGCACGACTCGCCGAACGCCGGCGCGTGGAAAAGCATTACCGCGAAATAGTTGAACAGGCGGCGGACATCATCTATACCCGCGACATGGACGGGCACATTACGAGCATAAATGCGGCCGGCGAAAAATTCTTCGGCAGGACTGCACAAGAGATGATCGGGAGTCATCTGGGTGACATGATCGGCACGGAACACGCGCAAAGAGAAATAGAAGAAGCCAGACGTGTCTCCAAAGACTTCAGCCCTAGGTCAACCTACTGCTTGCGTGATGCCCAGGGTGACAATCGGTTCCTGGAAGGAATGGTCACGGTCGAACGTGATCCTAATGGGGTCGCAACGGCGATTCGTTGCGTGGTGCGGGACGTAACGGAGCAAAAAAGAGCGGAAGCCGCTTTACGCGAAAGTGAAGAGCGTTACCGGAAACTGGTAGAACTCTCTCCGGAAGCCATCATTGTTCACAGCGACGGCAAGCTCGTCTACGTGAACCCGGCCGCCGTCCGGTTATGGGGAGCTCAATCTCCTGAGGTATTGCTTGGGAAATCGGTTTTGGACATGGTTCATCCCGATTACCGCGAAGCTGTACAGGAACGAATTAATAGTGTTGAACAGCTTGGTTCGTCGACTGCTCTTACCGAGATCAAGCATATTCGTTTGGATGGTGAGATCATCGACGTTGAAGTTACCGGAATGCCCTTCGTGTTCCGCGGACAAACGGCAGTACAAGCGGTTATTCGTGATGTTACGGATCGCCGTCGCGGCAAGGAAGCCTTGCGACAGAGCGAAACGAGGCTGCGTACGGTTGTCGGTGGCGCGTCGCTGATACTGTTCGCGATCGACAAAGAGGGGATTATTACATTAGCTGAAGGCGAGGGCCTGAAATCGTTAGGCCGTAGCGCGGCTGACATTGTTGGACGTTCTGTTTATGAGGTTTACGGCGAATACCCCGAGGTCATCGATAACATTCAACGGGCATTGTATGGAGAAACACTATCAGCCACAGTTGAGATCGCAGGCGTCGCTTTCGGGGCGCGCTACTCGCCACTTACCGACGACCACAACCAGGTTATTGGCGTGATTGGTGTGGCGACGGACATCACGGAGAATCGCAAAGCCCAAAAGGCCCTGGAACAAAACGAAGAGCGCTATCGCGAATTATTCGAAAATGCAAATGACATAATTTACACCCACGACCTTGCCGGGAATTTCACCTCGCTGAACCGAGCGGGTGAACAAATCACCGGTTATACGAGGCAGGAGGCCGCCAACATGAATATCGTTGACGTGCTGTCTCCGGAATACGTGGCGGTCGCTCGGGAGATGATGGCGCGCAAAGCAGACGAGAAAGTTCCGACAGTCTATGAACTTGAAATCCTGACCAAGGGACACCGCCGAGTGCGCCTCGAAGTCAGCACCCGCTTGATCTACAACGACGGAAAACCTGTGGGCGTCCAGGGAATGGGCCGCGACCTCACCGAACGAAAGCGCTCAGAAGAAGCGTTGGCGCAGCAATCACAGCGCGAAGCCATGACGCATCGCATGTCGCAGGCAATACGCTGTTCTCTGGACAGTTCTGAGATCTTCCGCACTGCGGTCCACGAGCTTGGCTCGTATCTGAACGCCGATCGTTGTTCACTTTTCATGAAAGATGAAAAGAACAACTGTGCCAAGAACGTCGCCGAATATCACGCTGAGGGCGTTGTGCCAGCAGCCACGACATTTGAACTCGAAGACGTTCAAGTGCTGATAGAGTCGTTAGACAAAGATGGTGTGCTGTGTTTTAACGATGCAGCGCACGACCCGCGGATCGCAGAAGTCTACGATCGGATTTTGGCGGCGGCAGACGTTCGTTCAATCATGTATGTGGCGATTCGAGTTGGTGATGAAGTTACGGCAGCCTTCGCGCTCTCAACGACCCGGGAACTCCGACACTGGAGCCAATCTGATATTGCTTTAGCGAAAGCGGTCGCCGATCAAACTGGAATCGCCATTCGTCAGGCTGAGCTTTATCAAAAGGCTGAAGCTACTTCCAAGCGAGAAATGCTTGTTAACCGCCTAACAATGGCCATTCGCGCCTCGCTAAGTTTGGCTGACGTTTTGAGCACAGCCACGCGTGAGCTTGGTCTGGCGCTCGAAGCGTCGCGGGTGCACCTCCACCTTTACGATCCGGATAATCCTATCTCGCGTGTCGAACACGAGTATGTGGCAAGTGGTTGCGACACCATCAGTTCATTACAAATCTCTTATGAGGACGCAATTGGCCGACACTTGTTAGGGATCGCCAAGCCACTCGTCATCAACGACGCGTTAAATCACGACGACGGACCAGCGGAGTTTGCAGCGGCGGTCCGCGACCATGCGCGTGCGGCTAACATTAAATCTCAGATTGATTACCCCCTGGTCGTCAAAGGTCAGTTTAGAGGCGTGCTGTGTATTCATCAGACGGACCGCGTCCGCAGGTGGGACGAAGACGAATTATCTCTGGTCCATTCGGTTGGGGAACGACTGGCAGTTGGTATGAGCCAGGCGGAACTGTTCGAAATGGTCGCGCGTGCGAAGTCGGAATGGGAAACAACGTTTGATGCGATGTCGGATGGTATTTTCATTTTTGATCGTTCTGGACTGTTAATCCGGGTGAACCGGGCCGGCGCCGCTATGGAGGCTTCCCATCCTCGAGCCTTGTTGGGGCGGAAGTGCTGCGAGGTCTTGAGGACTAGTACCCAGGAGTCAACGTGCGTCGTCGAAAAAGCAATTCAGGATGGACACAGCGTCACTATAGAGGTCACTCCTGATCGGCTCAACAGGCCGATCCTGGTTTCCATTGAACCGGTTTTGAATAAGGCGGGGGCGGTGACCGCCGCGGTCTGCACCGCCCGTGACTTGTCGGAATTGAGAAAAGTTCAGGCAGTCGCTCGCGAGCATCAATCGCTGCTTACAAACATCCTGGAAAGTGCCCGTGAATCGATTTACGCGGTCGACATGGATGGCCGGTTCAAATGGTGTAACACCGCTACGCTGAGCGCGCTCGGACTCCGGCGAGAAGCGTTCATCGGACGTCACTTGCTGGACCTTGTTTACGACGCGGATCGCGTAACGATTGGAGAGAAATTACAACTGGCCCTGAAAGGGGAAGCTCAAACTTACGAGATGCGATACTTCTCAGGCGACGGCCGCCTGCGTTACGCACGCGTGGATAACTCACCCCTGGTTGTAGAAGGTAGAACTACGGGTGTGCTGGGTATCGCCCGTGACATCACGGAGCAGAAGGAAGAGCGCGAGCGTGCAGCACGTGCAGACAAGTTAAGAGCACTGGGCCAGTTGGCGTCGGGCGTCGCTCATGACTTTAACAACTCATTAGCGGCGATCCTTGGGCGCGCTCAGCTGTTGCGACGCCAAATCAGGGACGACGCCCTGGTAAGAAATCTCGAAATTATTCAAACGGCAGCTGAGGACGCTGCTGCAACCGTTCGTCGCATTCAGACTTTCGCGCGAAAATCTCCTGCCAAGGAGTTCGAAATCCTGGATGTCGAGGCGCTCTTGAACGACGCCATCGAAATAACGCGCACGCGTTGGGAAAACGAAGCCAGGCTGCGCGGGCTCGACTATGAAGTTACGCTGGATGCGGAACCCGGTCAGTTCACGTCGGGCAGTGCTTCTGAACTTCGCGAAGTGTTTGTCAACCTGATCGTAAACGCTGTTGACGCCATGCCTGAGGGTGGAAAGCTGGCGCTTACTAGCAAACGCAAGGACGGTCTACTGCGCCTGCAGTTTGCCGATACGGGTACGGGAATGCCTGAGGACGTGAGACAAAAGATTTTCGACCCTTTCTTTTCGACCAAAGGCGCACACGGTACAGGCCTGGGCCTGTCGGTCAGCTACAGCATCATTGAACGGCATGAGGGGGCTATCAGTGTTGCGTCTGAACTAAACGGCGGCACTATTTTCACGATAGATTTGCCCGCAGCAGAATTGCAGTCCAAATCCGTCAACACCGATCCCGAGGAAACTGAGATGCCATCGCTTTCAATTCTCGTGATCGACGACGAACCCGCAGTGCGCGAAACTTTAGCTGAGATGCTTGAGGTGATGGGCCACCGCGTCATGATGGCTGAGAGCGGGCAACACGCTTTGCAAACACTCGCCGCAAATAGTTGTGATCTGGTGTTTACCGACTTAGCGATGCCGGAGATGGATGGCTGGGAAACTTCTCGCGCGATCCGCAAGCATTGGACCAATATGAAAATACTGTTGGTGACGGGCTACGGAACGGGAACCGTTCCTCCAAACGGTGAAGAGAACCTGGTCGATGGTGTCATTGGTAAGCCTTTCGACTTCTCGCAAATCACTCAGACGATTAGCACTATCGTTGCCAAAGAAGGCATGCTCGATAGCGTACGGGTCTAGGCGTCGCTTTTAATTGAGGTTCATGACGCCGGCACTCGCCGTGAAGCCCACGCCGAATCCCACTACCATCGTGGGTCCATTCCATTCTTCTTTTTCGGCAAGCATAAATCCTGTGGATGCACTCGAGAGGTTCCCGTAAGTTTTCAGGACGTCGTAGGAGCCCTGCACTTTAGTCGAGTCCCGGTCCAGGTGTAATTGCGAGCAAACGCCGTCCAGGATTTTCTTGCTACCGGTGTGGATGAGACAGTCGTCGAGTTGATTAACTGTCGAAACCGGCGAATCGGGATGGCGAAGTACATTTTTGACCGTGGTCACAGCGTAATGCGCTCCCCGCGTCGGCACGCTGGGCCGCATGAAATACTGTGGACGCCCGTTCAAAAACGGATGCGAGCTGTTGCTCGTCATCGTGAGAAGATTGACATCGTCGGGTTCATCGTTTGTTAGGTGGGAGATTGGTCCAAAGGCCGGTTTACCTTCTTCGCTACCAACGAGCAGTGCGACCGCACCGTCGCCAAACAACATAGATTGCACGACGAAGGTGGTATCCAGCCTCTTCTGTTCAACCTGGGCTTCATCTAGTTTTTGCTCCTTTCTCATTCGTAAGAGTTCACGGAAACCGAAATACTCGTCGCGTAAGAGCGGCGCGACGTAGGGAGTGTGGGCCTCGGCCATTAGCACCAACGCCAGTTGGCCTGGATTTGCGGCCAGGTACCATTGAGCGACTTCAATGGATTTGAGTAACACGGAACAGCCTTGCGCCTGCATGCTGACAGTTCGAATAGATCTCGACAGCACGCCATGAGTCTTTCCCATGACTTCCGATGCCAGGCAGGGAAGCATTTGATCCGGCGTGTTGGTAGCAGCGACCAACAACCCGATGCGGGATGCGTCTCCTTGCCATTGTTCGATGCATTTCTTCGTGGCCCTAACACCCAACTCTGTAGTTGAGCTAGTGGCATTCATCGGCTTCCCGGTCAGAAAGTCAGAGTAGTTATCCATCACCGAATATCGCTGGTCGACTCCCAGCGAGTTAATCGTGTTAATGAGTTCAGGCGAAACTTTGTGGATTAGCGAATTCGCGAGTTCGGTGGTCTGAAACGCGTGTTGTGGTGTCGAGGTGGCTGCCGATAAAAGGTTAATCATGTTGCTACTCCGGGAGACTGGCTAACTTGTCGAACTGCAATTTCGACATTTTCTTTTGGTCAGTTGTTATTCAATGCCCGTGCCAGTCGCTATGAAAGTGCAGGAGTTGAGTTAAGTGGAGAAATAGCTAGAGTTAGGTCGGCGCGGAGACCGAACTGCCAAACCCCGCAGGTGGATACGAAGTACACAACTTTTCTTGCAAAATCTTTTGCAAGGATTTTTGCGAAGGAATCTACTGTTAACGAGGTATACACCTGTGTATTCGGTAACCAGCGACTCGGCTTTGCCTCAAAAGTCGAACAAGAGGACGTTCGTGTTATTTCGTGTGTTTCGTGTATTTCGTGGATCGTACTTTTGCACCCTAAAAAACGGATCCACGAATTTCACGAAATAACTTGAATCACTTGTTAGTTAAGGGGTGGGCAGGCGGTAGCGGCCGATGGTGCTTTCTCCGATGCTACCGAAGTAAAGGTGACCATCGTGTTCGACGGCGTTGGCAATCTGCGCGTAGCAGTCAGGAGATCCGTTTTGGAAATTCTTTGTTACGTTACCGTTACTGTCGAGTCCCAGCACGAAGCTGTAGCGTTTGGGAGCGGGCTGAAGAAATTTCGGCAAACGAAGAATTACTTTTCGCAGCGATGGATAGGGCAGCAGTGTATCTAATGTTTTATCTCGCGGCGTGACCAATGCCAGCCAGAATGTATCGCGCCGGTTGGAAGATAGACCATCCGGAAATCCGGGAAGATTTTCTATGAAGATATCGGATTGGCCCTGCCTGGGTCCCATCACCCAGTAGCGGTGAATTCTATATTTCCCCGTTTCAACCACCAGCACAAATGATTGGTCCGGACTGACTGCAACCCCGTTTGCGAACGAGAGGCCGCTTAAAAGCGTGGTAGTTGTTTTCGTATTTGGATTGTACGAGAGCAACCGGCCGTTTGCGCCGTGCTCGATTAAATCTGCCTTGTAGTTGGACAGGGGAAACTTGTTTGACGCGTCACTGAAATAGATCGTGCCGTCATTCGCAATATCCACCACGTTAGTACATCGGAAAGGCACGCCATCAGATTCAGTCGCCAAGGTGGAAATGGAACCGTCCGTGGAGATCGACAGCAGTCCTTTGTTGGCGTCGGCGACAATAAGCTTGCCATCTTTGTCGAAGATCATCCCGAGTGGCCGCCCGAGAGTGTTAGCAAAAGCTTCCGGCTTAGTTCCATCGGGTTGAAGTCGGATAATCCTCCCGTCATCGAACCCGGCGTAAATTCGATCCTGCGAATCAATGGCGATACCTTCAGGTGCGAATCCCTCGCCCAATGAGAGTCGTTCGGTAGTGGCTAGCAATGAGTTTGGTAGGTAAGGGCCGTTCAGTTCTGGCGGCGCGGGAGGTGTCCAGGCGACCGGTGAGATTGGTACGGGCCAGAACGCCAAATACGCGATAACAATAGCGGCGATGGCAATAAACGCCAGGAATAACCGGCCGACTGTTTTCATGGGGAAGGGGTTATCTCTCGCCGCGAGCTACTTGAACACTGCTACCCAACGTAACGGTAAGTTTCCGAACCCCGGCTTGGTCCATAGGTTCGATCAACCGCAGGGCTTCATCGAGAATTCGTCGCTGATGTTCCGGATAATTTGGAAGGCCTGCCACGCTTCCTAATTCGCCCGCATATACGCCTGCGCGTGGTGGACGAACAGACGCTACGATGTCCTGGAGAACAGCCAACGTCATCGTGGGAATGCCACTGAGTTCGAGGCCGCGAGCGATTAGCGAAACCGTCTGATGACAGAGGGGCGAGGCTGGAATTAATAACGCCGCCTGAACTTCACTGCCGTTGATTCGTTCGATAAGCGCTGGCGCCAATTCATCGACCACTCGTCCCGCATCAGGAATGAATCCGCAGAAACTCCAAAATACCGGGTTGAACTGCCCGATGATTCCATTGCCTTCGAATTCGAATAACCGGGCTAGCGGCAGCTGCGAATTGATATCACTTTCGATTGCGGATTGGTCATAGCCCCTGCCGGCGAATCGCAAGTCTTCCGGTTGGATTTCCGAGGGAATCTCGCGAAAAGTTAAGTCACCTTCGTTGGATGAGATGTCGAAAGGTTGCGTCCCGTCTATGTAAGCCCCGGCTGAGGAAATCAATGCGAGGTTGAGCATCGGCAGTGCACGTCGGGCCGGCGCGAACGGCGCGCGGCGATTCCTAACGAACGGATACGAATCCCCGAGGTCGTCACCACTGGCGCGTTCATCCTTTTTCCAGTCGTCGTAACGTCGACGCCATTCGTCCAACTGTTCAATGATTTCCAATTCAGTTCCTCACGTCGCGCGACGTTGTGCCATAAAAATAAATGCGATCAGGGCGGCAATAATAGCAACAGAAAGCGCGGCGACAGAATAGCCATGAAGCGCCTGAAACGCTACCCGCATAGGGTCGCCGGTCGCGACCTGCTCGATGGGTATGGTCATAGCGGTGCGCAGGTCTCGCATTCTCGCCGCAATTATCCATTCACCCACCGCGGTACTCACCAGCACCACCATCAGCAAAACCAATTGCGCTACAAACGAAGAAGTTTTGTAGTACTTCTTGAGCAGGAGACTGAGCAGGATCACCGAGACACTGATCACAAACCCGCTGATGTTAATGATGACCAGAGTTCGACTCACCATCGCGCCGGCAACCTCTCCGGTGTTGGACAGATTAAACGCGCGCGCAACCTGGAATGCAGTAGGCGCGACTGCCGCACTGAAAAAAATTGCTGCGCCCAGCCACGCGGCGATTAGAAGCAGTCGCAGGTTGTGTAGCAGTGATGACATCAAACTCATTCGTAGTCGTTCAACTCCGACAAGAGTCGAATCTTTGGCGGTTCAAAGTTGGGCGCAACCAGTTCACGCGGATCCGCGGCGGTCAACAACCACGACAACGCCGCATCGAGCTGGGCCTGATAATTCACCAGGTCCAACGACATAAAGACGTTACTGCCCAATCGAGCAAACTTTTCTTTCGCGCGTTGATACATTTGCCGCGCAGCACCAGGTCTACCGATCTCGAGATGGTGAAAAGCGACCGCCGATTGAATCATGGCTTGCAGAAAGAGTTTTTCCTGCGCCGCCACTTCTCCCATCCAACGTTCTTCCCAGGCATCGTGGGCGGCATGAAACTCACCGGCGTTATAGAGATCGATGCCCGCGATGTATTCCACCGGGTAAGCAGCGATATGTGCGTCGGTATATGCCAATTCGCTCGTCATGTGCTCAACGGCTTTTACGAATCCAAACGAACCACACCGCGGCGCCGAGTGTGGCAAATAGAAACGCCACAGTCACTGGAATCACTTCAGGCTTCAGGAAGTCGGGACCAATTGTGCGAGCGTTTTGCATCTGTCGCCCAATTTCCAACAACACGCCAACGATTAACCCGATGACGGCGCCGCACGTGAGTATTTGCCACAAATGAACTTTCATTCAAAACCCTTAAGAACGTTTCTGCTGCAGTTTCGACGCGATCACTTTGGCAACCGTCGCGCCATTTCCACTAGCGGTGCTGATCGTCGGCGAATGCGGTGACGCAACGTCACCGATGGCGAACACATTTTCGACGCTGGTCTCGAGATTATTGTTTACGAGTACATATCCCTGCTTGTCCAGATTTAGCTGGTCTCGGACGAAGCCGGTGTTTGGTTCTACTCCAATTCTGATCGCCACTCCACCCACGGCCATCTGAAACGGTTTAATCGCGTCCTTACGCAAGATCTCAACAGCTTCAACGCGGTCGTTGCCAAGTATTCGTATCACCGCCGACTCAGGAAAAACAGTAATGCAATGCTGGGTCTGCAACTGCTCAACAAATTCTCGACGCGCTTTAAGTTTCCTATTGCGATGGACCAGCGTCACTGTGGGGCAAACTTCGGCGAGCAACAGAGCGTTTTCCGCGGCTGCATCACCGCCGCCAACGATGCACACATCCTTTCCCGCAAACTCATGCCTGTCCCGGGTTGGCGATTCGATTATCCCGCGGTCCGTAAATTCAGTCTCACCGGGAACACCTAGTGACCTTCGTCGAACCCCAGTCGCAACTATCAGGAATATCGTCTGCAGGATTTCGCCACTGCGCAGGAAAATTTGTTTTGACTTTACGTCTACGTTCTCAATTTCAACGCTGGTCCAGATGTCGAACTCAGCATCGTTAACCCTCTCGGAGAACTTCGCCAGAAACTCCTGACCATTGGCTGCGGGCAGACCCGGATAATTCAAAATCGGTCCATGAATATTATGAAGTTGACCGCCGATCTCTTCCCGCTGTTCCAGAAGAAGCGTATCCAAGCCAAGCTCATCGCACCACAAAGCAGCTGAGATTCCCGCCGGGCCGGCGCCGAGTATGACGACGTCATGCATGAATTTTTAAACGTCGTGGGCGCCACCCGCCGCCAAATGGAGCTGCGAGGAAAGAAAGCTTTTGAGCGACTCTCCCACTTGTTCCGGAGTCAGCCTCGACGTTCCCAACTTCCCGTCAGCACCGGTGAACTTAATCGCGGACGAGAGCTCAGTCTTGTCTAACACCCACTGACCGTCGCCGTTTTCCAGTCCATTGAGCTGCAATACATGGGTGGCGAAGTCGTGGCGTGTAATCCTCGGACGAACGACAGTTTCAGCCCATGAGTAGTAGGGATAATCGATCCGGTAGGCCCACCCGTTACGGACCGGAGTGGCGATCAGAAACAACTGTCCTTTCGCGTAACGAGAAATGGCAGTGAATGGTGCGGTGTGTCGCGTGGCATCAAAGCCGTTAGCGCCAAACGCATCGGGCTCCAGAACAATCAACGACAACCCGTTCGCCAGTTCACTGACTTTACTTGAACCACGTTCGAAGCTCTCAATAGCGGTCGCGATTCGACGCCACGGCTCGCGCCATAACTGCTCGTAGTCATTCGTTCTGGTGATAATCTTTTCAACTTCCGGCAAGACCAATTTGTAAGCACGCGCTTCGTCCTCGACAGGCTCGCCGGCCAGTTGAGCAGCGATTGGCGAACCTGGCTGCTCGTCGGGAATCGGCTGATCCGTTCCCTGAATCACGATGCTCGCCCGCACAGCATCTTCAGTCTTTAACTCCGAGAAGTCACCGGCTTCTGCCGCTGCAATTAATTCGTCGTGCAGACCGAGAGCTCGCTCACCATTCAGCACACTCCAAACAGAAAGCACGCCGTCGGTGTCGAAATGGTTGTTGGTAACCAATTCAATTCCCTGGGTTAGTTTGTCTTTATTGGGAGAGGCGACCAGGTTCAGTGCAATTTCAGTCGAAGTGTCGGCTTTGACTTCCGCGGCAGTGGTGTTTCCCTGCCAGTGAGAGAAGTGGACGCTATTGTCGACAGTTCCGTCGACTGAAAGCTTCGGAACATCGGCCAGACCGGGATGATAAAACTCAAACCGCATGCGAAGACCTCAACCAAAGGATGACGTGAGCCTGTAGTTTAGCGGATAACGGATCAGAACCGGGAGCGGTACCGACCGGGTGGCTCGCTTCAGCAAATGTTATGAGATGTGAGCACCTTCAGAACCGCTGCCAGAGTGACCAGGTCGCTCTGATTCGAAGTGAGCCCTCGCTCGAAATTCATCCCACTTTGTGCCCTGCGCCTGCGCTGGCTAGAATGTTGACCCAATCAATTCATCTGGAGGAATCATGAGTCAACAACAGTCAATGCCGGAGATTTCTGCGACGGACCTAAAAGCACGTCTGGACAATGGCGACGATATTCAAATCATCGATGTGCGTGAAGCGAACGAAGTAGCAGTCGCGAAACTCCCGAATTCAATTCACATCCCCTTGGGCCAGGTCATCAATCGGATGTCGGAAATAGATCCTAATCGAGAGACTGTCGTTCATTGTAAAATGGGCGGCCGCAGCGCACGGGCCATCCAGGCCTTGCAGCAATCGGGATTCACAGGAAAGCTGTCGAATTTAAAAGGCGGGATTACTGCCTGGTCAAATGACGTTGATCCCAGCGTGCCCAAATATTAACTATCTCGTTATTCCCTGAAGCTTAATGAAGGGGCTCATGGACGTAATGACCATCCCTTCGATGACTTCCATGCGACAGGCGAGTCCCGGACGAACGTTAGCCTCGTCTTCGGTGTAGTACCACACCTGGCAATTGGTGCAGTCGCCGTTCCAACAAAAATCGCCGTAGGAAATTGTGTTGAGAGATAGAAATTGAAAGCACCGCAGCAAACGGTTCTTCTCCGGCACGTCGACTTTTTGTCCTAACACTTCGATGCTCACGAGCCGTTCATACGGATCGAGTAAATCATTGTTAGGCGGCGGCATGGGCTCGCACGTTTGCT
The DNA here is from genome assembly GCA_035273325.1 of Pyrinomonadaceae bacterium. GTDB lineage: Bacteria > Acidobacteriota > Blastocatellia > Pyrinomonadales > Pyrinomonadaceae > PSRF01. The sequence goes on along the minus strand of DATEPF010000319.1, from coordinate 17,099 downwards.
CACTCATCGGCGCAGAGTATAGCGGTTTTAAGGCCGGTGACACTACAGTCGGCGGTTCGCATCTGCGTCCGCGGATTGCTAAACTAATGACTTCGGAGGTGAAACTACTTGGCCCTGGTTATCTATACAAAACCCGGATGTCCCTATTGTCAGCAGGCGCGAGATTTCTATAACTCGAAGGGCATCTCGTTCACAGAATACGACGCCCAAAACGATCGCGCGCGCCGCAAGGAAATGCTCGGTCTTTCCGGCGGCGACCCCACCGTCCCTTGTATCGTTGAGGATGGCAAATACAAAGGTTCGGGTTGGGGCCAGCCCCCGCGTGGTTGAACCGTGCATGACTGACGGCCGTGCGCCGTCTCGCCACAAGGTCTCTTAAGCATCTCCCCGCGATCAGCGAACGCAAATCAATAATAAGAAGGCTCGAGATGAAAAGATCACTGACTATCCCCGCTGTGCTGTTGTTTGTTTTGTTGTCATTAATCACTTCAAATAATTCGAGCGCCGTTGCCCAGATGAACGGAGGAGCCGAAAAGCCTCAGCCACCTATGCCGACAAAGAAACCCAAGATTACCAAGATCCACAACGACACGATGAGTGACGACTTCTTCTGGCTGCGCGAGAAGTCGAATCCCGATGTCATCAAGCATCTGGAAGCCGAAAACGCTTACGCAGATACGATCATGAGTCCGCGCCAGCCGTTGCAGGAAAAGCTTTACCAGGAAATGGTGAGCCATATTAAAGAGACGGACGACACGGTCCCGTACCGGTGGGGAGATCACTTCTATTACACCCGCACGGAGAAGGGAAAACAGTACCCAATCTACGCCCGCAAAAAAGAGTTGGCCGGGGGCAAGGAAGAAGTCCTGCTGGACCTGAATGAGCTTTCGAAAGGATTCGGTTTCTACAGCGTGGGCGCGTTCGTGCCAAGTGATGACGGCAATTTGTTGGCTTATTCAACAGACACGACCGGATACCGGCAATACAAATTACAGATCAAAGACCTGCGCACCGGTCAGCTTCTCCCCGACACCTTTGAACGGGTTGGATACGTGGCCTGGGCCCCCGATAACAAAACGATTTTCTTCACAACCGAAGACGCCACCACTAAGCGCTCAGACAAGTTTTTCAGACATGTGCTGGGAGGGAAGACGGACCAGGTTTATGAAGAGAAGGACGAGCTGTTTGACGTCTTTGCCTACCGTTCGCGGGATAAGTCAATCATCTTCGTAGGATCTGAAGCCAAAACATCGACTGAGTATCACTACCTGCCTGCGGCTGCACCGACTACATCTTTGAAGGTGATCAGCCCTCGAGAGGCAGAGCATGAGTACGGCGTGGACCATCGTGACGGAATGTTTTACGTGCGAACCAACAAGGGCGCCAAAAACTTTCGCGTTGTCACGGCCCCGGTTGCAAGTCCTGGCCAGGCCAACTGGAAGGAATTAGTCGCGCATCGTCCCGAAGTAAAGATCTCCGATATCGATTTGTTCGAAAACCACCTCGTACTGTCGGAGTGGAACAACGGATTGGAGCAAATCGAGATTCACAACTTCAAAACGAACAAGCGCCACCATGTGAAATTTCCGGAGCCGGTGTATTCAGCATCCGTGACGCAAAACCGTGAATTTTCGACTCCAGTGGTTCGCTACAGCTACGAGTCTCTGGTGACGCCGAAATCAGTTTTCGATTACGACATGAATACGGGCAAGGCCACGCTCCTGAAAGAAACGGAAGTGCCGGGCGGATTCAGCAAGAGTAACTACCAGTCAGAGCGTGTTTTCGCCACTGCTTCAGATGGCACGAAGGTCCCGATTTCCATCGTTTACCGAAAAGGGACGAAGCTTGATGGCAGCGCACCTGCGCTGCTCTACGGGTATGGCTCCTACGGTTATTCGATCGCGCCGAGTTTTAGTTCCAACAGGCTAAGCCTGTTGGACCGCGGCGCCATTTTCGCAATCGCGCACATCCGCGGCGGGGGTGAGCTGGGTGAGGAGTGGCGTCAGCAGGGAAGAATGATGAAGAAGATGAATACGTTCACCGACTTCATCGCCAGCGCCGAACATCTGGTGAAGAACAAGTACACCTCCAGCGATCGCCTGGTGATTCAGGGGGGCAGTGCCGGTGGGTTGTTGATGGGCGCCGTAAGCAACATGCGTCCCGACCTATTCAAAGCCGTCGTGTCGCAAGTCCCGTTTGTGGATGTGCTGAACACGATGCTTGATGCGTCGTTACCATTAACCACCAGCGAATATACCGAGTGGGGTAACCCGAATGAGAAGGCGGCCTTTGAATACATGAAACAGTATTCGCCTTACGACAACATCGCGGCGAAGGATTATCCGGCGACACTGGTGAAGGTTTCGTTAAACGATAGCCAGGTCCCGTATTGGGAAGGCGCAAAGTTAGTCGCGAGGATGCGGGAAATGAAGACGGACAAGAATCCGCTGATACTGAAAACGAATATGGGAGCAGGCCACGGCGGGTCCTCCGGTCGTTATGATTACCTGCGCGAAATCGCATACGACTACGCCTTTATGCTTTGGCAGATGGGACTTGAAAAGTAGATCGCTATTTCGTGGTGTTCGTGTAATTCGTAGATCGTCTTTTGATGTAACTAAAAAACGATCCACTAACGACACGAATTACACGAACGAATGCATTCGACCTATTCGTTAATGTTGTCGAGGTGAGTGAATTTCCAGCCCGCAGGTGTGCGTTTGAAGTGGTAGATAATTACTTCGTCACCGGCCAGGTTCTTGCAACCCACTGTAAAGTTTCCGGGTGACGTTGGATCAACGACGGGCTTCGCCGTAGTGAAGCATTCTGAAGCCGAGCTGCCGTCGTGGTTGAAAACATCGCGGTAGCGTCTGGTCAATTGCGCGCGGTTTCTCACGCTCGCTATTCCATATGGCATAGAAATTGGAAACTTTGATAACGCAGCCACTGCCGGCTTGTTCTCCCTGGTGACAGCCTCCCGGAATTTCCCCCAAAACTGCTCAATCGCAGTATTAGTCTGAATTTGACTACCACTGCTTGCCGACCCCGTCAGCATCAACACCAATAATCCGACAACAATCGATTGCTTCACTTTGTTCTCCTTCCATCTTCGAGCAACGACTCGGCCAGCAGCAGCCGCATCATTAAACGCAGCTCCATTCGCTCAAAACGATGTGCCGCCGTCCTGGTCCGGTTGAAATCTGCATTTGCCAACGCAGTCATCGCTTTGCCGTATCTAAACAGCATGTACTCGGGCGAAATGGTGGTTGCGGTCTGCATCAAGAGCTCCCCGTTCTTGACCAGACCTGTCCTTGCGATCTTGTCCAACAACAATGCCTTATTAATTTGCTCGTTCGCACGATCGATAGTTCTTTCAATAATCGCAAACGCTTTGGGAGGTTCAACTAGTGCATATGCTGCCACCAGGGCGAAAAGCGCATTTGATTGAGCCTCGCTTTCGAAGTCAACCTTGATTAGAGTGCGTGCTTGGTCCAACAACCTTACCGCTTCATCGTGATCGCCCTTTTTCTCTAACACTACCGCAATCTCGGCCATGGCACGCGCTCGTTCTTCCGTACGACGGACGCGGGGCAATAGTGTTCGCAGCTCATCCGCATCGCCGCGACCGGCCGCGGCAGTGATTTGTTGCGAGTCAATGTCATCCATCAACGAACGCCGCAGCGAGTCGTTTACGATTTCGTTCCTGATGAACTCGCCCAGCGCTTCTGTGCGACGCGTGCGTACGGCCAGGAGAATCGCTTGCTGGCGAAGCATTAGCCGCTGTTCGTCGTGGTCACGTGTCAGCGACCCGGCGATCATGTCCTCCGGTGAACCGGTGCGTAGCAGCGAGGCGTAATCGTTCCACGAACGCTGCTCTTTGTTAAGCGTTTGTTCGAACACGCTTAGCTTCTTTTGCAGCAGCGCTAGTCTCTCCGGCACAAACCGCTGAATCTCCGGCATGATTTCATTGATAGAGTTCAGCAGCGTCGAATTAGCGGAAGCAGTTATCGCAGCATTTGCGAGCATCTCCACTAATTCACGCCGGGCCTCGTCGCCAAGCTTCAATTGGTAAGATTCGTGTGCCGCCGAATCTTTTTCCGGTTCAATCGTACTTGGTTTTCGACTCCAGCGAACCAGGTTGAGAGCAATTTGCGATGCAAGGATATCGGTCGGCAGATTTTTCGTGTGCAGCTTATTGACAATATCGACCGCAAATTGTGCGGCCACTTCCTGGTCACGCTGGTTCAGACGATCCAGCAGTTCCAGTAACTGGAGTGTCAGTCCCTTCGCCAGGCTGTCACGCGCAATCTGCAAACCTTTTTGCGGATCTCGGGCGGCGGCCTCGGTCACGATTTGTTGTTCGAGTTCACTGTCGTCAGGTAGCCGATAGCTGGTTTTAACTTGCTCCACCGGCACCTGACGTGTCGTGCGCAACATATCCAAAGCCAGTTGATGATCTCGTTTGGCTACCGTGCGCAGCAGGCCTTGCCTTAATGTGTAGATCGCGAAGTAATGCTTGTGCGCGTTTTTCTTAACTGATGGTGTTGTTCCGTTTCCAACCGGATCAACGAGTAGGTTGATACTGTTCAGGGCGTCCCAAAAAAGTGCACGGGCCCGTTTTTCATCGTGGCCCCACAACAGATCGGCGGCCGAGGTAAGAACAAACGCTCGGTTTTCCGGCAACTTCAGACCGAGAGCGGCCGTTGAAATTTCATCTACGAGCGTATAAGCCTTTTGGGTTAGCTCCCGTTTTTGCTGCAGTTCCTGTTCGTCATTCGTAGCCGGTGACTGGGCCGCAATCGGGATCACCAAACAAACGAGCACCACTAATGTCAATGCTCGGAGCAAGTTTCCTGATGCGGTTATCATCATGTTCGTGGTTGGGCAGACGGTGCAGTTTGTGTTCACAAAGATACGCCGGTGTTAGTCGTACGGCAATCGAGCGACCTCGCGTTATTTTTTGTGTTTCGTGGACCGTATTAACCAATCCACAAATACACGAAATAACCCAAAGGCGCTCACTGATATGCGGCTGCGGTTGCCGTTCTCTACGGTTGGGGGTTAAATAGGTTGAAAGCAAAGAGCCCTCATGGTTGGAACAACGCTGGGGAATTACAAAATTCTCGAGAAGCTCGGTGCGGGCGGACAGGGAACGGTCTATAAAGCCGTTGACTCAAAGCTCGGCCGCACAGTCGTAATTAAAGTGCTGCCCGAAGAGTTGGTGGCGAAGTCAGCCAACCTCAAACGTTTCGAACGAGAAGCCCGCCTGGCGTCAGCACTCGATCATCCAAACATTTGCACCATCTTCGATCTCAACGAAATTGACGGCGTCCACTTTATTGCTATGCAATACATTGCCGGACGCAATGTGCGGCAGCTCGTCAATGGAAAGCCGCTGCAACTTGAAAGCGCTTTGTCGATCGCCATTCAAGTGACGGACGCGCTGGCAGTGGCCCATGCGCAGGGCATCATCCATCGCGACATCAAAGCCGGGAACGTGATGGTGAACAATAAGGGCCAGGCGAAGATACTAGACTTTGGCCTCGCGAAACTGCTTGACGACGATGCCGCCCGTACGTCGGGTATCCATCACACCGAGCTGACTGAAGTCGGCATACCTTACGGAACGGCAACATATGCTGCGCCGGAACAGGCGCGCGGTGATCGCGTTGATTCTCGCGCAGACATCTTTTCGACGGGCGTTTTGCTTTACGAGATGTTGACCGGCACGTGGCCCTTTAAGGGAAAAACTGCTGTCGATGTGCGCCATGCGGTCCTTAATGAAGAACCGGAACCGCTCAGTACAGCTCGTCCGGACCCCGTTCCGCCCAGACTCCAGCAAATTCTCGATCGTGCACTGAAGAAGCATCCGCGGGATCGTTATCAGCAGGTATCACATTTCCGCGACGAGTTGCGCGCGGTGGTGAGGGACTTAAGCCTCACCAGCGGCACCGTGATGGATAACAGCGGTTTGCCGGTTGCTCCTCGTCATCTTTCGCAGGAGAGCCCGATCAGCCGGGCCTTTCGTTGGTTTAAGAATGTGACGGGCGTCGATAATTCCAGTTCCTCGGGGCGCATGCGCAGCGAACAATCCCCCGATTCGCATGAGACGCCCACCACGCTCGGCGATCGCGAGCGCAAGAGTGTAGCGATCATGCCATTCAAGAACCTCGGTAGTGATCCGGAGACCGCGTTCTACGAGTTTTCACTCGCGGATGCGGTGATTACTGAACTGGCGCGCGTGCGTTCGCTGGTAGTTCGACCGTCGTCGGTAATCGTGAAGTATCAGGGCAAGCAGTTTGATCCTGCAGATGTGGGAATGGAGTTGGCCGTGGACGCCATTCTCACAGCTAGTTTTCTGCGCGTCGCCGAACGTCTGAGGGTGACGGCGCAATTGCTGGATGTGCGCACGGGTGAAATCCTCTGGAGTGAAAGAATTGACGCTGACGCCAGCGACATCATCGGCGTGCAAGACACGATCGTTCAACACATCGTGGACGGGCTGCGGGTCGAGCTAACTGCTGCGGAGAAAGGCGAACTTAAGAGAGGTTCTACGACGGATGCCGCGGCCTCAGAAGAATATTTGCGTGGTCGCGATTGCCTGGGCCAGTTTATCTACCACACCATCTCGCTCGCCGATCTGGATGCAGCCATAACACACTTTCAGCGCGCCACTCAAATGGATCCTAATTTTGCACTGGCACATTCGGCGCTGGGCAGTTGTTATGTGAATCGGGTGATTAAAGGCCTGGGCGAAGCCAAAGACTTCGAAAAAGCTGAAGCGGGGTTTAACAAAGCGCTGGCGCTGGATCCGACCTTACTGGAAGCGCGCATGCAGATGATTTTCATTTACCTGACGCGGGGGCAAAAACGGAAGGCCCGCCAGGAAGTAATGTTGTTGCGGAATGAATATCCAAACGACGTGGGTGTCCACTTCGTACGCGGTGTGGTGGCGCGTTTGGACGGCGAGTACGAACGCGCCCTGCGCAGTTTCGATCGAATGGTCCGCCTCAATCCGGGCGAGAGAGTTGTGACCAGTTACAACCGCGCCCGAATTTTCATGTACCAGCAGCGTTATGAGGAGGCTCTGGAAGAGCTGGAACAAGGCGCCGAGATCGAGCCCGAACATCCTATGATTCAAACCTTCAAAGCGCGTGTTCTTTATTATCGCGGTGAAATCGACGCAGCCACCCGAATCATGGAACGAGTGTTGGAGCGGCATCCAAAAATGGACGGAGTGCGGCCGATGCTGGCAATCTGCTTAAGCGCGCAGGGAAAACATGAGCTGGCCGATCAACAACTGACCAGCCGCGTCAAAACTGCTGCCGCCGAAGATCATGACATTGCTTACTGGCTGGCATCAGCGTATTTATTACAAGGCCGACATGTAAAAGCGCTGGAATGGCTGGAACGCGCAATTAGTTTAGGAAACGAAAACTACCGGTGGTTCGAATCAGATCCGAACTGGGCAGATCTTCACGACGATCCGCGCTTCCAGGAGTTGATGAACAGGATCAAGTCAGCGACTGAAAAACCTGAGGTAACTGACGGATGAAAACCTTTGTCGTTGGCGACGTCCACGGCCGCTGTGCACAGTTACACGCGCTACTGAAAATGGTGCCGCGTGATGCCGCGACCGATCAGTTGGTGTTTCTGGGTGACTTGATTGATCGTGGTCCGGATGCTCCCGGTTGCGTGGACCTGGTCAGGAAGCTGCATCGCGAGAACCCGGAGCGCGTCATCTGCTTGCGAGGAAACCACGAGCAGATGTTATTGGACTTCATCGAAGGCAGCGCGAATCTCTGGATTACGCCGGTCACCGGAGGCGAGCGAACCTACCAGCAATACACCGGTAAGTCACTCGAGATTCACAGCGAACAGGATCTCGCCGACGCTCGCAAAGAAATAGAAAATAGTATGCCGCCGGATGATCTGGATTTCCTCGGCGCGCTTCCGCATTATCACGAAGACGATTTTGCGATCTACGTTCATGCCGGACTGGATCTCAAGAAGCATCCCAGAGACACGCCACCACAGGCGCTGCTATGGATGCGTGACATGGAGTTTTACAAAAACTACAAAGGCAAACCGTGCATTTTTGGTCATACGCCAACGCCATTGCTGCCTCTGTTAGGCCGTCTCGGTCGTCACGGAATTTATATCTCGCACAGCGCGATCGGAATCGATACTGGATACAACATTCAGTCGCCGCTCAGTTGTTTGTCCCTGCCAGACTTCACTCTATATCAATCTTTTGCGGATGGTCGTGAGGAATCACATCACATCACGGCGTTTATTCCGGAAACCTTGAAGGCCATGCAAAAGAAAGCCGGAATCGTGCACTGACAATGTTTCCCGCAGTTAGTCTTCGCCTGGCACTCGCTGGAGACCTCGAATCAATTCAACGTCTTTACACTTATATCATCGGGCCGCCTTCCGGCCAGGAGAGGACCTGGAGCAGGTTAATCGCCGACGGTTGCATGGTGGTGGCGGAGGCTAACGGACAGATCGCCGGCTTTGGTGGAATCGATACGCGCGCCGTCGAACAGTTAAAGTGGTTATACGTGATGCCTGAACATCAAGGCGCGCAAATCGGCACGCAGTTACTGAAAAAACTTGAAGAGATCGGATGGTCCCGCGGCCTAACTGCGATTAGGTTGCACGCGGCGCCGGGAGCTTTCCTGTTTTATCAAAAGCATGGTTACCGGGAAGTGGAGCCTGACGATGTGTTACACGATCACGCCGGGACTACGATGATTAAGGATCGATAGAACTAGATTTCGCGTGATTCGTGGATCGCTTTTATAGTCGGCCGAAAGACCGATCCACGAATTACACGAAATAAGAAACTAAGTGGTGCGATTGAGAATGTAATCCGCGATCGCGTGCAGACGTTCGGTGCGCTGGTCCAACTGTTCGAGTGTAGCGAGTGCTCTGGCATGCACCTGTTCACCAAGCTGGCGAGCACCGTCGAGTCCGTGAATGTTTACGTAAGTTGCTTTGGCTGCGCGCATGTCTTTGCCGGGAGTTTTCCCTAACGCTTCAGCCGAGGCCGTGACGTCCAAAAGGTCGTCCGTTATCTGAAATAAAAGGCCGAGATGCGCCGCGTAATCCGATACCACCGAAAGCTGTGCGTTTGTTGCATTCGCGATGATCGCTCCGCATCGCGCGGCAGCACCAATCAAAGCTCCGGTTTTCAGCCGGTGAATCTGTTCCAACTCGTCGCCGCCAACGGCCCGCGACTCCGCGTCCAGATCCAGGGCTTGACCTGCAACCATTCCTGACGGAGTCCCGGATGCGATCGCAATCTCTCGGACCAAACGCGTGCGCTGTTCAGTCGATAAATTCTCATCTTCAGCAACAGTCTTGAACGCGAGTGCTTGCAGAGCGTCACCCGCCAGTATTGCCGCAGCTTCACCAAAACGTATGTGACACGTCGCGCGTCCGCGCCGCAGATCGTCATCATCCATTGAAGGTAAGTCGTCGTGGATTAGCGAGTATGCGTGGATCATCTCAACGGCGCAGGCTGCCGGAAGCAGAGCTGCACTGGGGGAACCGAAACACTCACCTACGGCGCAAAGCAGCATGGGCCGGAAACGCTTGCCGCCAGCAAAAACGCTCCAACGAATTGCGGAATGAACGGTCGCGGGTGGAGTTAATTCAGACGGGATTAACCTATCGAGCTCTGCATCGATTAATTCCTGCGTCTCAACCTGGAATTCACGCAAAGAAGTTTCAAGAGATATGTCGGTAGTGGTCATTCCTAGAGAGAAGGCGGCTTTGCCGCATCCGGTGCGGAAAGGCTCAGCCTTTCCGAAATACAGGCCTCATAAACAGCGGCGAGGCTGAGCCTCGCCGCATCTTAAAAAATGGCGCCGACGGTAAGGCAAAGCCTTACCGCACCGGGCGCGGCCAAGCCGCAGGTGCTATCCGGTTCGCGTGTCAGCGCTGTCTTCATCTCGCGCTGTCTTCGCTTCGAATGGACTGACAACGGTACGGCCCTGATTGTCGCGCAGTAAGACCTCGATGCGCCGCTCCGCCTGATTCAGGCGATCCTGACATTGTCGCGAGAGATTAATCCCCTGTTCAAAGAGCTCAAGACTCTTTTCCAGTGGCAGGTCACCCTGTTCCAGTTCCTGGACGATCCGTTCCAGGGCCTGAAGTGATGCTTCAAAACTCTTTGGCTGTTCGTTGGTGCTCATTAAACGTTTTCAGTGTCCGTAACTTCAGCAGTCAAACTTCCTTTTGCTAGTTTTACTTTGACAGCATCGCCTACCGAAACTTTCGCGGTATCTCGCAAGAGCCGGCCATCCTGGCCCAGGGCGATTGCGTAGCCGCGTTGCAAAACTGCCAGCGGCGAAAGAGCGTCGAGAGACGCTGCCGCTAAACCAAGACGTTGCGCGCCCGTTTCCCACGTTTTTTCCATCGCGGCCGTGCAATTACTATACGCCGATTCGTAGCGTACGCGAGCCTCAGCCAGACGAGCACGCAACTGCGCTGGTGCCAGACTTCTGTTTAGTGCTTCTGCCCGCTCATTCGCTGTTCGTAGAGTTCTGTTTGCCTCGATTTGTAAACGGTGTTGGGCCACGCTGGCGGCATCGTGCGCGTCGCGCAACCTGCCGCGCACTTCATTAAACACTCGCGACAATGCGCGCTCCTGCACCCGGGCCCGCGAGTTAACCAATTTGTAACGCACCAACCGCGTCAGGTTCTGGCCCATCTGTTCGATCGCGGAACAAATCTGATCTTCACGTGCAGCCACCAATTCGGCAGCAGCGGATGGCGTTGGGGCCCGCTTATCGGCCACGAAGTCGGCAATCGTAAAATCGGTTTCATGACCGACCGCCGAAATCACGGGTATTGCGGACGCCCGAATCGCGCGCGCCACCTCCTCCTGATTGAAGGCCCACAGGTCTTCCGTTGATCCTCCACCGCGTCCGACTATCAGCACATCAATCAAATCATCAAACCGGCGTTCGCGTTGCGCGCGCTCGTGATGCTGATTGATAAGTCTAATGGCTCGCGCGATATCCGGTCCGGCGCTCTCACCCTGTACGCGTGCAGGTGAGAACAACACATGAACAGTACTCGTGCGACGCGTGATGACATTGAGAATGTCGCGAATGGCGGCCCCGGTTGGCGATGTAACGACGCCGACCCGGCCAGGAAAAAGTGGCAACGGACGTTTCAGTTCCGGCGCAAACAGTCCTTCCGCCTGCAGGCGATCACGGAGTTGTTCGAAAGCAATCTGCAAAGCGCCCGCACCGACCGGATCCAGCGCTTCCACGATCATCTCGTAGTCACCACGTGCCTCGTAAACCGATAGCCGCCCCCGCGCCCTGACGTGCAGGCCATCCTTCGGGCGAAAGCGTATGCGGCTGTTCGCGGAACGAAAGCATTTGGCGCGCAATTGAGCGCCCTCGTCTTTGATGGTGAAGTACCAGTGACCCGATGAATGAGATTTGAAGTTTGAGATTTCGCCTTCCACCCACACGGATGCGAAGCGGGCCTCGATGGCTTTGCGGACCGATTCGGTCAACTGCGAGACAGTCAACGGCCGCCGTTCAGTTTCGTCGAACAGCGATGCGAAAAGTGGTTCAGACATTAGATCGTCTTATGGGTTGGCGACGTTCACTACCGGACTTAAACGCACCGACGCACCCTCGCGGTTTGCCCGCACCCGAACGCGCGGTAAATTTGATGAGCGCGAATTGGAAGCGTAAGTGATCGTGTAAGCCGTGCGCAGTTGTACCACCACGTCGTCGTAAGCCCGCTGCAAATCACGCAATTGACGGATCGGGTAGTACACGCCGCCGGAAACGGTGGCGAGCTGTTTTCCTTCCTCTTCCGCGCGCGTGGTTAAAGTTAGATACCGCGTGCGCAAAGGATCAATGGTCGATTCCGGACGCGGCACGCTGGATTCAGGAATAAGTCCGGAAGGTACGTACAACGGATAGACCAGCGCGCCGGATTCGGCGATCGCTTCGAGGATAGCAGGGAAGGGAACAAACGATTTGTTGTCGTCACCATCCGAGAGCACCACGATGGCAGTCCGCTCACCGCGTACCTTCTTCAGAGTGTCAGCCAGCACGAAACCCAGCGCATCGTAGAGCGCGGTCGCACCGCCGGCGTCGATCTCATCAAGTTTTTGAGAAAGCATTCTGCGATCGGTAGTGAAGTCAGAGATGATCTGAATGTCGTCACGAAAACTAATGATGGAAATCCGGTCCTGCGGACTGGCCGTGTTTAGAAAGTCACGCGCGGCCTTGCGAATGAAGTCGATTCGCTCTTCGACGCTTCCGGAGACATCAAGCAGCAGCACCAGATTAAACGGCTCCTGTGTCTGGGCCACATTCGTCACGCGCCGCTCTTCGCCGTTTTCGTAGACCGTGAAATCGGATTCCTTCATACCACCAATTGCCCGCCCATGCCGGTCAGTCACGCTGGCGTTGAAGCGCATCAGTTGAGGCGATGCTGAACTCACAAACTGCCCCGGCGGAGCACGCCGGACTAACGTGGGTTCTTTTTCCGGTGGCGGAAGGGTGCGGGCGAAGTCGCCAAACATTTTGGGCGATACTTTGCGAATTGCATCAATCAGCTCGCTGTCACCACTGCGGACGATGGCGCGCGCCGCTTCCGTTAACGGACGTTCGCGAAGATCCGACGGCACCATGTTTGGATTTACGTTCAAAAGCACGACGCCGCGTTGGGTAACGAAAGTAAGTTGGACCCGTTGTTCCTTCTCCGGTTTCTCTTCGCCGAGCGTCCCCGATATTGAAAAGGCACCACCACGCTTCTCTTTGATCTCGGGAAGCTCAACGTCGCTCAGGTACCGTGGCTTGCTTGCCTGCCAGATAAAGTTGAACTTTAGCGCGTCGAGTGGAACGTCAGCGTGTATCGTGCCGGTGTTTGAACTGACTTCAGCTGATTCAAGATTGCCGATGACGTCTACGGCGCCTGCTTCCGTCTCCACCTTCACTTTTGAACGGACCGGAACGCGGACAATCAGATCTATGCGGTCTTTGTTCGACCGATCTTTTACTTCGATGTTGATGTGATTGCCCTTGGCAATTGCGATGACGTGGGTCGGATCAACTGCAGCGCCGGTCGAAGTCGCTTCGATCGTTATTTTTTTCTGCACCTCATCCGCCGCCAAAACACTGACCTTGCCGTTACGGCTCTTAACCGTTAGCGACACGTTCTCACTGGTTGCCATTTCGGTCGTGTAACCCTGACCAAATGTAACCACTGCCGAAGACGGCAACAGCAGAAACGCTGCCAAAAAGAGGAGAGATTTGCGCTGAAATTCAATGCGGCCTGAGTTAGCCGCGAGGGACTTCTGGTAAAACATAGGGTCTGATCTTGCCTAGCATTTCGTCCTCGGTCAAGCGGGCGCAGTTAGCCTCTCAGGGTTCGGGAAGGCCCATTGATCCGGTATCATACCCGCAATCTTTTTCATCACAGCGGGTCTACGGGTGGAATACTGAGAACCCCTATCGTGCAGCATACAGAACCATCGCCGGCGACAAACGCGGGCCTCACCATCCACAAACTCGCGACGCGCGATCCGCGCAGCGGACTCGCTGAAGATGTCCGCCGGGGCCTCTCAAGTCAACCAAAGCGTTTTCTTCCGAAATATTTTTACGATGAGCTGGGTTCACAACTTTTTGAAGCGATTTGCCTGGTACCGGAGTACTACTTAACTCGCGCCGAAAACGAAATTCTGCAGCTTTATGCGGACGAAATCGTTTCCAGTGTTGACGGAAACATAACGCTAATCGAAATGGGCAGTGGCAGCGCGTCGAAAACACGCCTGATCATTGAAGCCCTGCTCAGAAAACAACCGAATCTACTTTTCATTCCAGTTGATATTTCCGCTTCTGCTTTGGAAAGCAGCTCACGAATACTTCTGCAGTCGTACACTCAGTTGCGAATCGAAGCTTACGCTGCCGATTATTTCGCGGCCCTGGCCGAACTAAGTAAACATCCGCGCGGCCGCACGCTGGCACTGTTCCTCGGTTCAAACATCAGTAACTTTGATCCGGCGGAGGCTGTTAAGTTTCTTCACGCGCTCAGGACTGTCTTGTCTGAAGGTGATGCCCACTTGCTGGGCGCTGATTTAAAGAAAGACAGGCAGACCCTGGAAGCGGCATACAACGATGCACTGGGAGTTACCGCGGCCTTCAATCTAAACGTGCTGGCGCGCATTAACCGCGAACTCGGCGGTGAGTTCGACCTGAGGCACTTTCGACACCTCGCGTTCTACAACGAGGAGGCAGGCCGCATAGAGATCTACATTGAAAGTTGTCGAGATCAAACAGTCGATATTAAGCAGCTTGGTATGCAGGTCCGATTTGCTGCCGGCGAGCAAATCCACACCGAGAACTCGTACAAATACGGGTTGGACGACATTGCCGAACTCGCCGGTAAGACCGGATTCAAACTTGCCCGTACCTGGCTCGATTCAGAAAAACGCTTTAGCAGCAATTTGCTGATGGCCGTCTGAACCGATGGATGAACCGCCACACAACGCGCTGGTAGAGTTTCGCGACGTCAGTTTTCAGCATGGCAATACGTCTACACCGGTTATCTCGCACCTCACTTTCACCGTACGACAAGGCGAAACCTTGGTCCTGCTTGGTAAGTCTGGCTGCGGCAAAACCACTACCCTAAAACTTATCAACCGGTTATTCCTCCCCACATTCGGGCAGGTATTGGTCAAAGGCAAGCCCACGAGTGATTGGGACCCGATACGCCTGCGTCGAGAAACGGGTTACGTAATTCAGGAGGGTGGTCTGTTTCCCCACTTCACAGTTGGCAGAAACATTGGACTGGTTCCCGTCCTGGAGAAGTGGCCTGCGTCGCGTACCGAGTCGCGCGTGAATGAATTACTGGAGATGGTGGGATTACCAGGTGATTTTTCCACGCGCTATCCGGCGGAGTTATCCGGTGGACAACGGCAGCGGGTCGGCGTGGCTCGAGCACTGGCGGCCGATCCGCCATTGCTGTTACTGGATGAACCGTTTGGCGCGCTCGATCCTTTAACGCGCGCCGGCCTGCAGCGCGAGTTCGCAGCACTCGCGAAGGAATTAAACAAAACAGTAGTGCTGGTAACCCACGATGTGCGGGAAGCCCTGTTGTTAGGTTCGCGCATTGGGTTGATGGACCAGGGGCAACTGATCTTGCTGGAAACACCCGATGCTTTCCTTTCATCAAAAGATGAGCGCGCTTTAGCGTACATCGAGACACTGGAATTTCCGGCTGTGGTTTCAGAACAGGAGGATGCACGCGCGTGAACTTCTGGCAATTTCTCCAACAAAATTGGCCGGAGCTGCTGGTCCACGTGCGCGATCACTTTTATTTGGTCCTGGTCTCAATATTGATTGCGATCGCTATAGGCATACCGGCTGGAATTCTTCTTACGCGAAAGCAATCACTGCGAGG
Source organism: Pyrinomonadaceae bacterium (assembly GCA_035273325.1). Classification (GTDB taxonomy): domain Bacteria; phylum Acidobacteriota; class Blastocatellia; order Pyrinomonadales; family Pyrinomonadaceae; genus PSRF01. Next base: position 1,655 of record DATEPF010000319.1, on the reverse strand, counting down.
GCCGGTGTTGGGATTAGCCAACATCATGCAGACCATACCCAGCCTGGCGCTGTTCGGGTTTCTGATACCACTTCCATTTATCGGTGGCATCGGCGCGCGCACAGCCGTGGTCGCACTTGTTCTCTATTCGCTGTTACCAATCATTCGCAACACCGTGACGGGAATCCTGGGTGTGGATGCGAATGTGCGCGAAGCTGCCGTGGCCATGGGTATGACTGATACGCAAATTCTCCGGCAGGTTGAATTGCCGTTGGCGATGAGCGTGATTGTGACGGGCGTACGCGTGGCCATGGTAATCGCAATCGGGGTCACCACGATTGCCGCTGCCGTCGGCGCCGGCGGGCTAGGTGTCTACATCTTTCGGGGGCTTCGGCAATACGACAACAATCTTTTACTGGCAGGCGCCGGCGCCGCAGCACTAATGGCGTTGGGCGCGGATTTTATTCTCGGATTCTTCGAGCGTCGCTTTGCAGTAACGTCCCGTTCCACACAAACAAAAGGTCGGCGAACGGTGGTGTGGCTGGCGACGGCGGCACTTGTAGTCTTCGTCATTGCAGGTTTCTTCTACCTGAATGCGGGTAATGCATCTGACGCTGCGTCGCGCGTCGTGGTTGGTTCAAAAGACTTTACCGAATCAGTAATCCTCGCGGAGATCATGGCCCAAATGCTCGAACAGCGCGGCGTCTCTGTTGAACGCACCTTTGAATTAGGGGGCAACTTGCCACACGATGCGGTGCTGGCTGGAAAGATTGATATTTACCCGGAGTACACCGGGACTGCCTACACAGCCATCCTGCGCTATCCCGTTAACACAGATCCCGCTATAGTCTTCAATCAAGTCAAAAAGGATTATGACGAGAAATTCAACCTGGTGGTCACTGAACCGCTTGGGTTCGAGAACACGTTTGCCATTCTCGTCCGTGGCGTTGATGCAAGACGCCTGAAGTTGAAGACGGTGTCGGATGCGATACCGCACGCAGCAAATTGGCGCGCAGGTTTTGGCCAGGATTTTATGACGCGGGACGACGGTTATCCGGGGTTTTCCAAAAGGTATTCTTTGCAATTTGCGCAGCGGCCTAGCGAGATGGATCTTTCCTTGACGTATATAGCGCTGCAGGCAGGGCAAGTGGATTTAATCGCCGGCAATTCAACTGAAGGACGAATTGCGGCACTCGACCTGGTCCAACTGGAAGACGACCGTCGCTACTTTCCACCTTATGAAGCTGTGTACATCGGCCGGCGCGACACGATCGACAGAGTGGCTGCGTTGAGAGAAGCGCAGTCGACGTTGGCCGGCGCCATCACGACGGATGAAATGCGGCAATTGAACTATGAAGTTGACGCTAACAAACGCAGTCCCGCTGAAGTGGTCCGCGAGTGGCTGGCCCACAAGGGCACAAAATAGAGAGAGGGGTTACCATGACCATACTTGATGTAGTCATACTGCTGATTATTGCCGGGATTTGTGGCGCACTTGGGCAGGCAATCACAGGATTCACGCGCGGCGGTTGTTTGGTGTCCATCGCACTAGGTTTTGTCGGGGCCCTGTTGGGAATGTGGCTGTCGCGAGCTATGGGTCTTCCGGAGTTGTTTGCCGTGCAGATTGGCACCACGAGTTTTCCGATTATCTGGTCAATTATAGGTTCGGCGTTGTT
>DATEPF010000318.1:0-24993 GCA_035273325.1 Pyrinomonadaceae bacterium | reverse complement strand
TGGCTCCAGCACATTATTAGGATATGCAGCCATAGCATTTATCTTTTTCTATCTGTTCGTGGTTCTTTATGAAGAACCTGTATTGAAGCAGAAGTTTGGCGAGTCGTATCAGCGATATCTTGGAACTGTTCCTCGCTGGTTACCCTGGAGAATCCGCGCGTAGCATTGCTGCAAGCACCTTTTCCTTTCAGCTAGTGCCTTTGTGTTCTTTGCTCGCTGTGATACCGCTTAAATGATTTCGCGGCGCGACTGCTTCCGAAAATGATCGAGGACACGATGGAAATTATCGAAAGACTTGAAGCAACAAAGGCGTCAACGCTCAGGTACTACGAGTTAGACCATGTACACCTTGTTAAGAGCTATGCACCAGGCAAGTGGACGGTAAGATACATTCTGAATCACCTTGCCGACGCTGAAACCGTGCTTTACGACCGGATCAGGCGTGTTATTAGCGAGCCGAAGCAAGTGCTCTGGGCATTTGACGAGAATGCGTGGGCCAGGGGGTTGGATTATGCGAACGTGCCGTTAATGGTGTCGCAGCGTATTTATTCATCCGTGAGAGATGGAATCATTTACCAGGCGCGCCTGCACTACGAAGACAGCGGCCATCTTGAGTTTGTGCATAACGAAACTGGCGTACGAACCCTTAAACAAGAGTTTGACAAAGTCGCCGCGCATAACGAGCACCATCTGGAACAGATCAAGAAGGCACTGGATGCTTCCTGAAAAGATAGAGTGGATTTGTTGTATTGAGAGACGCGCAATTGACGGCGCGATGGCACTGTTCTTGAAGCCTGGTGTTACCTTGCTGGGCTAAGGGCGGCGTGCGTCTACTAAGGGCGGAGAATTGTTATGAAGGGACTCCTGGTCATCGTAGTTTGCCTGCTGGGCATCGACCTCTCGCCGGCGCAAGATACCACAACGACCCACACGTCACACGGGGTGGTAATCCTTGAGTTAACCTGGTCCAGAAAGGTCTCGAAACCCAACACCGACAGTGTACCTCGTGAGGAGCCTTCGGGCGGGCTGCGCTCAAACCCCGACGGGAAACTGCGCACCGCGCCGCCGATTCCACCCAACCGTTTCCCCTACCGGATGAAACTGCCTTACTTCTACGTGTACTCGTTGAAGGTGAAAAACGCGGGACTGAAGAAGATTCGGGGCGTGGTTTGGGAATACGTCACTACCGATCCGGTTAATGGCGCGGAATTAGGTAGGCGTCGCGTTATCAATCATCAGGAACTCAGACGCGGCGAGGTCACGAACCTGCGTGTTGAATACCCTTCACCTCCTACCAACGTGGTCACTGCGGAGGGCCTGGGCGACGATGAGCGCGCGCCGTTCAAGAGCAGTGCGGAGATCAAGTGCGTCCTCTACGCCGACGCGACGGTGTGGGAGGTTGGCGGCGCGGAGGGCGAGGCATGCGCGGAACTGCTTCGAGTGGACGCCAAGGTCCGCGAGAGTAAAGAGAAGAGACCTTAACGCATGCGCCGCGCATAACGGTATGCTTCTCTAACCGAAGCCATTCCAACAATCGTTGCGCCCGCTTCTCAAGTAATCTTATTACTTCTCGGATGCCAACCGTGCCGCGAGCTGAAAGACGGGCGTTAGACAACTGACGTTTACGGAAAGTATTGTCGCTCTATGGTGAGAATAATCGTCTTCATCCTGACCGTCATGATTCAACTCGGCGCCGCCGCGGCCGGCCTCCTGCTCTTGCTGTTGGGCATGAACGGGTACAGCGAGAGTCAGGCGACCCCGGGCCTTCTTCTTTTCGTTGTCCTTGGCCTCGGCAGCGCGCTGGGCCTCGGCACCGCGAGCGCGTTCGCGGTGAAACGTCTGGTCGAGAGAAGATCATTCGGCGGCGTGACGGCTTCGGCCATCTCCGTCGTCGGCTTTGCGGTCATCGGCGGGTTAATCCTGGTCGCGAGTTTTTTCGCCGCCATCGCGCTTGCGGAAATAATGCGCGGGATGAAGTAGGTGCGGTCGTTCTTCTCACGCATTCTTTCGAAGTGAAGAGCTACGAGATTACGAACGAACTAATTAACAGAGGAGGCTGGCCTTGAATAAATACCGACTCTTGCTACCTGGGCTGATGGTTATTCTTTGTTCCTCTTTGACATTGACTGACGCCCGGGCGCAGAACCCGTTGCTCAGGCAGTTAGCAAAAGAGGATCAGGATTCGAGACGCGGGAAAGAGTTTGGCAGGACAGATGAGGAGCGCGTGAAAATCGTGCTTTCTCTCATCGGACAAATGGAGGTAAGGACCGCGGAGGATAAGTTTAATGCCGCCCTTGTCCTGGACCACACGCCTTTTACTTACTGCGAGAAGCGACTGGTGAGTACCAGCCCCGATAATTACTTTCTCGCCCATCACTTATTTAAGGGCGCCTTCGAGGCCGGTTATAAGGACGCTCGCTATTTTATAGCTGCCTCGATTGACCGTTACCTGAGCATGACCGAAGGCTATCAGAAATACGGGACCAATCGAATAATCAATCAAGAGACTGGGAAAGAAGAGCTTGTCCCGATCGATCGAAAGACGCCAGATAGCGAGCGAGCCAAATACGACGTGCCGCCGCTGGCCGAGCTTTTGAAGCGATACCCTGAACAGGCGCCGAAGAAACCGCAATAACGCTAATGCGAATAGGCAATTGATTGCTCGCCGCGCAGTTGAAGACCTTCCTTAATGATCTCTACTTGTGTGCGCAGATAACCTGCTGCAGCATATGAGCGGCATTTTCATAGCTTTGATAAATGCAATCCAATCTCGAGAGGTGTCGATAATGAAGTTGAATACATGGCAGATTGATCTGAAGAGTTTCGTAATCGGTCTCGCCCTGGCAGCAATGGCTTTCTTGTTATTTGCAGGAAGTTCAACCCAGGCGCAGTCTGGAAACATGCAAATCCAGCCCGGCGATGGCGGCGTGTACGTTTTGCTGGGGAATAGGGTCTATTGGAAGAGTAAGGAGCAGTGTAGTTCTCCTGGCGGTTGTTAGTTCCTGGCCCTCGACAACCAATCTCCGGAGAAAAACCCCGGCATGAGAAATTAATGTGGTTGTTCGTGTAATTCGTGGATTGTTTTTGAACCTAACTAAAAGCGATCCACGAATCAACACGAATTCTGACCCGATGTCTGCAAACCCACGCCCCCGCAAATTACAACTTCTGCTTACCGCCGTCCTTTTCGTCACCGTTCTCGATACAGCTTATTTGAGTTGGCGCTTTATTGCTTTGCAGGCTGGTTGGGTTGAACCAGGCACAGGAATTTGCTCATGGACCGCAAATATTGATTGTGACAGGGTGTTACTAACACCTGACGCTCGCGCCTTCTATGTTCCGAACGCTGTTGTCGGTTTCGCCTTCTTCTTCGGTTGCTTAATTTGGTGGACGGCTGGCAGTAGGTTGGGACCTGAGTACCGCTATCACGTGATTCGGACGCTGGTCTTCTGGCTGGTGGTGGGAGTGCTGTTCACTTTTCGCTTCTTCTGGCTGCTGGTCCATCTGGACGTTTTGTGTCCGCTCTGTCCGTGGAATCACGTGTTGACGTATATTGCGTTGGCCGTTTCGTTGATGATGTGGCGAACGACTCCGCGTCCGTCAGGGTCTTTGCCAAGTAAGCCACTCATTAAATTAGTTGTCGTATGTGTCGTGCAATTTTGGATTTGGCCGGTGCTGTGGTTGATTGCGCACTGGAAGGGATGGATATAAGAACGACATCCTCGCGCGCGCCCCGTCTTATTTCGTGTGGTTCGTGCAATTCGTGGATCGTTTCTTTGCTGCCTAAAAAACTATCCACGAATCCCACGAAATAACACTAAACACGTTGTTTAAATTCCTGCGATTTGATTAACGCGAGGATTATCTAACTATGCTGCGGAAGGTTTTGTTTGTGCTATCGATCGCCACCTTTTGTGTGGTGATCACAACAGCCCAAACATCAAGCGGCCCTCCCAAAGGCACATTGATCATTACAGGCGGAGATCAGGAAACTGGCATTAAGGAATTTGTCGCCCTGGCCGGCGGACCCGACGCAAATATCGTTTACATCCCGACCGCAGCCTCGAGTCTTAGACTTCCTTCCGGATTAATATGGGAGTGGTTGTACACCGACACGCTTCCGGCAAATACGCCGCAGTTTCAGGAGGAACTCAGAAAGATGTTCGGCGTCAAGAACATCACGATCCTTCACACGAGAAACCGCAAAACTGCTAACTCTCGAGAATTCGTCGAACCCCTGCGTAGGGCCCATGGTGTCTGGTTAAGCGGTGGCAACCCCGGTCGTTTGTCACAGGTCTACCTTGGAACACGAACGCTTAGCGAGATAGAAGCAGTGCTGGAACGCGGTGGTGTGGTGGGCGGCAATTCAGCCGGAGCGATTATTCAAGGCTCTTATACGATCAGAGGTAATCCCGACAAGCCGGTATTGATGGTGAAAGGGCGCGAGCAGGGGTTTGCGTTTTTGAAAAACGTCGCGATCAATCCTCACTTAACGGAAGCGATGAGGCAAAATGAGTTAGTGACGATATTAGATGCGCACCCGAAGCTTCTGGGTATCGGCATTGACGAGAAGGCGTGGATTCAAGTTAGAGGAGATCGCTTTCAAGTGTTCGGTAAAGGACGGGTGGCCATCTACGATAATAAGAAGCATGACCGGAACTGGTACTACTGGCTTTTGCCCGGAGATCAGTTTGATCTGCGCACTCGCACAGCGATCCGTGCAAATCGGCGGAAAATGAACCATGAGGGACGAAAGAAGAGGGATAAAGGATAAATCTTCCGCCTTTCGTTCTTTCTGGTTATCCTTTTGTCTTTGAGTCCTGCCCGACGACTGCTAACGTTATTTCAAAACTAAGATGAATTGGAGCCTTATCACGCCAGCAGTGACCGTTTCAGTTATACGTACGTTTTAACCGGTCGACGCGAGCTTGCCTTGAAGGCGAATGGACTTCACAACTCACCGAGGACTGATCGCGCGCGACCTCTCTATGGCTAACGATGATGCGCGCGTAGGAGAGCGAATGAACCAGATCATCGACAGAATCGATAGCCTGATCGAACAGGGTTCCAGGTTTACATGGGAGAACTGCAGCTACTCCAACCCGGAGCATGGTCCCAAGGCGGTTTATGGCAGGAAGCCGTCGCCTGATTGGAATACTTGGGCAGCTAGAATCGAGCGGCTCATTACGCGCGCGGTAAAGCCCAATGGCGAACCATTTGTTTACCTCGCGTCGGCAAAGGAGGCGCGAATCGAAGGCAATTACCGAGATCAATTCGATCAAGCCCTAACTGGATACCTGGGCGCGCTTAAATCGCTAAGAGAATTGCTTCTGGAGGGCGACATCTTTGGTGAGTTGTTGGAGTTGCAATCGTCGCCCGCTCGACTAGAAACCGATGATGCAGTGACCAGGGTTGAGGCGGATGCCAACAGCAAGAAAGTCTTTGTTGTTCACGGACATGATCACGGATTGAAAATTGAACTTGAGGTGTTCTTGTCTCGGATTGGGCTTATCCCAATAGTGCTGCATCGCGAAGTGGACGGTGGAAAGACGATAATTGAGAAGTTTGAGTCCAATAGCGATGTGGCGTTCGTGTTCATCCTATTGACACCCGATGATGTGGCATTCGCGACTGATCAGCAGACCCTAGATGACTCAAGCAGAATGAAAGAGTTCCGAGCCAGACAAAACGTGATATTCGAGTTCGGCTATTTCGTTGCCAAACTCGGAAGACATCGGGTTTGCGCACTTCATAAGGGCGACGTCGCAATTCCAAGCGACCTCAGCGGTTTGATATATAAAAAAGTAGAGACGGATGTTGAAGCGATCGGTTTTGCATTGCTCAAAGAACTAAAAGCTGCCGGTCTTAAATTGCAGCTATGACAACGACTTCGTATGAACTTTGAGATTGTGATGGATGGATAATGAAACGACTGCCGATGAATGTGTTAATCGCGATGCTGTTTGGTTGGTTGTTTGTCCTTCGAGCTACGCCCAAGACGGTATCGAAAGCGACTGGATCGGTGGCACGACCCTCTTCAATAATCCGGTGTTTGTGCACGTGCGCTTCACGCCAAATTCTTCCGGATTAGGGGGCTCTCCAATATCCAACCATGAAAGGTTGGTAATCGCCCTCTTAGTATCGTACGGGTTGCTGGGACTCGAGTTCATGTCGAGTTTCCGTCTGTGACCGGCGTTCCTTATGTCGGTGATGCCGAGTTACGGAAGGTGTCATCAAAGGAAAGATGTGGGCGCGGAAAAACTGAAAGCACCCTTCACCTCATAAAAGTAGCCAAAGCTGATCGGAAGCCTTCGACGAGTATGTCGGTGCGTATGAATTTCCTGATCTAAAGCAAGCCGGACGCCCAACGCTTCATCTGGTGGCTGGGTCAGTCTAGAGACAGGGCAGACCATCGCACTTTACCCAGTCTCAATAATAAATTCTTTGGGGTATCATGACGTGCTTGTGGGTTGGCTGCGGCAACAAGAAGGTAGCGAAAAACTGAACAAACGAACAAATCTATGGCTGATTCTGACAATCCCTCTATTGAAATTCACCGGTCATTTAACATGCCCGGATACGTCCTTGACGCCCCCATTTTGCGACGAATCGATGCGGTATGCCGAGAATCCGTTTCTCAGAAGTCAACTAATGGCGCGCGCGACTTGGAATTCATTTGTTACGAGACCACCGCAGATGATCAAATGATCTCTTTCGAAAGTCTTGATGTGCTAATTAAGCATTTGGACGGTGGAACCACAGATCCGGAGATACTCACAATCCAGTACTCACAACCGGAACGCGCAGGAATTCATCTTGATTTCCTGAAAAAAGGACAAGTTCACCTCGTCGCCTACAGCAAGTCACTCGAGTTTCGTTTCAACATTGAACAACTATCACGTGAAATACGTCGTAGCGATCAGGAATACGGGTGGGCGATTCGAACTTTCATTTTCAAGCCGTATTTGGTGCGCACGGTCAAACTACTACTCGTCCTAGTATCGGTGTTTCTGCTGGCCAATTCCGCATACTACCTATATGCACGAAAGGTAGGAGTAAATATTGATCCTAACGTAATTCCAAAAGGCAACGAATATGCTGTCCAAGTAGAAGAGGCGATCAAGACGCAAGATACTGCGGAGAAACTTAACGTATTACTCGTGGGGCAACTCCAATACTTCACAAATGTCCGAGATGTGCTCATGCGACAGGAAAGAATAATTATCGCGAGCGTAGCGATGATAGTCGTATTGATCATATCCATTGGCCTTAGAAAAATGCTTGTAAATCTCTATCCATTGTCTTTTTTCGCGTTCGAAACTCAGAAACCCGCCCTGATTAAGTTAGTGCGAAAGCGTGAAATCCTGGGCGTAGCGGTCATAATCGGCTTTGTCGTTAACCTTGTTGCCGGCTTGGTGATTGCGATTTTCACCCGTTAACTCCGACACCGTGTACGCCTTGAGCGGTGTCGCGTGTATCCCAAGATGAATGCTGGGGCGAAGGTTGAAGATTCCGCTGCGCTTTAGGTTGTTTCGCTTCGTGGCCGTGGCAGATTTGCTGATGTAACGCAGGCTGGTTTTCCTGCGATGTCGCGTCTTGTCATTAGCGTTGGCCGCTAGGGAATTAAGAACGGAAGAAGTCCTTCCTTCTCTACGGCAGGGAATTGAGGTTGCTCAGGAAAACCTCACCACTCCACATTCACCGCTTACACTTGAGGTACGCCTAAGGGAAAGGAGTCCTCTTCAGATGATTATCTCAATCATTAATTCACACCAACGGCAAGGTCTTAGACGAAGAACTACAGGTCGCAATTCGCGCCATCAACCGTCAGATCGCACACGACTTTGAACCTTATTGGAGCGTCGGCGCCGCGCTCCGGCTGGAAGGCCGCAGCACTGACAAGCCTGAAACAATCAAACTTCAGGATATGCGTGGGGACTCAGTTCTCTATCTGTGGAACGAAGTTGACGTTGAGGATGCTTTGGGCTATCACGACACCAACAACCGGGGCATCCCATTCGGCTTTGTTTTCACCGAACTATCAAAGAAGTTGGGCGAGAACTGGACAGTCACTCTATCGCATGAAGCACTCGAGTTGATCGCCGACCCGGAGGTCAATCTACTGGTCGCTGGGTCTCACCCGGCAAATCCGAAGAGAAAAGCGTTTTCCATTGGTACGGGATGCGTGACGCGGTACAAGCTGAGAGCTATAAGGTCGACGGCGTTGACGTTTCGAATTTCCTGCTGCCGCTGTACTTCACAGGTGAAGATGAATTCGAAGGGCGTAACGACTTTCTCGGCCGGGGGTACAAAAAGAAGGCATTGCGGTCTTTCGGGGCACATGGCCCCCACGATGAAATACGCGGCAACCAGGCGCATGTTCAAAAGCCCGGCAGAATCATCCGACTTAGCTCTCGACTGCGAGCGCATCGATAGTCGGAACGGGCCAAGTAGTAATGGCCCAAAAGCAGGTAGCAAAGCATTAGCCGGAAAGCGGCGACTGTAGTGCTTTTGAGCCGCGGCTCAAGACTGGAAATCTATCTCGAAAGTGACGCAGAGGTTAGTCCATGTTTCCTGCGGCGGCTATATTGGGTCGTTCGCTAAGGGTGACGCGTGAATTGCTGCGCTCAAACCGGTCAAAGTACAAAACGGTTTACATCTAAAAAAGTTATTCTTTATCGAGTTCTGGAGAAATGAATGATGACGCAAGCAAAGAATACGATTTGCCTCTGGTACGATCGCGAGGCTGAAGACGCAGCCCGTTTTTACGCCCAGACCTTTCCCGACTCATCCGTTAGCGCGGTCCATCGCGCCCCCGGAGACTTTCCCTCCGGAAAGGAAGGGGATGTCTTGACGGTCGAGTTTACCGTCATGGGAATTCCATGCCTTGGGCTCAACGGCGGACCCGAGTTTAAGCACAACGAAGCGTTCTCATTTCAGGTGGCAACCATGGACCAGGCCGAAACCGATCGTTACTGGAATGCGATCGTTGGTAACGGCGGGGAAGAGAGTGCGTGTGGTTGGTGCAAGGACAAATGGGGACTGTCATGGCAGATTACGCCGGTGGCTTTGACCGAAGCGATAACCGATCCCGATCGCGCCGCAGCGAAGCGCGCGTTTGAGGCAATGATGGAGATGAAAAAGATCGACATCGCGACCATCGAGTCGGCCCGTCGCGGCTGAAGTTGTGCCTTTTCGCATGGGCGGAGAAGTGGATTTCAAATGTTTGGCTTTGCCTCAAAAGTCGACCTAACGTTATTTCGTGCGCTTCGTGAGTTTCGTGGATAGGTGTTATGCAGGGAAAAAGCGATCCACAAATTACACTTGGTATATTTCTGTAGTTCGTGGACGTTTGCGCGGATTGAAGCAGCTATGGAAATCGCACAAGAGTTGCCGGCTTCCGGTGAAGTAAAAACCGACAGAGTAGTCGCAGATGTTCGCAGCAAACGGTTTTACCATCCGGAAATTGATGTCCTTAGATTTTTTGCGTTCTTCATAGTCTTCATACATCACACTTTTCCCTCTAACGCCCAGACGTATCTCGATTACGGCTTATCACCGGCATTAGCTCATTTGGCGAGCAGCGTGGTTCTTTCCGGAGGACTGGGAGTCGATATTTTCCTGGTGCTAAGTTCTTATCTAATCACTGAGTTATTCATACGAGAAAGTGCTGAGTACGGGCGGGTAAACGTGCGGGCTTTCTATTTTAGGAGAGCCTTAAGGATTTGGCCGCTCTACTATGGATTTCTGGCGCTGTTAATTCTCACTCCTGGTTCTGCGGGGGGATACCTCGACTTGAAGTACACGCTCACGTTTCTGCTGTTCGCGGGAAACTGGGCTTGCGCCTGGTGGGGATATCCGCCTTCAGCTGCCGCCCCTTTATGGAGCGTGTCAATTGAGGAGCAGTTCTATTTACTCTGGCCGCTGGTAATCAACGCATTTGGGATTAAGCGAATCGTGCAAGTCAGCGTAGCCATGTTGTTCATCGCCTTTGGGGCCCGGTTAGTTCTAATAATCGCAGACACAAAACCACCGGGGATATGGTGCAATACATTCGCGCGTCTTGACCCGATAGCCTGCGGGGCGCTGTTGGCGGTGTCTTTACGAGGCGCCGCGCCGAGCATTCGCAAAAATAAGCGGGTCATAATGTGTTTAGCGGGGGCGACACTCTTTGTTGTTGTTTCGGGCTTTACGCGTACTGCAGGGTGGTCGAGCCTTATTTTTTTCCCGGCTGTAGCAGTTGGCAGTGTTCTTATTTTTCTATCTTGTCTATCCGCCACGATGATTAAGAACAGGTGGTCAGCAGCGTTGATATACCTCGGGCGTATTTCTTATGGCTTGTATGTTTTTCATCTTCTCGCGTTGACTATCGCCGCCCGGTGGTCTTCTTTTAGCAATGAGCCCACTCGTTTAGCAGCAAAGTTCCTACTGGGGGCGATACTCACTCTCTTGTTTGCTGTGGTCTCCTATGAGGTGTTTGAAAAGTATTTCTTACGTTTGAAAGAAAAGTATGCTCGCGTCCCCTCACGGCCTCTATGATATTCACAAGCACACGGGAACTATCTCGGACAGTCATCTGTGGCGGTAGCAGTAGAAGAATATTGAGCGATGAAAAAAGGACGTCTTGAAGCATTCAGCGATGCCGTAATCGCAATTCTGATTACCATCATGGTATTGGAATTGAAGATCCCCCACGGCGCAGATTTCGAATCGCTGCGTCCCCTCCTTCCAGTGTTCTTGACCTATGTGCTGAGTTTTATCTATCTGGGAATTTATTGGAACAATCACCATCACATGTTTCAGGCCACTGACCGGATCAACGGAAAGATCCTCTGGGCGAATATGAATCTCTTGTTCTGGTTGTCGCTGGTACCGTTCACGACGGGTTGGATGGGAGAGAATCACTTCGCTGAATTACCGACCGCAGCCTATGGAATTGTGCTGTTTGCTGCCGCATTGTCTTACACAATTCTTCAAGCATTAATCATTGCGCGTCAGGGCGAGCACTCTCCGCTGAAGGAAGCCGTAGGCAAGGACATAAAGGGAAAGCTTTCGATGCTCGTTTATCTGGTGGCGATTCCTGTGGCTTTCGTGAACCAGTGGATTTCCGACGGGCTTTACGTCTTAGTGGCGCTGGTATGGTTGGTTCCCGACAGAAGGATAGAGTCAAAGTTGGACTCCTAAGGCAGCAGACAGACATTTGGTTAGCTTCATCCACAAGTCGACAGGCTATTCGTGAGTGTCGTGTGATTCGTGGTTCGTTTTTTATGCAGCCAAAAAACGATCCACGAGATCACCAGAATGTGATTAATTTTTTGGGACGCGGAAGTTACGTCCGTGTTGGTCCTATTTGCCGCGGTCCCCTCAATGCTCAACCAAAACACAAGAAAGGGACGGGAAATAGCCGGCCGAATAACCCAGTGAATAAGAAATTCGGATTGCTTATATTAATTCTTTGTTGTCTCAGCATGCTTGGAGGGTGCGCGTCGGCGCCCGCGATTGAGAGTGGGGCCACCGTCAGCGAGAGTGACCAACGTTTAGCGCAAGCTTTCGATCAACAGGAAACTGATCTTCAAGTGGAGGGAACCGGGACCGTGAGCCGGATCCTATCCGACGATAACGATGGGAGCCGGCATCAGCGATTTATCATTGCACTAAAATCCGGCCAGACAGTTTTGATATCTCACAATATTGATTTGGCACCTCGAATTATTTCACTCGAAGTTGGTGATGAAATAAGATTTTTCGGCGAGTATGAGTGGAACGACAAGGGTGGAACGATTCACTGGACACATCACGATCCAAATCGACGTCACATCGCGGGATGGATCAAACATGAAGGTCGAGTCTATCAGTAGGATCGGGCCCCTAAGGGTCACTACGGTAGGAACCCCTCACCTTTCGATGCCTCTCAGCAACAACAGATCGCTTACCATAGTGGAAGACGGGACCGTCCCTTGAATAGGAGACGCATGTGCGCACCAATTTCGTTTTGATTGACTCAGAGAACGTTAAGCCGGAGTACATTGAAAAGCTCAAGCATGAGCATTTCCACGTCGTAGTATTTGTCGGACCTAATTTGAAGTGGGTCGACTTCCCGTCAGCCAACGCGCTGCAATCTCTCGGTTCCAATGGTAGTTATGTCCAAATTAGTGGTCAGGGAGCAAGCGCCCTGGATTTTCACATTGCCTATCACGTCGGAAAGTTATCAGCAGTCCATCCGGACGCATGGTTCCATATCATCTCCAAAGACAAAGGTTTCGACCCGCTACTCAAGCATCTAAAGGATCACAAGATATTTTGTTTCCGCTGGCCGTCGGTTTTGGAAATCCCACTGGTTAAAGCGAACGAAAAGCTGCTCTCAAAACAGCGGGCCGCAGATTTCTACGAGAAGCGCATTGCATCCGCCAAAAATCGACCCTCCACGGTTGCGTCCTTGCAAAGTACAATCTTTTCACACTTCCAGGAGCTTCTGTCGGAGGAGGAGGTGGCCAACGTACTCACAGCGCTTTCTGCAAAAGGTCGCGTTGTCGTAAATGGAAAAAAGGTCACGTATCCCGATAGCTGATGTCATTAAATCGCTCAAAAACAGAAATGCGTCTTTGGGGAAGAATCTCAAAATGGGACGATGAGCGTGGATTCGGATTCATCGCCTCTCATAAAGGCGGGGTATTTTTCCACATCTCGTCACTTCAACGTCGTGATCGCAGACCAAGCGTGAATCAAGCCGTGAGTTACGTGCTCGCGTTAGATTCCCAGGGGCGCCGCTGTGCAAACGATGTTTGCTTCGTTGGCGCGAGTGATGCACCGGTTCCGCGTCAGATTCCGAGGGCGGGCATCGTCGGGCCGATCGCTTTCGCATTGAGTTTCCTCATCTTGTTGGCCGCGCTAGCAGCAGCCGGATGGCTCGAAATGAGTTGGTTGGGCCTCTATTATCTTGCCAGTCTCACCACATTTTCTTGTTACTCGCGGGACAAGGCGGCGGCCCAAAACAATAGACGGAGAACGTCCGAGTCAACCCTGCATGTGATGAGCTTGATCGGTGGATGGCCCGGCGCGCTTATTGCTCAAGTTCTCTTGCGTCACAAAACGCGCAAGCCATCATTTTTGGTTGGATACTGGTGCACGGTGGTCCTCAACTGTATCGCACTCAGTATGATTGTTGGGAAAGGCGTGTCGCCGGTAAGAGCACTCCTTGGAGTCGGGAGGTAATAGGGCCTTTGGCCCTTGCATTTGAGAAACGTGCTTCTGTGACCCTGTCCGTTCAATTGGTTTGCGTAAGTCGTCGAATCTAAACTAATCGAATGTTGAAGAAGGCCGTGGTAATCGTGTTGGCGCTAATCGGGGTGGCCGGCTCCATCGCGTTGTGGTTTCGAAACGAAGAAGCCGTTACCACATCAGCCTCACAGCCATGGCCGGGCGAGATGGGCACGCTCAACGCGGTCGGCGAACGGTGGCCACCGCAAAAGGCTAATGACGCCTCAGTGAAGCTGGCCACGCTCGCAAAGGCGTTGCCAAAAAACGAAGGTCTGGACGATTTTGTGATACGCGAGATCGCGCGAGGCGAACTGACTATCGGAGAACCGCCAGCCTTACCCGAACTATCTGCCGTTCGCGACTTGTTATTACGCGAGGCCGTGGTCTGGGAGCGCTACGACGAAATCGGCGACCCGAACGCAATATCGGCGCGCACACTGCACATGACGATGGCGAGGATGCTTGTTGCGAGCGCACTCACTAAAGCGCGCGCCAACGATCCGACAGCCTGGGACGAACTCCACGCAGTGTGGAAACTCGCACGCTCGTTGGATGGGCACCCGCAGATGATGACGCAGACAGCAGCGCTCGCGATGGATCGCATGGTCAATGCTGTCGCCTGGAAAATGCCATTACCCGCGCCGGCGTGGCTCGGCGAATTACAGGCACGGGATAACGTGCGGCGCCTACTCGAGTCGTTTCAGTTCCAAGCGTCGTCGTATGTAAATGACGGTGCGCGAATTTTTCCGACGAAGTGGCTCGCCGACTCGGTCGAACATGATCGCGCGATTGCCGCACAGCTAGTAGACACCAAACAATGCGATGTGAACACGCCGATGAATGAGCTGGGTACGGACCTCTCATCGGTTTGGCGTCGTGCCTTCCGGTACCGCGCGGAGCGAGAGGCAACAGCGAATGCGATCCGGGTCCGTGAAGGGAAGTCGATCGAGCCGGCGTCGCGTTGCAGCGACGGCAAATGGTTATTCGACGGAACAACACTGCGCTTCAGTCGTGAGATTCAAACCGGGCCACCCGATACTCCGATGCCTTTGGTACTACAGGTCAAGCCCTAGCGATTGAGGTGCCTCAAAAGTCGAACAAGAGGACGTTCGTGTTATTTCGTGTGTTTTGTGTAATTTCGTGGATCGTACTGTTGCAGCGTAAAAAACGGATCCAAGAATTACACGAAACGTGTTGAATTCGACTTTTGGGGCAAAGCCAAGATGGACGATCGCACCCACAAACTGGCCGAGAAGATTTGGCACTACCACCAGATGAACCATCGGCTTGAAAAAGCTGATGCAATTCTCGTCCTATGTAGTCATGACAAGAGAGTCGCCGAAACGGGTGCGCAGTTATTCCTCGAAGGATGGGCGCCGCTGCTGATCTTCGCGGGCGGCCTGGGTTCAGTAACGAAAGAGATGTGGACCGAACCTGAAGCCGATCAATTCGCCGCCATCGCGATCGGCATGGGAGTGCCGAGTGACTGCATACTTATTGAGAATAGGTCAACAAACACCGGCGAAAATATTCTGTTTACAAAACAGCTACTAGCGCAGAACGGGATTGACCCCAATCTGTTCATACTCGTGCAGAAGCCCTACATGGAGCGCCGAAGCTTCGCTACGTTTAAGAAGGCGTGGCCGGAGAAACAGGTCCTCGTGACGTCACCTCGAGTTTCATTCACGGAATACCTGGACGGATACTCAAACGCAACCTTGTCGAAGGCTGATGTGATTAGCATCATGGTCGGCGACTTGCAGCGGATCAAACTTTATCCGGATAAAGGATTCCAAATTCACCAGGAAGTGCCGCAAGATGTTTGGTCTGCCTACGAGGAGCTTGTTGCGGCGGGATACAATCAGCGCCTGGTTGAATGAGTTGTGAGGAATGATTTGTCATTAGATCCAAAGGTTGCGATGTTGCGACATTTAGTTGCAACCGTGGTCTATCGTGGTGGCGTCGCGCTATTAAATGCGCCGGACAACTTTGCTGCCTTTCGCATCAATCAAGAGGTTCGATCGCCGGCAGAAATACTGGCGCACATTGGTGATCTTTTGGAGGGGGCGCTTTATTTGCTTAAGGGAGAGCTGGTCCATCTGAGATCAAAACCTTTAGCCTGGACTGAAGAAGTGTCACGGTTCTATTCCGCTGCCAGCGCACTCGATGTCTATCTTGCGTCGGGGGCACCGCCGACATGTCCGGTTGAGAAACTCATTCAGGGCCCAGTAGGCGATGCGCTCACACATGTTGGGCAGATGGTGATGATGAGACGGCTCGCCGGGAGCCCGGTGCATGAGCAGAGCTATTTTACTGCTGAGATAACACCGGGCGTAGTGAATCGGTAGCGTTGGCCCCCTTGTTTCAACGGTAAAACAGAGTCTTGCGTCTAAAACCCAACTGTGTTATGTTGCACCCATTCAGATATGGCACGAAGCGCAAAATCATTAATCAACACTCAGGAGTTGGGCCGGGCCATTCGCCGTCGACGTGACGAATTGCAGCTGAGCCTGCGCGATGTTGCCGATCAGACCAACGTTTCCGCATCGACTCTCTCACGCATAGAAAACGGCACCGGTAAACCAGACGCGGACAATATTGCCCGCTTAACCGCCTGGCTGGACATGCCCTTGCAGCGCATTCTCGGCGGTGCACGCGAAGAGAGCGACGACGCTAAGGCAGTGATTTATTTTCCTCACGAATCAACCCCTGAAATTGTCGAGGCACATTTGCGCGCCGATAAAAATCTCACACCGGATACCGCCGACGCCCTGTCTGAACTGTTTCGAGTGGCTTATTCTCAGTTCAGCCGTTCAGAGTCGGGACGCACCGGCAAGAAGCGTCGTTAAAGTTTCCTTCGCCAGTCCAAGATATAATCTCCGCTATGTTTTATTCGGATTTACCGCCTGGGGAGAAGTGGCGGCAGTTTGAGCTGTACGCTCAGGGAATTCGCGAGTTCGCGCGCGTGAAGCCTTCCGAACCGCTCAATCCGTTTCGACTCGCAAGGTTTGCAAATCTGCTCGTGCTCGACTTTGAAAAGATACAGGGTTTGAGCGAACAGACGCGTCAACACCTGCTTGGTGACGGAGCAGGAGCATGGTCTGGTGGGGCCGCCTCACGACCGCTACCTGATGGGCGGCGCATCGTGATTCTGAATCCGACACACGGGCCAGCGCGCAGCAACGCGACTCTAATGGAAGAAATCTCCCATGTGTTCCTGGGCCACCAGCCGAGCCGTTTGAAAATCGAGGCCCTGGATCAACGCGGCAAACCGACGGCACGAGACTACCGGAAAGTGGATGAGGAAGCGGCATATGCTACCGGCGCTGCTGCCTTAGTGCCTTACGCAGCATTACGAAGGTTTGTGCTGGCCGGGCAAGCATCTCATGAGATCGCAAAGCACTTTCGGGTCAGTCGTGAATTAGTTGAATACCGGTTGAAGGTGACTCGATTATGGCGTACTTACCGAGCCGCGCATTGATAAGGTATTTCCGAAAGCCGGTGTTTCGTGTGTTTCGTGGATCGTCTTATGCAGCCTAAAAAACGATCCACGAATTACACGAAATATCACGAAGGCTATAACGTGGACCGCAGCTTTTTAACCCACAAGCCCGTATAATTACTTACTCTTATGAGTGAACAGCTTACACCGACGCGCGAGCCCGGGCTAACAACCACGGATAAGCTTCGCATGCTGCTGGATATCACGAAGAAGATTAGCCGCTCGCTCGATCTCCAGGAAGTACTGAATCAGGTGATGGATACGCTGGATTCACTGATCCCTTACGACGCGGCCGGTATCTTTGTGCTCACGCCGGCTGACAAGTCGAGTGACGGTGACGCGCCGCGAATCTTCAGAGCGGAAGCTGTGCGCGGTTACGACATCGATGAACTTACCAGTCTCCATCTGAAAATAGGCGAGGGCTTGCTGGGCCACGTAGCAGTCACCGGCGAACCTATTATCTCTCCAGACGTTCGCCAGAACCCGTTGTATATAAACGCCCGTGAGGCTACGCGCTGCGAAATGGTGGCGCCTATTATCTCGAACACCGAAGTGATCGGCGCGTTTGATCTCGAGAGCGATGAGCTAAATGCTTACCATGAGGACGATTTACAGGTACTGATGTTGCTCGCATCACAGGTCGCGATCATTATCGAGAAAGTAATGCTTCACGAACAGTTGATCGAGAAGAAGCGTCTTGAAGGTCAACTGGAAGTCGCGCGCCAGGTGCAGTTGGAACTGTTGCCGGCACGCGATCCCCAGCTCGAAGGCTTTGATATTAGCGCTTATAACTTCCCGACTGAGGAAGTGTCGGGTGACTATTACGACTGGGTAAAGATCTACGACGACCAGATCGGACTGGTCATTGCAGACGTTTCCGGAAAAGGTGTGCCGGCAGCTTTGTTAATGGCTTTTCTGCGTGCGAGTTTACGCGCGGCCACGCACATTGGTTACTCTCCGCACATCTCGATGGCCAAAGTTAACTACCTGCTGTGGGAGTCGATTGAGCGGCATCAATTTGTGACTGCCTTTTACGGGATTCTGGACGTCACCAACAAAACGCTGTCGTACACCAATGCCGGACACAATCCACCACTGCTACTCGATGGCGAAGGTAAGTACGAGTTTATCGAACACGGAAGTCTGCCGCTCGGCATGTTTCGTGACACGCGTTACCACGAGTACTACCTGACAGCAAAGCCAGGCGATACGTTGGTGCTTTACACTGATGGCGTGACTGAAGCACGCAGTCCGCAAGGCGAGGAGTTTGGACGCAAGCGGTTGGCTCAGGCGGCCAGCAAGTACCGGGACCTTCCCGCGCGCGATTTGATCGCGGCCGTTCAGCGGGACGTGTTGGAATGGACCGGCGGAGCAGGGGCGGGCGACGACGTAACGTTCTTTGTCATCAAGGCGCTTTAAGGTAGGACAGACATTCCTGTCTGTCCTGCGTTGGCGGTGCGAATAATGGACAGACAGGAATGTCTGTCCCACTCAATGGACAGACAGGAATGTCCGTCCCACTCAATGGACAGACAGGAATGTCCGTCTCACTCAATGGACAGACAGGAATGTCCGTCCCACTCTCATGGACAGACAGGAATGTCTGTCTTCACACTCAGTGTGCGGTCGGTGAACCGTGTACCGTATCGCCGCCCGGTGCGAGCGACGCGCGGTAGTCACCAAAGCTGAATTCGGCTTCTACGTCTGAAAACGAATAAACATCGAAACCAAACGCATCGAGGTAGTCTGCCAGGTCATCGGGTGAAAGGAGATAAATGGCGGGACGAAATCCCGCTTCGGCACGAATTTCCAGCAGGCGCTCAATCACTTCGATTGGTGCAAAACACCGCACAGGATCTTTAAAAGTAGCCATCGTCGTAGCGCCTCCTTTCCGGATGCGGCCGCCGTCCCCGCCGCTTCAACGAGCACTACTATGATGTATTTTACCGACGCAAGGTTCGTTGGACTTAACCCAATTGTACGGGCCCAATAAAAATGAGTACCCAAGTCACTGCAGAAACTCCGGCCGGAACACCCCCGCCGTTGAACTTCATCGCTGTGTTGCGCCAGATGCTGAAAGCGTCTGACAAGGTTAGCGATCTAATTTTTTCACCGGGCCGTCCGCCGCAGATTGAGCTCGCCGGCCAACTACAAGGCGTCGCCGTTCCGGGGTTGGACAAACTAACGCCGGCGCATACTGCCGGAATTGCCAAAGTCATTATTGGTAATCATCAAACAGCCGGCGAGAGTCTGGAGAAGTCGGGCTCGGCAGACCTTTCCTTCAGTGCTCCTGGCGAGGCCCGCTTTCGCGTAAACATTTTCAAACAACGTGGCACGCACGCGATCGTCATGCGCGTAATTCCCACTAAGCCGCCTAACTTTGACGACTTTGATCTGCCGGGACAGCTGAAAGACATTGTCGAAATAAAAAACGGGATCGTCCTGGTGACTGGTCCAACCGGCAGCGGCAAAAGCTCGACCCTCGCTGCGATCATCGATTTGATCAACGAGACGAAGCATTACCACATTGTCACTATCGAAGATCCGATCGAATTTCTGCACACACACAAGAACTCAACCATTCACCAGCGTGAGCTGCATTCAGACACTCCCAGCTTCTCAGTTGCGTTGCGTGCCGCGCTGCGCCAGGCGCCTAAAGTTATTCTGGTGGGTGAGATGCGCGACCGGGAAACCATCGAGGTTGCTCTCGAGGCCGCGGAGACGGGTCACCTGGTTTTGTCGACTCTTCACACGATCGACGCGTCTAAAACAGTTGACCGTATCATCGGGGTCTTTCCCAAGAACGAAGAACGCGTAATTCGCACGCGTATTGCGCAGTCGTTTCGTTACATCATTTCCCAGCGATTAATTCCGCGATCAAACGGGACCGGGCGCGTGGCGGCGATCGAGATCTTAAAGTCAACCATGCGCACGCGTGAATACATCGAAAAGGGCGAGTCAGAAGGGAAGTCTTTGATCGACGCGATGGAGCAAGGCGATCAGGAAGGGATGCAAACCTTCGACGGTGTCATTGAGAATATGGTCAGGTCTGGGGTACTAACTCAGGAAGGAGCACTTCCTTATGCCACGAACGCAAACAACCTGATGTTGCGTCTCGGAGATATGGGCGGCGGACTGGGTACTGCTCCGAAGCCCGAACCGAAGCAGGAAGAGCCGTCGATGCTCGACATGATTGAAAGATAACGATAACTGTCTATAATTGCGGCGAATTAAGCCGCTCTCCCCGTTTTCGACTCACCTATAAGTTATGCAATCAACAATTTCACGTGTGTGTGGCGCCGTCTTGTTGGTCGCCGCAATTTGCGCAACTTCCATGGCGCAGGTCAGCGGCGACGCCGATAACGGTTTGCGGATAGAGGTCCCTCAGAACCCGTCAATTCGAATCGAAAACCAGCATGGCGAAGTTATAACGGAGGTCTGGAACGAACACTATGTTTCAGTTTCCAGCCGGGTCGATAGCGGCACAGCCCCGAAACGTTCGCCGGTGGTCATCGTCAACAAACCTAAGCAACTGATCATTAGCGTCGTCCGGCGAGCAACTGACCCGCCGCTGGCAGTCAATCTCGTGGTGAGGGTGCCCGAAGATTCGCGCTTGGAGATTGTTACCGGGAAGGGGTCCTCGACCTTGCGCGGTTCGCCGGCGTCCGCGGGGTTGCGCTCGACTTCAGGAAATATCGAGGTTCAGTTCCTTGATGCTCCTAATGTTGATCTGAACGCGCGGTCGATTTCCGGCGCAGTTAAGTCAGAACTACCGCAGTTTCAGACGGAGAGCGGCCGCGTGTTGCAAGCGCGCCTGGGCGCCGGCGGTCGACCTTTACGAATCAACAGCCAGAGCGGGACCGTTAAACTGCGCGTGATCGCGCCGCGCTCATCGTCGACTGCGAAACGAGTCGTCGAAGCGGCAGACGACCCAACCGTTCCAACTAAAGCGGCAGGGACGCCAGCGCCTCTGATGGACAATCAGGAAATTGACGAAGGCGACGTAATTCGTGTCGATTCACAAATGGTCACGGTCAACATGAGCGTGATCGATCGCACGACTAACCGCGGTTTGATCGGGTTGGGCCGATCCGATTTCCGCCTTTATGAAAACGGTTCCGAACAGAACATTCTTCAATTCGAGTCAGCCTCGGCGCCGTTTGATCTGTTGCTATTAATCGACATCTCGGGTTCAACGCGTGAGAAGTTGGAACTGATTCGTGCTGCAGCACTGCGGTTTGTGGCCGCAGCTCGTCCGCAGGACCGAATCGGCGTAGTCACCTTCGCGGGAAACCCGACGATGGTATCCGCACCCACATTGAATCGCAGTCTGCTTCGCGACCGCATCAACGCCATTCAAACCGCCAGACTAGGTGACACGAAGCTCTACGATGCTACAGACTTCGCATTGACGCAGATTTTGCAGGAAGCTAAGAGTCGCCGGCGCACGGCCGTGATTTTAATGAGTGATGGTTTGGATGGCGCGATCGAGGGCGTCCGCGGAGACGGTTCGGCGATGCCGTACGGGGACCTGGTGAGTCGCGTTCAGGAGTTTGACGGAGTTTTATATACACTGTGGCTGAACACACGATATGTCCCGCTTAGCGCCGAAGACACATCGGAAGAGGCTTTCGATCAAGGCTACGATCAAATGAAACAGATCGCTGAGGTCGGCGGCGGAGTCTTCTATGAGGTAAAACGACTCGAAGATTTGGCGGGTGCCTATGAGCGCGTGGTAGCCGATCTGGGAACGGTTTACAGTTTAGCGTACAGGCCATCTGACAAGAACAGAGATGGAAAATGGCGTGCGATTCGTGTGAATGTTCAGAGGCCCTCAGCGGTGGCTCGAGGCAAACGGGGATACTACGCGAACTAGTTTTGTCAAATTTTTGTTCAGTTTGACCAAAAGCTTGTAAATGACGGGGATAGGAATATAATTGGCCTCCCCAGACCGACCGTTTTAAACCGTTTCCTAAGCAAAGGAAATTCTTATGAAGAAAGCAAGTTTCGGTATCTTTCTCATACTTGCAGCTCTCGCCGTGGTCTCTCTCCCGGCAACTACTTTCGCTCAGGCGCCGGGCCCTACGCGCGACAGATTCGTTATTTCGGCCCGCGCCGGAGGCGTAAATGCTGTCACCGGACGTGCGTCTGTTCGCATGCAGGGAAAGACTGAGTGGGAGTTACTAACCATCAAAGAAGATCTGGCGACGGGTGACACAGTGCAGACCGGCACGGATGGCCGCGTTGAAATGTTGCTCAACCCCGGATCCTACCTGAGACTCGGCGAAAATTCTGAATTTGAGCTGGCTAACGATTCACTCGATAACCTCGAAATCCGACTAATCCGCGGCACCGCGATTGTCGAGGCCACCGGCGCGGATGACAGCCAGATGCAGATCAACATCTCGACGCCGCACACGAAGATCGCGATCGTTCGTCGCGGGCTTTACCGGTTAAATGTAGTGCCTGGCGACAACACCGAATTAATTGTCCGCAAGGGCAGGGTGATGTTGGATAAGACCAAGATCGGCGGCGGCAATAAAGTTGTGTTCAGCAGTGCACCGTTTCTGGTAGCCAAGCTGCAAAAAGCCGACAAGCAGAAGGTCGATAACCTGGACACCTGGAGCAAGGAGCGGGCTGAAACTGTGGCGCAGGCCAACAAAAAGATCCGCCAACGAGAATTGGGTGTGCTAATGGCCAGCATGCGTGATCGTTGGTTTGGTTCAATGTTTTCCGCGAGCACACCGGGTTTCTGGTATTTCAGCTCCCGCTATAGTTGCTACACCTTCGTTCCATTTTATATGGGATGGGGATCGCCCTATGGCTCGAGTTACGCCAGGGCATTTTTCCCCGGTTACTACTGTGGTGGTTGTCGTGGACTGATCGATTATCGAAACAACTTCCCATCCGGCAGCCCGACACTTGCGGGAAGCGCCGGTCGGAGTTCGACAGGCTCCAGGCCGTCAGTCATCGGACCGGTAAACAATGGGGCATCGATGAATGGTGTGTCGCGACCCAGCGCTATGGAGGGCCGGGTCCTGCGGCATCAGGATCGGCCTAACTGACACAAGGCGGAGCAGATTGGATAGCGGCGTCGACGGAAAGTCGGCGCCGCTTTTTTGTGGCTAGCGAGATTGCGGGCCTACCAAAGCGTTCAATACGTTGTTGACCAGCGCGTTGATTTCAGCCCGGGTGAGACCGGCCAGCACCATGTCAGCTAATACCGGCGTGAGTTTGGCCTCCATCTTCTCCTGGTCGCGTTTGGCACCCAGACGTCCGAGCACAACTGCGCCCGAGCCATGCTTCACTCGAATCAATCCCGCTTTCTGCAACTCCCGGTACGAGAAAGCGACGGTGTTTTGATTTACCCCTAAGTCCGCCGCTACCTGTCGCACCGGCGGCAGTGATGAGCCTTCCGGTAATTCGCCGGCAGCAATAATCGCCTTTATTTCATCAACAATCTGTTGATAAATAGGCCGGGAATCTGTTTCATCTATAGTTATGTACATATTGTCTAGTGCATGTATACACCGGACAATCCAAGGCAGTCCAGAACTATTTCGACAGGTGATCAGCGAGATGCAATGCCAGACGTGACACGCCGGCTAAACCGCCATGAGAGCAGGTGTCGGAAACAACGAACACATTTGGCAGGGAAGTCTCGAACAAAGAACCTTGGGTAAACGCCGTTGGAGTGATGGGTAGGCCCCCCACCATTCCCAGTTTCCGTCTGGTCTGCTCGTAATAGCGCCGCGGCGTTGCGGTATCTATCACCTCGATGCTGTCGCCCAACGAAGGCATCGCAGCATGCAGTTGAGTCCAAACCTGCTCCAGCTTTTGTTGGTCCATTTCTTCGAGTTCGGTTTCGTCCCGGTGAAAGGTGAACCAATGATCCACATCAGTGAAGGAGTGAATCGTCACCGCTCGCTTGCCTGTGGGCGCCCGCGGATCCCATGCCGGAGCGGTCGCGAAGACCAATTGGCTGGTCTCAGCGTCGTATTCCTGACCTTCGTTCACTTCTGTTACATGAAGCAGCGGCGACTCTGAGTAATCGCCGGTTGCCGTGGCGTCGATCCCCGCGTAGACCATGTACGCGCCCCAACCGCGAAGGTCGTTCAATTGCTTTCGGAGTGGAGGCGGCGTGCGATTCAAACCTATGAGCTTGCCGTATGTGTCCCAAAGGGTGAGATTGCTGATGATAGCGCGCGAGGCTGTCACGGTTTCTCCAGTCAGAAGATCCACACCCGTGGCCTCCCCTTTAGTGTTATATGCCAGCCGCAGGACCGGACTGTTCAGGCGTATTTTGCCACCCGTGCGCCGAATCGATTCCGCGAGCCGCTGGGCCAGGGCCGCGGAGCCACCGCCGATCGCGAACATCCCATCCGGGTTAACAAGCGCGCGGGCTGCGTATAAGTAGGAAACCTGGGAAGCGTCGCCCTGCCCAAGAATTTGAAGTTGAACGTCGATGAAACGCCGGAAGCGTGCTGACACTCCGGGAAGGTGTTTGTCAGTCGTGTCGGAGGCGTACTTTCGAATCTCAGAACCTGAGGGGCTGTGGTTGTCGAGCGAGAAAAATCGTCGAGGACCGGATTGTTGTGTGCGAGCTAAAGCTGACCCGACAACATTGAGCTGTCGATAAAACGAGATCGCCTGATTGCTGCACTCGGGAAAGACGCGAGCCAACTCAGTTTCCAGTTGATTGAGATTGCCAGTAACGGAAATTTGGGCTCCATCCGGAAGCGTGACCAGGTAGTCTGGTTCGAGCGGACGAGTTTCCGGAGGGTCCACCGGAAGTTCTGAAAACACCTGCGAGTGAATATCGCCAGTGGCCCATCCACTATAAAGACCGTTAGTGGGGTCAAACGTGTAATCAAATTTTTCGACCGGCGCAATACATCCGCCTACCTGTGATTCTCTCTCCAGAAGGCATACGTCAACGCCGCGTTGCGATAACAACGCAGCTACCGTTAGTCCGCCGATGCCGCCCCCGATTACGGCAACTTCGCAGTCCATTTAATTGAGCATGCCGACGAGCGGCAACAGGATGAAGGCAGGAGGTGTCACTGGGTCAGGCGTGGGTCCAAATTTTTGCAAATAAGGCTCAAATACAAGTATCAGCGCAGTAATTCCATTGAACACAAGATGTATTAGCACACACGGCAGCAACCTACCCCACATCGCGCGCACTAAGGTTAGTGCAACGCTGAGAAGGAATACCGCCAGTATCACGCCGA
>DATEPF010000317.1:0-5753 GCA_035273325.1 Pyrinomonadaceae bacterium | reverse complement strand
GATCTCAGACAAAGACTTGCAACAGGTGGAAGACCTTCTAAATAACCGCCCTCGTAAGACCCTTGGATACCGGACCCCAAACGAGGTATTTTTCAAAGACCGTTCTGTTGCACTTCAAATCTGAATTCGCGAATGACAAATAATAAATGGTTCTAAAACGAGGAGGGGTTCAACCTATAACTTGCCCATCTTCACCGGTATTTCCATCTTCTGTCCGTCGCGCATCAACACGATATTAACGGTACTGTAAGGTAGAGCTCGTCGCACGCGCGCGTGAAGTTCCTCCGGCGTTCGAATCGGCACGCCGTCAAATTCAATTACGATATCGCCTTCTTTGATCCCAGCCAGGTCCGCGGGCATGCTCGATGAGACGTCGTTTAGAATTACGCCAAAAATATTCGTGCCAGGGACCGGCACCCGCTTAGAATCATCCTCTTCATAACCAAACCGGCCGATGCCCGCGGGTCGCCGCCTGAATTCGCGAATCAATCGATTGAATTCTTCCTCGTTGACTGTCGTCAGCTTCGTCGTCTTCTTTTCACCATCGCGAATGTAGACGACCTCTACCGTCTTCCCGATCGGTGTTGACTCCAACAACTCCTCCATCTGATCTTCGTCGCTAAGCACACGACCGTCGAAGCTGGTAATGATGTCGCCGCCAACCAATCCAGCTAGATCCGCAGGGCCTCCCGGCGGTTCAACCTTGTCAAATGTCACACCTGCATTGTTCTCTGCTGTATCAAAGTTTTCGATTCCAAAAAATGAACGGGGCGCCCTCACCTCCGTTTGAGCCGCACCTTGCAGACGCCTTCCCTGTTTGACAACGGCGGTTAAACCGGCAGCTACCACAAAGAAAATTAACAAACCCAGAAACATCCACGTCATGCCGCTCATGCGCTTCTTGCGCTTCTTCATCTGGCCTGAGGCAAACGGGGCCATGGGGCCGGCGCCGCCGTATTGGTTAAACGAAGCTGATGCCCCACCCGCGACTCCACCCGAAGCATTGGGAAAACGAACCGTTTCTGTATATTCCGAGGTCCCTTCGCCCAGCCGGAAGCCGCAGCTGCGACAAAATCTCAACTCGCGCGGCATTGCGGTGCGGCAGTTTCCACAGTTCACAATTTCGGGTTCTGTTTCAGGTGACATCGACATTTCAAAATTTCAATTGGCTCTGGTTGGTACGAATCCACGTAGAAATGACTGCAAAACTGTATACGCCGGATGGAGCTTTCCAGTTGCATCGCGCTTAGGTTACGAGGCGAAGATTAACCGTAAACATACAGATTTCATAGCTCGAACCGCCTTCAACATTGTTTGCGCCGCCGCGTGGGGCTGGCACAGAGTGTGCTCCAAATCGCTGCAAATTCTTTTTATGTCTGCTTGTTGGACATCGGGTCAGGTTCCGTGCATATTTCTCGGGTCGCACTTTTGTCTGAAGGGATGAAATCTTGGAAGTCACCAAAGCCTTAGCTGCATTACAACCGCTTTACGGAAAAGACAATATTGAGATTGTTACGGGCGACGGTAAGCGCGTACGGGGCGTGGTCCGTAGCATGAAAACCACACAAGCCCTCACGACACCGAGTGTCAAAATAGAATGTGCCAACGGCGAGATTGTGAAGATACGGTTCCCGGACATCGCCGAGATCAAAGATCACAATGGCACCAGGTAACCTTGCGATAACGGCCGGCGCCGGCTGGCGGACCATATCGTGGTTCAACCCCGAAATCGGTTCTGTTTTTTCCGGCGCGCTTCGCGTATAGTACGCCGTTTTAAGTGGTACTAAATGTAAGTGTTAGGAGTAATTAGTTGTCGTTAATGATTGAAGACTTTGGTGGCCGCCTCGCGAGTGTCTGGTCGGAACTACGCCCTGCCACCCGCGGACTTGTCGAACGCGCACTGCAGGCGGGCAATGCGGCGCTCCCGAATTCGTCACACGGCAACTTGAACACGTCGAATCTGCCTTACGACAACCGGGCCGACCGGGAGTTGAGTCGTTTGCTGGCAGCGCTCGACGAACGGGTAATCGAAAGCGACTTGTCGCGGCAAACAGACCATCGCAATCAGCTACGGCAGATCGCCGACACGTGCGCGGCAGTACTTCAGGAGAAGACTCAATCTGCCGAGGTGTTTACCCAGCTCGTGCGTCGCGCCGATAGTCAACGCGATTACGCGCGCGTCGACGCAATCGCCGATGCTTTAAGACGTTTCTCTCCCACCGAGATTTGTGAGTTGGCGCGTTCCGAAGACGCGGTGGTTAAGGCCCTCGCCAATGAGGCACTGGCCCAGTTTCCTACTTCGGTCCTGATCGGATTGCTTAGCGACCCGGTTGATTCAGACATCGCGCGTGAAGCGCTACGCAGGCAGGCGATGGACTACGGTTCAGAAGAGGCGCGGCAAATTGTCAGCGCTCTGGACCAGATGAACCTCACCCAAGACGATCTATAGTTTAGAGACCGTTCTTAATCCAATCAAAAAAAATCCACGAATTACACGAAAGACTTTCGTGAATCTTCGTGTACTTCGTGGGTTGTCTTTTTGGTCGGTCGCTGAAAGTTAAGCCGCCGGCTTTTCACCAATCTCGTGTAACCGCTTCACAACTTGATCGATTAACCAGTTTGGCGTCGAAGCTCCGGCCGTGACACCGACACGTTTGGCTGAGCCCAGGTCGGCAGGATTTATCTCTGCGGGCGTTTCAATAAGATAACTGTGTTCACATTGTTCCTGACAAACCGCGAGCAACTTCACGCTGTTTGAGGAATGACGGCCGCCAATCACGTAAAACACATCTACCTCGCCCGCCAGCGCCCGTGCCGCGTCCTGCCGATCGCGGGTTGCGGAGCAAATAGTGTTGACGACTTGCGGCTCCGCATCCGTCTTCGTGCGCACCGCCTCCGCAACCTCCAGAAACGTCTTCAATTTGATGGTTGTTTGCGAAACCACGAGCGGCGAACGCAGGTTGGGCAGCGCAGCGACCTCCTCGGCATCGCGGACCACGTAGGTGTTGTCAGGTGCATAACCGACGACACCGATCATTTCCGGATGATCAGGGTTACCTGCAACAACGACGTCGCGACCCTCTTTCGCTGCGCGTTCGGCGAGATGTTGTACCCGCGTCACAAAAGGACAAGTCGCGTCAATTACCTTGGCAGCACGCCCTTCCAGATCCTTTTGCACGTCGGGTGTAACACCGTGCGCGCGGATGACCGCAATGGTATCGGCGTCTGCTTCGATCGGCTCGTCGATGGTCGAGACACCCAGCGCCCCAAGCCGTTCCATCTCCTGGGCGTTATGAATTAATGGACCAAGCGACCGGATCGGACGCACGCCTTCATCAAGCGCGTCTTCGACCATCTCGACGGCGCGCTCGACACCAAAACAAAATCCGTACTCTTCAGCCAGCAGGACTTCCATGCGTTTACTATCCTAACTTAATTCACCGGCTCAGGAGCGCCGGCCGAATCCTTGTGGCCCCACTTCTGTTGCCATTCCTCACGCACCCGATCGCCGCCCTGCACACGTGCGTCGACCCACTCAATGTCTTTATCAATTAAAGTACGAATAGTGGTGAGAAATGATTTCTTCAGATCTCCAAGATTGTGCGCAACATCCTTGGGCAAAATTGCATATGAAACATCGCCAAGGTAGCGCACGGCGTCACAAATCTCCTGCACCACCGGACGTTCCGAATCTGTTGTCGTTTCTTCCATAACCAATGCCTCCCGACTTCGAAAACTGTTGAATCTGGGGACAGAAATATCTTAGCACTAGTTAAGTACGACCGCACGGCAGGTGTCGTTCCCACTGAGTTAGCCGGAATCGGCACGCGTACTGCCAGGGTTAAGCGGTTTCTGCTTCGCGTATTTGCCCAGGACATGGGCAGGTTGCGTCCAGGCATCCGTTAACGTTGGAATTCAGATAACAGGAATGATAGTTTCCCCGCATGAACACAGAAGAACTTCGCGCAGAAGTTCGGCGTCTTGCGCCATGGCATCAGGATATCGAGATAGCCCCGGGCGTCCGCACCGGCGAGCGTGATGCATCGGATTTAGACCCCCTCGGGGTTGGGAACCGCGTGGTCTCGCCAAAGAACGTACTCGACCATCTCTTACGTGACTTTCTGCCCAACGGGTTTGACGGACGCTCCGTCCTGGACTGCGCGTGCAATGCCGGCGGATACCTTTTTGAGGCTAGCCGTCACGGGGCGACGCGGTGCTTCGGCTTTGACGTACGTGAGCACTGGATCAAGCAGGCGCAGTTTCTCGCACAACATCTGCCGGGAGACGTAGAGTTTGTGCAGTCTGACTTACACGCTCTCAGGGATCTTAATCTTCCGATGTTTGATGTTACGTTTTTCTTCGGGCTCCTGTATCACCTGCCCGATCCGGTTGCCGGGCTTCGCATCGCTGCTGATCACACACGCGAACTTCTGGTTCTTAACACCGCCGTCGACGCAGCCGGACAAACTGACGCACTCACACTTAAGCTCGAAAGCGATTCGATGCTCTTGTCTGGTGTCGACCATCTTGCATGGTGGCCTACCAGCGCGCGCGTCGTTGAAGCCATGTTGCACTGGTGTGGTTTTCCGCATACGCGTGTCCATTACCGAAGAAAAGAATTACCGGGTATCGATCGGATGGGAATTCTCGCCGCGCGCGAGGCGAGCACGTTCGAATACTACGACGCCCATAAGCTGCCAGAGACCGCCAAACAGCCGGAGGTCCCGTCCATATGGAGACGCCTCTCGCGACGCTTCAATGCCCATTGAATCCTCAAGGGCGTTGAAAGGCTGTCGGCTGTGGGTATCAAGATTTCGAGAACGCCATGGCAGGGCCACTCACACCGCAGCAGATCAGTACCTTCATCCGCGATGGTTTCGTGCGCCTGGAAGCGGCCTTCTCACGGGCGCTTGCCGAGGAATGTTGCCAACTACTTTGGGTAGCAACCGGACTTGATCCAAACGATCGGTCAGGTTGGACGACGCCGATGATCCGGCTGCCGCACTCGGGTGCTGAGCCCTTCGTGCGAGCTGCGACTACGCCGCGGTTACTTGCTGCGTTCGATCAACTCGTGGGCCGGGGACGGTGGCACACACCAACCGACCTGGGGACCTTTCCGGTTCGTTTTCCGAGCGACGAGGTCCCCGCACAAGCCGGCTGGCACATAGATAGTAGTTACCCGGTCGGCGACGTCTCCTACCTGAATCTCTGGTCGCGCAAACGCGCACTACTGATGCTCTTCTTTTTCACAGACGTCGGACTTGACGATGCGCCGAGCCGGATCTACATCGGGTCACATCTCGACATACCGGCGGTCTTGTTGTCTGCCGGCCCGGAGGGTATGTCAGTCCACCGCCTTATGGGCCTTATCCCGCGTGTGCACGAGCGAGAGATCGCGCTGGCCACTGGGAACGCGGGCGACGTCTATCTTTGCCACCCATTCCTGGTGCACGCTGCTTCATGGCCCCACCGAGGACAAATGCCGCGTTTCATAGCGCAACCTCGGCTTGACCCAATAGCACCGCTTCAATTGGCCCGTGCGATTGGAGATTACTCTCCAGTGGAGATTGCGGTGCGCGTCGGGCTCGGGCTTTATCCTGAACCCATACTCAGCGCTCCGTCTTCGCCGTCCCGGCAATCTCCCACTCCGCGCGGACGAGCACGGCACCCGGTGCACCGCGGCTCGTGATTTTGCCGAAGCCGTAGTAGTCGCCTTCCTCCACATCAACGTATCCCAAAAACTCCTGCGGAAA
>DATEPF010000316.1:0-4580 GCA_035273325.1 Pyrinomonadaceae bacterium | reverse complement strand
TATAAGGCAATCCGGTTTCAACTCGGTGCGCGTTCCTTTCAGTTATCGATTGTTTGTAACCGAAACGGAACCGCGAAGGTTGGAAGGCGCAGGATACCGGCTCCTGGACGATGTCGTCGCGTGGTGCAAAGGTGAAAACCTGTACGTAATTCTCGACATGCATGCCGCACCGGGCGGCCAGACTGGCGATAACATCGATGATAGTTGGGGTTATCCATTCCTTTTTGAAAGCGCTGAGAGCCAGGAGTTAACAGTAAACATATGGCGTAAAATTGCCGAACGTTATCAAAACGAACCCATAATTATCGGATACGATCTACTGAACGAGCCAATTGCCCATTACTTTGATGCGGCCAGTCTTAATTCGAAACTTGAACCGGTTTATCGCAGGATCGTGGCAGGAATTCGGCAGGTTGATAAGAAGCACGTCATCTTTCTCGGCGGAGCGCAGTGGAGCAACAATTTCAAAGTGTTTGGACCACCCTTCGATCCAAAGTCGTTTATACCTTTCATAAATACTGGATGGACGTAAACCGAGACGCTATTCAGGAGTATCTCGACTTCCGCGATAAATATAGTGTGCCTGTTTGGATGGGAGAGTCAGGCGAAAACACGGACGAGTGGATTGCGTCTTACAGGACATTGCTCGAGTCCAACAATATTGGTTGGTGCTTCTGGCCCTACAAGAAGTTGGACGCAACGTCGTGCGTTGCTTCAATAAATAAGCCGGCCGACTGGGACACGATCGTCACCTTCGCGGAAGGCCCAAGAACAACCTTTGAAGAAGTACGGAAAAGTCGGCCCGCAAAAGAAAAATCACAGAAAGCCTTGAACGATTATCTTGAGCAGATAAAGTTCGCTAACTGTCGAATTAACCACGGATATTTGAAGGCGTTAGCACTCCCGTAAAAGCTTACGGGTTTTCGAGCCTTCGTGTTATTTCGTGGATCGGTTTCTCTTACGCGACAAATTGGTCTCCGTCAGCCCTTCGGGCTGACTCACCGGGCTAAAGCCGCGGTGTTAATGAGACGCTCGGCGCACCTGGTCGTGGACTCTTGTGTAAAGCTCAATCGCTCATAGATATCTTAGTTCCTGACTACGAACCCCAGAGCTTTCACGGTTTCCATATCAGGCGTTGCGCGTCGATTTTGTTTGTTCACGACTGCGAAGCCCCCGGCGTAATCCCACATGGTCCATCCTATGCCATGCTTTTCCAGCGCCATGCGCAGGTCCCTGATCCACATGGCCCGATCTGCAGACGGCGCAAACTTGCGAAACGTCCCGAATTCATTGCACGTAAGTGGAACCCGATGCTTCGCGGCCCAGGCGGCTGCCACGCCGATTTCGTGATCGACACGAGAGGCGTTCCAACGATCTTCGCCATAGCGAAGCAGGTTGTACCGCGCAGGTTCATCCAGAATGGTATCGAGAACTTTGCTGACGCTTTCCGGGCTGGATGGGTAGGGAACGTTTTTATAGAAAGGCACGTTGGGACCGGCCCAGGTCGCGCCCTGGTGTGTGAAGGCAAAGGGTTCATAAAAGTGGAAGTTGTAAATGATGTTCCGATCAGCATATGGCACCAGAAACAACAACTCCGCTAAGCCCGACCACCTATGTCCTGACGCTATGATTGTATGTTGGGGCGCACTTGAGCGAACGGCAGAGATTAGTTTCCCTTGTATGCCGGACCAGCGGTAACCGTCTTCCACCATTGGCTCATTTATGATTTCAAGAAATACGCGCTCAGGATCACGTGTGGAAAGATGCATAGCCAGGGCCGTCCAGAATTTGCCAAAAGCCTCAATCTGGCGATCACTACTGTTAAGTCTGACCTTGAATTCATCAGACGGATGGATATCAACGATCACCGCCAAACCTTGCGCTAGAATCAGGTCAAGCGCTTTATCGAAATACTTTAGATAATCAGCTTTCAGTCGACCAGGATCGTCTGAGGTTATGAGTGGGCTGGGCTCGAGGGTAAGCCGAACGTGATCAAATCCGATGCTTTTGATTAGTGCTAAGTCATCTGCGGTGGTGTGGGATTCGAGATGAGCTTTTGAATAATCCGCAGCTTGCGCG
Source organism: Pyrinomonadaceae bacterium (assembly GCA_035273325.1). Taxonomy (GTDB): domain Bacteria; phylum Acidobacteriota; class Blastocatellia; order Pyrinomonadales; family Pyrinomonadaceae; genus PSRF01. Next base: position 2,501 of record DATEPF010000316.1, on the reverse strand, counting down.
AACCAATGACTGAGATTAATGCCGCGTCGCAACCGCGCGAGTCTGGACGGGGGAACCTGGAATGAGTTCCCGGTTGCGACGCTTTCACGGCGGGGATCCGTGTCCCCAACCGCCATTGACACTTGGGCCAAAATTAGGATAGTTACGGCAGTGATCGATAACGAAAATCCTCGTTTCAGCATGCAATCCTTTTAACAGTCACGGCAAAAGAAAGTAAAGCTATCGTTTCATCGTCTAGTTCGAAAGTGAGCTAAAGTTGATTCAAACAAAACTGCTGACGCCTCTGTTGGTCCTACTTATCTTCACTGCAGGAACTTCGCAATCTCAAAACAAACTGAGAAGAGAAGGCGACATGCACAGAATTACAATCCCGGTGCAAAGCGGCTGGCAATTTAGGGAGGCGGGCAAACCAGCATGGTACCCGGCTACAGTTCCAGGTTGTGTGCACACAGATCTACTGAACAACAAACTAATTGAAGATCCTTTCTATCGGGATAACGAAAAGAAGGTCCAATGGATTGGCAAGACGGACTGGGAATATCAGACGTCGTTCGATATGGCTCCGGAGATTCTTGCCCGGGACAAAATCGATCTTATCTTCGAAGGGTTGGACACGTATGCAAACGTGTTTCTCAACAATAAAGCCCTGCTAAACACCGACAATATGTTTCGCACCTGGCGCGTCGACGCAAAAGGTTTGCTCAAGCCCGGCGCCAACACCTTGTTGATCCGATTTCGTTCACCGATTAACGAAGTTTTGCCGGTCATGGCCAGGATGAGTTACCAACTACCCGCCGGCAACGATCAGGGAGAGAAAACGAGTCCGCATACGCGCAAAGCTCCGTATCAATATGGCTGGGACTGGGGGCCGCGGCTTGTAACGAGCGGTATCTGGCGTCCGGTTTATTTAGAGGCCTGGAATAAGGCGCGTGTAGCCGATTTGCATCTTGGGCAAAAAGAAGTAACCGCCGCGTCCGCAAAATTGACGGCCGAAGTGGAAGTGGTTGCCAACACCAGCAGCATTGCCACCATCGTCCTGGACAATCTGACTGACAAAAGTGTAGCGGCCAAACGAGTAGTGAACCTGACGCCCGGTCTCAATCGCGTGGCGCTTGACTTCACCATCGCGCTTCCGAAGCTTTGGTGGCCCAACGGGCTCGGAGCGCAGCCGCTCTACTCCTTCAAGGCCCGGCTGTTAATCGATGGTAGGTCGATTGATGCCAGGACAACACGCACCGGACTGCGATCACTGGAGCTCAGACAGGAGCGTGACAAGACCGGTAAGAGTTTCGGGTTCGTCATCAACGGCGTCCCCGTTTTTGCGAAAGGCGCCAACTGGATCCCCGCCGACAGTTTTCCGACGCGCATCAGCAAGGATAAATACCGCCAACTGCTGAAATCGACGCGCGACACAAACATGAATATGCTGCGGGTTTGGGGCGGAGGCATTTACGAACGCGATGATTTCTATGAACTTTGCGATGAGATGGGCATTCTTGTTTGGCAGGATTTCATGTTTGGTTGCAGCCTCTATCCCGGCGATCAAGCGTTTCTCGACAACGTCCGACAGGAAGCAATCGATACGGTAACGCGCTTGCGCAATCATCCAAGCATCGTGATCTGGAACGGTAACAACGAAATCGAGTCAGGCTGGTTTCACTGGGGCTGGAAGGACCAGTTGCCGGCCAAGCTCTGGGACGACTACCTGAAACTTTTTTATGGTGTGCTGCCCGAGGTTTGTAGCACCCTGGATCCTTCACGACCCTATTGGCCCAGTTCACCGAGTTCCAATCTGGAAGAGGACAACGAATCGCAAAAGATGGGCGATCTTCACTATTGGCAAGTCTGGCACGCGTCGCTGCCGTTCAGCGAATACGAGAAGCAGTCACCGCGTTTCATGAGCGAATATGGTTTTCAGTCGTTCCCGCAGATCGAGACCGTTAACACCTACACAGTACCCGCGGACCACGATATCCAGTCCCCGGTGATGTTGGCCCATCAGCGGCATCCGCGCGGCAACCAACTGATACGGGAATACATGCTGCGTGAATATCCTGAGCCCAGGGACTTCGAATCGTTTCTGTACGTCAGCCAGGTGTTGCAAGCGGAGGGTATGAAGATCGGAGCCGAGCACCTGCGGCGCATCATGCCGCACAACATGGGTTCACTTTACTGGCAGCTTAACGACTGTTGGCCCGTCGCCTCATGGTCTAGTATCGACTACACCGGACGATGGAAAGCGCTGCAATACTACGCGCGTCGTTTTTACAACGACATTTTGGTTAGTTCTCACGAAGCCAATGGCAACATCGACGTCTTTGTTGTCACCGACCGGGCCAAGCCTGTGGCTGCCCAATTGAATCTCAGCTTGCTCGACTTCGAAGGAAATAGGTTGCAGAGTCAGCGTCGCGACATTGAGATCGCACCGCTTACCAGCGGAAAGTACCTGACTGTTCCCAGGAAGAGTCTATTGGCGGGGAAGGACCCCAGGGAGGTATTCC
>DATEPF010000315.1:0-3042 GCA_035273325.1 Pyrinomonadaceae bacterium | reverse complement strand
TGGAACTCAAAAATATTTGCTGCGAGCAAATTGCCTTAGTTGCTTCCCCGAATCCCAAACCGACGATTATGAACATTTTCGATTTGATAACTTTGACTTTGCCTCAAAAGTCGAACAAGGGGTTTGTGTTACTTCGTATGTTTCGTGTATTTCGTGGATCGTACTTTTGCAGCCTAAAAAACGGATCCACGAATAACACGAAACGTTTTGAATTCGACTTTTTTGGGGCAACGCCTATAACTTTAGTAATTGGTTTGAAACTGGGGCGCACGGGGGATGATTCAATTGGCTGCGTTTCTATCTGCGAGGCCAAATAATTCAGACAGACCTTCTGAATGCAAGGCTCGCTGCGCCCAGCAACCCTGCGTTATCGCCACACTCGCCTCTCTTGATTTGTACGTTAGCCACCGGCAGTGGGAACGCTCGCACGGACATTTGTTGAATTGCGTGTTCCGCGAATAAATCCCAGGAGTTAGCGAGACCACCGGCGATGACAATCATTTCCGGGTTCAGCACATCGACCAGGGTCGCAAGTGCAACTCCCAGATAGGCCCCCATGCGTCGGAAAACCTCAAGAGCGAGTTGATCGCCCTTCTTTCCCGCTCTGTAAACTTCTTCCGCAGTTACCCGCCGGGCCGCGTGAAGAATTGAATTCGCATAGTCTGGCAGCGACTCTCTGGTCATCCGAACGATCGCAGTTCCCGACGCGTATACTTCGAGGCAGCCTTCACCGCCACATCCGCAAACGACTCCTCCGAATGGCTCGATCGGCATATGGCCCACCTCGCCTGCTGATCCATCAACGCCTCGCCACAATTCTCCGTTGAGTATGATTCCGCCTCCAACACCTGTGCCAAGTGTGAGGCAAACAATCGTTTTAGCGCCGCGAGCAGCGCCCTGCCACATTTCACCTACGGCGGCGGCATTCGCGTCGTTTTCAATTAAAGCAGGCCGATGAAGTTCGTTCTGAAGCTCCCTGGCGAGATGGAAGCCTTCCAGACAGGGAATGTTTGGTGCAGTAATGACCACACCCTCATCTACGTCGATTGTACCGGGGACGCCAACGGATACTGTTTGGATAACTCCATGTTCGCGCGTTTTGCATTCACATTCGCGGGCCGCTTCAACCAACGCGTCGACGACGTCTTTGGCCTCGGACGAATGGGGCGTTGATTTCTTCAACTGATAGCGGATGCGTCCGTTCTCATCAATCGCAGCGGCCCGAAGGTGTGTGCCGCCAAGGTCTGCAGCAAATACGAGTTTAGTTTCGTTCGATTGAGGCTGGGCCATCCGATTGAGCCGGCGAGTGTTTCGCAGTTTCAGTTGCGCGTGCGACCTGCCATGTCCAGACCAACGGCAGCGACCAGGATCGCTCCCTTGATAATGTTCTGCATGTAGGGTTCTACATTCTTCAATGACATGCCGTTGTCGAGGCTCGCCATGATGAGTGCGCCGAGCACAGCACCAAAAACGGTTCCACGGCCGCCCATCAAGCTTGTGCCGCCGATCACACAAGCGGCGATTGCGTCGAGCTCGAGCAGTTGACCTGCGTCAGGCGACGCGCTGCCAACTCGCGCGGTATAAATGATCGCAGACACACCTGAAAGCGCTCCCATAATGCAGAATACAGCCAACAGATGTCGCCTGATATTGATGCCGGAAAGACGAGCGGCGTCCGGATTTCCCCCGATAGCATACAGATAGCGGCCAAACGTTGAGTTCTGAGTCAGGAAGGCCCCCGCCAGCGCAATGGCCAAAAAAATAATTACCGGCACCGGAATACCTGCATAACGTCCCGGAGCAATCTCGTATGCGTTCATCATGTAAATGAAACCAACTACTGACAGCGAGGGGCCGAGAATTCGAAGCGCCAACATGGCCGGCCCTGTTGCGGTAAGTCCATGTCTCTTCCTGGAGCGGCTGCGAGACAGATTGAGCCAGACAATGGCGGCCACGGCAATAGCAGCGATGGTCCAACCAACCATTGGGCCAACATAGTCCTGTCCAATGGCCTTGAACGACTGCAGTTGTACGGGGATCGTCTCGCCGCGGCTCAAACCCAGGATTACACCACGCCAAGCGAGGAGGCCGCCAAGCGTCACAATGAATGCGGGAATGTTGATGTAGGCCGTTAACGAACCCTGAATTCCTCCAATAAGAATGGCAACCGCGATCCCCGCGGTGATTGACGGGACGAGCCCCCAGCCTAACCATCCCTGGGCTATTGCTGCGATGCCGCCTGCTAGTCCAACTACTGAACCAACAGATAGATCGATCTGACCCGTGACGATTACCATCAGCATGCCGACAGCCAGCACACCTGTCACTGCGGTCTGTCGCATTAAGTTCGAAAAGTTTCTTGGATCGAGGAAGATTTGGTCCGTGGAATAGTGGAAGAATATCCAAATTGCGATCAACGCAAAGACCATCGTGTAGGCGCGCAACAAACCAGTTGAAATTTTGAGTGATCCGATAGTCGTTTGCCGCGTAAGCTGATCGACATCTTTGGTTGGGCTGAAATCCGACGTGGTTGTAGGTCGTTCACTCTCAGGCTGGTTAGCCGAATCGTTCATTCCGCCTCTCACTTTCCTTTCAGGCTGCGACGCGAGTGTGATTCGTCGAGCAAGCTAACGGCTATCGGTGTGGCTTGGGTTCGCGTGACTCTTGGGTTCTGCCAACCAGCGCGCGCACGCCAGGGAACGACTTAGTGATGTTCCGCATCTCCAGGAATGTCGTTAAGCTTTCAGGACTCATCTCATACCTAAACAGGATCTTGTTTCGTGTAATTCGTGGATCGCTTTTTAGGTGCATTAAGACGGATCCACGAAATACCACCAAAAGACACGACCGTCGCTAGCTTTGACTATTGAGGCAAAGTCGATTTTTTATCTACTGTCTACTGAATACTGTCTTCTGCCTACTGCTTTATTCCGGTTGCGGACACTTCTCCGGTGGAATGCCGGCGCAGATGTCAGCGAGCTTGTGATAACCATCCTTCACGATCGTGCTCAGCATGTTGGCGCGATCTACTGCCACCGGCTC
>DATEPF010000314.1:0-3829 GCA_035273325.1 Pyrinomonadaceae bacterium | reverse complement strand
CTGGGTTTTGCCGGCCTCGCGACCACGTTTGCTGATTCCGCGCTGCGTCAAGACCGTCGCGGCCGCGATGAGCACCGCCATCACGATCAAGTTAGCGGGCACAACCTCTCGCATGAAGTCGCCCGGCGTTAATCCCCAGGTAGCTGATTCAATGATATTGGGCGTGTCGCCCCAGCGCGTGGAAAACCCTCCCAGGTTACTGGCAACCAGAGCCGCGCTCAGAATCCAACGTGAAGGCACCTGGTAAGAAGCGCACAGCCGAATAATCACCGGCGTCATAATCAGAATTGAAGTGACATTGTGCATCAGTCCCGCGGTGATATAGGTAGCCAAAAGCAAAATTATTACCATCAACGGCGTGGTCAGGCGTGGATGGCGCAATCTAATTTTGCCTAACTGGTGACCAAGCCATGCGGCTACCCACTTGAATCCCTGCGAGCGCTCGATCATGTGCGCCGGAATCGCAACCGCAGTAAATAAAACCGTGATGTCTGCGTAGTGTTTGAACCCGTCACGAAGGATCAAAGGGGCGTTGGTCCATTGAATGACCAGGAAGGCGAGGCTTACGAGCGTCATTGCCAGCGGCAAAGGCACTTCGTACTTAGTCATGGCAAAGAAGGCGGCGAACAGCAGCGCAAGCATGAGGAGACCCGCGGGAAACGTCATCTCCCAACCATTTGTCAGTGTTGCTTCAGTCTGTGGAGCCGCCACAGTTATTACGGGCGCACTCAGGACAATCAGAACAGCCGTCACGCCACTTACGAGGGGGAGGCGCGATTGGAGTTTCATATGAATGAGATCTCCGAATTAAACTGAATTTGAACGTCCTTCGGATTTCGGTGTGGACGCAAATGGGCGATAAGGCCAATTCCGGCAGGAAGCATTTTAGGTTCAAGTACATCTGCCACGGTTACATCAACAAACAAATCGTTGCCTTCGCGAAACGCTTCGAAGACCAGCGTTTGCATTTCCTGCGCCTTCGCGCGGCATGCGCGCGGTCCTTTGACTGCCTGATCTGCGTATTCGTTCATGCCGCCGTGAGAGGCAGTCTCGTCAGGTTGGAGAAATGTGACTTCCGCCACCGGCACAAAAAGTTCCGGCAGATGATGTGGAAGCGGCAGAACCAATCCCACCTTTTGGCCGCGGCAACCCGCCAGCAATGCGCCATTCCGCTTATGCTCGAGCAACCGCAAGTGCACGCTAATCACATCGAACGCAAGATCGAGCGGAATATTCTCAGCCTCCAGCATGCGCAAGCGCTCAACAGCTTCCGTAGCACCATACTGTGTGGCGTACTTAAGCAGATCAGACGTGGTCTTTGCTTTTTCAGTCTCGATCAGCAAGGTCAAGACTTCGAGCAAACCGATTTCGTCTTTTGCGGGGCTTCCGCCGGGAGGTGTAGAAGATAAGGCAGCCATAAAGCCTTCGACTAAACGGGTAGTTGTGAAAACAGCGCGCAATTATTTGGCGGGACCGCCAATTCGTCAAGCTTTTGTTGGCGGGATGTTATTTTTTAGTGACGCCGCTCGTTCCTGAAGTCCGATCCCCAGTTCACCGGGTTTGAACCCGCTAATGCGAATGCGCTGATTTTCGCGTAACACTTCTATCCAGCCGCCGGAAAACGTAGACAAAAATGAATAAGCTGTCGTCACCCGCTTCCCGTTGGCGGCGATCAGTTGATCTCCTGATTTGAGCTCGGCGGACTTCGGTTGATCCCGTGGAGCAACGATGGCGTAGATGAAGACGTTTACGGACTCAACCGGTGTTCCGTCCCTCAGCCTGTGTATTACGCTTTCGAGCTTACGGCGGGAGAACTTTGTTTCCCGCGATACGAAGCCAACCGACTCAGAATCAAAACCGGTTTCATATATGCGCTCCAGATTTTCATCCAGGTCGTACTCCTCCTGCGTGCGCGCCGCGTTTCCATTTGAGATGGTCAACAGGGGTATGCGATCCGCTGTGCAAATTTCCAGCAAACGACTCTTCATGGTGCCGTTGCTACGCCATTCCGTAGTAATACGCCGGGCCGCGCCGCCCAGAAACGTCGGGTCGTATCCGATTTCCCACTTGGTTACCTGGCGACCGTTCTCATCAAACTCCTCTTCGACCACGGTATAGAGAAGCCCGGTCTGCGTGGCAAGCTGACCCTGAGCGTCCTCGTATCGAGTAGTGCGGCGACGCAATCGCCCTTGAGGATCATATTCAGGCGCGCTCACAAGCCTGTGATACCCATACCGCGCCGGATTGTTCTCATCCAACGCTTGTCGCCTCAAACTTCCGGTAGCACTAAATTCGCTAATTGTTCGATGATGGCCACCATTGCTGTAAGTCTTACCTTCAGCCTCGTCAAAGTATGTCTCCTCAATCCGCAGCCCATTGGAGTCTAAGACGTAATTAAAGTGTTTGATTGCATAGCCCATTTCGTTTTTGGTTAGCTTACCCTGGGAATCCAAATACCTTTCTTCTTTGACACTGCCGTTGGATTCATAACGCCGCACGGTGCGCCAGAAATTGGCGCCATTGAATTGAATGTCTGCTGGGTGTCCGAATTCGTCGTAGTTAATGTTGAGTTGATTTAACTGCTTGAGGGAGCCGTCTGGCTCAGTTTTGAAAAAAGTGCGTTGCGTCACTTCCCCATGCTCGTTACGCTTCATCTCCATAACAGACCATGTCTCTTCGGTCTTCTGCTTGTCGCGGTCGGCTGGATGAGGCGGCAAGTTTGGAACGTAATCTTGCATAGTCTTCTCTTGCATCGGCTTTAACGGCTTTCCGTCACTTCCCAAAGTAGTGGTGCGCACGGCATTGCCCGCTTCGTCCAGCTCAACAACGATGGCAGCTACTCCGTTCCACAATGCTGGTTGGCCTTCAGCATCGCGTACCTCCGAGCGAATTTGTTTCCCCCAGTTAGTTGTGAAAGCAGTCAGACCTACTCGATTGGGAGCGGGTTTACCATCCGACCCGAGATTTACAAGTTGAATGACGCGCCCTGCGTCATCGTAGTCACGCCTGTAACCGTAGACGCCTTCACCGTTGGCGGCTGGCTGACCGGCTGTGTTGAAGAAAGTTATTTTTGTGTCGCGTCCTTTGGCGTCGCGTTCAAGTTCCATGTGAGACGCGCCGTTGGGTGTGGGGGCGTCAAAGCCGCGCAGGTTAACGAATCGCGCCCTCGCGGTCTGCCCAGACGTGTTCTGACTGTCATAGATAATGCGCCAGGTCACCTGGCCATTTCGCTCGCGTCCAATTACTTCCTGCGGGTTATCGTTATTGTCATAAAGGAATTCGACGCTCGTGCTTTCCGGAAGCTTCTCCGTATAGGGTTGCGCCCCAGTCAGTCCTTCTATGTAAATAGGAATCATTTCGTCGTTGAGAATTCGGCGCAGCTCGGCTGGATAACCGCGCGCATTCAAGACCTCGACTTTGGCAACTCGGCCGTTTCGGCCCTGCCGAGTCAAACGCAAATAAGCTGCACGCTTTGAAGCTTGATCGGCGGTGGCCGTTTCCACCGGCTCCAATTTCCCGTTCACCCAATGAACCTGGGTCGCGTATTCCAGTCGTGAGCGCCCGTAAAGCTCCCACTGCACGAGACGCGTAATTCCGAAGGCCAGTAACAGCACCGCGATCACAGCCGCAATCGATTTCCACGGATGTCGCCGCACCCATCTGACGCTGCGGACAACGGTGGTCGGTGGTTTGGCGAGAATAGATTCATCATCCAAAAAACGCCGCAGGTCTTCGGCCAACTCCGCAGCGCTCGCGTAACGCGCGCGCGGCTCTTTCTGAAGACACTTCATGCAGATGGTTTCCAAATCGCGTGGGATTTCCGGTCTGT
>DATEPF010000313.1:0-17673 GCA_035273325.1 Pyrinomonadaceae bacterium | reverse complement strand
CTGGCGAAGTCTATCGAGGGCGGTGGACCAGTAGGTTTTCAACTTAGCTGCATTTTTTGCATCGGAGATCTTGCTGTGCTGGACGACAACCTGGCTCTTGGTGTCGCCCTTTGGATAGAAGTAGAACTCTAAATTTTGTTTTCCATCAGACCAGGTGACGCGCATGGTCTTATTAACCGTCGTCTTTCTTACGACTAATTCCTTTTCTTCCAACCACGCGATGCGACTCTTTTCACTCGCTACGGATTTATATAACTTGCTTAGCGGAACGTTGATCGTGCGGCTAACGCTGATCTGATATCCATCCGGCCTTTGATGTTTATCGCGTAGGCCGGATTGCTGTTCATAGGTGACCGTCACCATCTGCGTCCACCAGGGTGGCACTGCATGCTTGGTGTGAAGGTAATTCGCGATTTCCTGATGCGTCATTTTCTTCGCGCCGGCACGATCAAGGATTGCAAACCATTCTTTCCATGTCTTTCCAGTTTTGGCTTTGACTGCCTCGTCGCTCATACGAGGCGTGTTCGCTTTAGCTGTCTTGGTAGCAGTCATCATTATTTCCTTCTGGGTTCTGTTCGTGTGTTTCGTGGATCGCTTTTAACGCCACCGAAAAAAAGATCCACGAATTACACGAAACAACACGAAACAATCTACTGCAAACAAGCGAACGCATGCTTCTCGAAAATTGCTAATCACTAGCCAACCTGCGCCGTCTTCAAAAACTTCGGCGGCGTTCGGGCTTTCGTTGCTTGTTCAAAAGCGTAGGCATACTTGATTAGCTTCGGCTCGGCCCAGGCGCCGGCGAAGAACGAGAGTCCAACCGGCAGACCGTGTACGTAACCGGCAGGAACAGTAATGTGTGGGTAACCGGCGACAGCCGACGCTGATGAGTATCCGCCAGTGAAGTGATCGCCGTTTAGTAAATCCGTGGGCCACGCCGGGCTCCCGGTGGGTGCGATCATGGCGTCAAGCCTGTGTTTCCGCATGACAAAATCAATGCCCTGACCGCGGCTTAGTAGGTGGTTCTTCCGTAAAGCCGCGACATACGCACGACTTGTCAGCGGACCTTTCGCTTGTGCCTTTATAAATAGATCCTGACCGAAGAACGGCATTTCGCGGTCGCGGTTCTTTTCGTTGAAGTCGATTATCTCTTTCAGTGAATGAACAGGGACGCTGCTGCCTGCTGCCGCCAGGTACGCGTTGAGGTCAGCCTTAAACTCGTACAACAAGACTTCCAGTTCCGACTCGTCAAACTTGCCTGCAGTCGGAATGTCAGCCGGATCCACCATCACAGCGCCCAGTTGCTTCATCGTCGCAATCGATTGCTCAATCAACTTATCGACGCCCTGATTGAAGCCCATGTACTTCCTTGCCACACCGATACGCGCACCACGCAAACCGTTCCTGTCGAGAAACTTTCTATAGTCTTTCTCGAATTTTCCAACGGCCGACTTAGTGGCGGAGTCGCGCGAATCGATGCCGCTGATCGCCGCTAACAGGATGGCCGCATCTTCCACCGTGCGGGCCATTGGACCAGCAGTGTCCTGGCTATGTGCGATGGGAATGATTCCACTGCGACTGACGAGGCCGATAGTTGGCTTGATACCGACCAGTGAGTTGGCTGAAGACGGGCAAACAACAGAACCGTCGGTTTCCGTTCCGATTGCGGCGGCACAAAGATTTGCTGCCGGTGCGACACCGGATCCGGAACTGGAGCCACACGGATTGCGATCGAGTATGTAAGGGTTTCTGGTCTGTCCGCCGCGCGCGCTCCAGCCACTACTTGACTTGCTGGAGCGGAAGTTTGCCCACTCACTCATATTGGTCTTGCCCAGTAACACCGCACCCGCTTCTCGCAGTTTTTGGGCGACAAACGAATCGCGCGTGCGATGCGACCCGAGGAGGGCGAGCGAACCCGCTGTCGTGGTCATGCGGTCGGCAGTGTCGATGTTGTCCTTTATTAGTAGTGGGATTCCGTGCAGAGGGGCGCGCACACGGCCAGCTTTCCGTTCGTCGTCGAGCCCTTCTGCAATTGCCGAAGCTTCCGGATTCAATTCGATGACTGAATTCAACTTCGGGCCATCACGGTCGATGTCGGAAATGTGGTCAAGGTATTTGGCGACCAGCGCCTTCGAGCTAAAGCGCCCGGAGGTCAGAGCTGCCTGGAGCTGCGTGATGGTCATTTCCTCCAGTTCGAAATCAGGCAGGAAGGTTCGCGGTTCGTTACTGATGCTGAAAGCGCTGGTTGGTTTTGTTACCGCCACTACTGACGCGAGCGCGGCAGTTTGCAGAAACTTTCTACGCTTCATTTTGCGAGACTCCCGGTCCACAGATAGTTTGCGAGGCGAGAATTTAACTCCGCGTGGCCCTGGTGTCCAGAAAATCATAAAGCGATCCACGAAATACACGAAGCACCACGAAATGAGACGAACTGTTTCGTGTTCTTCGTGGATCGCTTTCTGCATTAGCAAAATTTAGAAAGTTGTCCTACGTTAGTTCTTCAAACTGAGATGACTACGGAAACTACAGACAACGCACCAGTCACTATTCCCCAGCCAGCGGCAAGTCTGCCGCTTGTGGCAGTGGTTGGGCAGCCGAATGTTGGTAAGTCGACCTTGTTCAACCGGATGATTGGGCAGCGACGCTCGATCGTTGGGGACGAGCCAGGCATTACGCGCGATCGCATTTACGGCGAGGTGGAATGGAGCGGCGAGCGTTTTTCGATTGTTGATACCGGCGGCATTGTTCCAGATGACGAAGCGGTTATTCCTGCGAACATTTTTAAGCAAGCGGGTTTCGCGATCGACGATGCGGTCGCGCTGATCTGGGTGGTCGATGCCCGGCAGGGAATTACGCCGCTTGATGAAGAGCTGGCGAACCTGCTGCGGGCTACCGGCAAACGAGTTCTGGTGGCCGCAAACAAATCGGAAGCAACGCGCATCGAGCACGAGTCTGCGGAGTTTTACCGGTTTGGCTTTGACGAAGTATTCCCTGTGTCAGCGGAACAGGGAACTGGACTCGGTGACTTGCTCGACGCCCTCGTCGAAGATCTAAAAGCTTTACCAAAGCAAACTTCCGAAGAGGAAACTCGAGAGGCGACTCGAGAAATTCGGCTTGCCATTGTCGGCCGGCCGAATGTTGGGAAGTCGTCGTTACTTAACTCGTTGATCGGAGAAGAGCGCGTTATCGTTTCACCCGTGGCGGGCACAACGCGAGATGCGATTGACTCGGTGGTCGAAACCGGTGATCAAAAGTTTCGTTTAATCGACACCGCCGGCATTCGCCGCAAGGGGAAGACCGGCGAGATGGCCGAAAAGCTGTCAGTAGTAATGGCGATGAAAAGTCTCGAGCGGGCGGACGTCGCTATCGTCGTCATAGATGCGGTAGAAGGCGTCACCGCATTAGACGCACACATCGCGGGGTACGCACACGACGCCGGGTGCTCGATCATCCTGGCGGTCAACAAATGGGACGCGCTGGAGAACAAGGAAACAGGCACACCGGCAGAATTCGAACGTAAGCTGCGCGAGAAGATGAAGTTTCTTGACTTTGCCCCGGTGGTGACCATTTCCGCGTTGACCGGTCAACGCGTGAAGAACCTTTTGCCGCTTGCTGCGCGCGCCAATGAAGCTCGCAACCTGCGAATTCCCACCTCTACGTTGAATACATTCTTTGAACGAAATGTCTCTCAGCCTCGCGGAGGTGGGGCGCCCGCGCCGGTCAAGGGCGGTGTTTCGCGATTGCATGTTCAGTACATGACGCAGGTTGGTGTGCGGCCACCGAAGTTTATTGTCTTCACTTCGGGCGGCAAGCCCGGCTTGCACTTTTCTTATGAGCGTTATCTGCAAAACCGTTTGCGTGAGGAGTTTGATTTCTTTGCAACACCCGTGAAGATCGTGGAGAGACACAAGAAACGGAAGAAGCGATAGAACCATGATTTCGTGTAATTCGTGTAATTCGTGTATTTCGTGTAATTCGTGGATCGTACTTCTGTTTGGTCTAAAAGCGATCCACGAATTACACGAAAATATACGAGACCGGAAACGATATCGTCTAAGTGAGTAATAAGCCGTCAATAATGTTCAAAGAAATCGCGCGCGACGGCGATGCGCGTGCCGGGTTAATCACGACTCGACGCGGCGAGATCGAGACGCCCGTTTTTATGCCGGTGGGCACCGCGGGAACGGTGAAGGGCATCCGTTTCGAAGCACTCGAAACCGAATTAGACGCCCGCATTATTCTTGGTAATACGTATCACCTTTGGCTGCGTCCTGGCATTGACGTCATTAAACGTTGTGGCGGTCTACACCGATTCATCGGTTGGCCACGGCCTCTATTAACTGATTCCGGTGGGTTCCAGGTGTGGAGTCTGGGTGATTTACGCAAGATCAGTGAAGAAGGAACTGAGTTTCGTTCGCATCTGGACGGCAGTCTTCAGTTCTTATCACCTGAAGTATCGATGCAAGTGCAGGCCGCGCTTGGGTCAGACATCGTAATGGCGTTTGACGAATGCGCCGAAGGTCAGGCTTCGGTTGAAACAGCGCGGCCGAGCATGGAACTAACGGCGCGCTGGGCACGGCGTTCTCGCACAGAGTTTGATCGGATGCAAAACGAAAGCGCCGACACCGGACGTACTGACGGTAACGAACAACTCAGTGGCCGGCAGGCGTTGTTTGGAATTGTGCAGGGCGCTTCGCACGTCGAGCTCAGGCGCGAAAGTCTGCAGCGCACGATCGAAATCGGTTTTGATGGTTATGCCATCGGCGGCCTTAGTGTCGGAGAGGATAAATCAGTGATGTGGAAAGTGGTCGACGCCGTAGCGCCTCAGATGCCTGCCGATAAGCCGCGGTATCTGATGGGTGTTGGCACACCTGAAGACCTGCTCGACGCTGTGTCGCGCGGGGTCGACATGTTTGATTGCGTTTTGCCAACGCGCAACGGCAGAACAGGACAAGCCTTTACGTCTCAAGGAAAAGTAAATGTGAAGAACGCGCAGTGGGCGGTAGACACCAAACCGTTGGACGAGAGCTGTGAATGTTCGGTCTGCCGGCGACACTCTCGCGCGTATCTACGTCACTTGTACCAATCGGGCGAAATGCTTGCCGGGGTGTTGCTTACGCACCATAACTTAGCGTTCTTCCTTGACACTATGCGACGTGTAAGGCAATCTATCCGGTCTGGCGAATTCCCGAAATTTCGGCAATCTTTTACTGAGAAGCTGAACGAAGGTGAGCAGCAGAAAGCGCTCATCATAGCTTGAATCGTTCACGCGCTTGGTAAGGTTGTAGATGACCTCTAAAGGCGGAAAGATGGAGACCTTATTCATACTGTTTCAAGGCGGTTGGGGGACACTGACTGGCTTCCTTCCTATCGTCTTAATCATAGGCGTGTTTTACATCATGCTTATCCGCCCACAACAAAAGCGCCAGAAAGAACTTCAGGAGATGATATCAGGACTTAAGACTGGCGACCGCGTAGTCACAACCGGTGGCGTCATCGGCACGATCACCACGATTCGTGACACGAGTTTGCTTATCAGAAGCGCCGACAAATCCATCCTTGAAATTGCTCGTTCCGCTGTCGCCGGCATCGAAGGCGAAGAGAAAAAGTAATCCGTCTTAATCTGCTTTTAGTGAACACCGGTTTGCAATGAAAAAGAAGAACGTGCTGCAGCGCACGATCATTATTGTGATTGTGACGCTGCTAGGTATCTACATAGTAATTGGCCCGCGCCGCCGTCCCAACGCTAACGACTTCACCTGGTCGGGTCTCAAAGCCAATCTTGCGCAGAACATAAAACTCGGGCTCGACCTGAAGGGCGGGTCGCATCTGGTGATGCGCGTGAAGACGGAAGAGTTTCTAAAGACGCTCACAGAGTCGACTGCCGGCGCCATTCGCAAAGCCGTTGAGGACGCGGGGCAGACGGTGAAAGATGTGAGACCGGAAGTCGCGTCCGGCTCGTATCGAATTGTCGTTGACGCGAATGATGCTTCACAGCTCTCCCCAATTCAGGACGCCGTAACTCAAAAACTCGGTCTTGAAGAGTGGTCTGCTACAACCAGCGGCAACTCTGCTATCTGGACTCTTTCGCCAACGTCCCAGCGCGGTCTGTCGGATCAGGCTACTGAACAAGCGCAAAGAATTATCGAGAGCCGTTTAGACGCAGTAGGTGTGGCTGAACCACTCGTGCAACGGCATGGCTCGCAAACGGCTTATCAAATCCTGGTGCAGATGCCGGGTATTCAAGATCCCGAACGCGTTAAGAAGCTCTTAAAAGCTGAGTCGCGGCTCGAACTGGTAAAGGTCGTCAGTCCACCTAATCCGAACCTAGCGACTTACAGCACAGAAGAAGAAGCCAAAGCGACATTGGGTGGCACCGTTCCCGGTAATCGTCGCGTTTTGCCTTACATCGAACGCGTTGAGCTGGCTCAAACTGCCGGCCAACAGCAGTCCCAAAAGAAATGGGTCGTTGTTGAGTCGCCGGCCGTGGTCGATGGAAATGAGTTGCGAACAGCTACTGCTACGGCGGGACAGGGTGGGGCCGATTATCAAATCTCGTTCGCACTTAAACCAGGTGGCGCCCAGAAATTCGGCGCCTGGACTGGCGCCAATATCAACGAATACATGGGTGTGGTGCTGAACGATGAGGTTAGATCAATCGCATTCATTCAGTCCCAGATTTTTGACTCTGGTCAAATCAGCGGACGCTTCACGAAAGAGTCAGCAGAAGACCTGGCGCTCACGCTAAGATCCGGAGCGCTTCCGGCGCCGATTGAGTACCAGGAAGAACGAACCGTCGGACCAAGCCTGGGTGCTGATTCGATCCGCTCGGGCGTTCGGGCCTCATTGTTCGGCCTGCTGTTCGTGGTCGTGTTCATACTCTTCTATTATCGCGGTGCAGGTGTAAATGCTGTCGTAGCTCTGACACTCAACATGATTCTCATGTTGGCGGCTCTGGTCGTATTCGATGCCACGCTAACGCTGCCAGGCATTGCCGGCATTATTCTGACTATTGGTATGGCCGTAGACTCAAACGTGCTTATTTTCGAGCGCATACGTGAGGAGTTGAAGACCGGGAAGACGGTAGCTTCTGCGATCGACCAGGGTTTCGCTCGGGCGTTTGTGACTATCATCGACACGCACGTCACCACCATCATCTCCTCCTTGTTCTTGTTTGTGTTTGGTACCGGACCTTTGCGCGGTTTCGCGGTGACATTAGTCCTGGGTTTGGTAATTAACCTGTTCTCGGCGGTCTACGTTTCCCGCACAATTTTCATGTGGCAGTTGAACCGGAAGAAGAAGCTGGAAACGCTCAGCATTTAAGTTTCGACTCGTTGATATGATTGAAATTTTTAAAAACGTTAACATTGATTGGCTGGCTAATCGCCGCATCTTCATCATCGTCTCGATTGCGTTAATGCTGGCCGGACTCGGCTCGGCAGTGGCTCGCCAGTATTCGCCGGGCGGCCATGACGCATTCAACCTCGGCGTCGATTTCAAAGGCGGGACTGTAGTAACGGCGCGTTTCAAACAGCCTCCCTCCGCGGAAGACATGCGTTCGAACCTCGTTAAGGCCGGGGTCAATGACGCGATCATTCAGCCCGTTATCGATCGTCCCGACACCTTTCTCATCAAGATCCCTCTCGAGGGCGGCACTGAGGCGTCTCAGGAACAACTCGACCAGGGAAGAACCCGCGTCAGCAATGCATTGAATGTTTTCGGAGCCGAAAAAGATGCATGGGAGATCATTGGGACAGATGCCGTAGGCGCAGTCGCCGGCGCGCAACTGCGTAACAAAGCAATCGCCGTAACGCTGGCTGCACTCGTCGGCATGCTGATTTATATTGCGTTCCGTTTCGAATGGACTTATGGCGCGGCCGCGGTGATCGCCGTTTTCCACGACGTGCTCGTCACACTTGGTTTCTTCTCACTCTTCCAATGGGAGATTAGTCTTACGGTTATCGCTGCGCTACTGACGCTGGTGGGTTTCTCTGTTAACGATACGATTGTCGTCTTCGACCGGATACGCGAAAACCGACGCCTTCACCGTCGCGATTCGTTGTACAAGATTACTAACGACGCAATTAACCAGACGCTGTCGCGCACGGCCATCACGAATGGTCTCGTGTTTCTATCGGTGCTGGCGATGGTCTTGTTTGGTGGAGAGGTCCTGCGCGGTTTCTCGCTCGCGTTGCTGATCGGCGTGATCTTCGGAACGTATTCCTCTGTGGCTATTGCCAGTCCGATCATGGTTTGGTGGGAGCAACGGCTTGAGAAAGCCGAGAAATCGGCGGCAGCAACGTTCGGAAGGTCGAAAGCGCCGGCGCGAGTAACGTCATCAGAGCGAGGGCAAACTGTAACAGCAGGCGGTCGCGCAAAGCGGTAACGCGATGCGGTTTTGACTTAACAATTCCGGCGACAAACGTGAGTATTTAGACCAGTTTGTACGCGTTGTTATGTTTAAGTTTGCGCTTGACTTTGCCGCTAGTTGCGGAATAGACTGCAGCCGTTGCTGGCCAATTAAATACTCAAGAGTTGACCCCGCGTTGAGTAACGTGAACGTTGGGCGCGCGGCAGTCTGTTGAGAGGGCCGGCGAGTTTTTTCTCGCACAGCGGCTTTTTCAAACGAATCGTAATTGCAGATCACTGGCTGCTGTTTCCCCTTCATTAGTAACGAACTCAAGCGGACGTGGGTTTACGTTTGGGAGTAGTTATAGAAACGCAATAATTTTAGTTCAATAACAACTTTGCACCCCTGATCCATCTGGCACCGGAATAGGGAGGATTAAGATGTTCGATAACCTTGTAGAGTCTGGCTCGCACAAAGAAGATCTATCGCGAAAAGGCTCATTCCTTTTGGCCACTCTGGCCATCTACGGAGTTCTTGGTTTGGCCTTGATCGTCGGCAGCATCTGGTTTATCGATGCTTCGCTGGACAGCCAGGACCTTGAATTGACGACACTGGTAGCGCCAGTGCCCGTCCCACCACAACAAACACCTGACAAACCGGCCGAAGCAAAGCCGCAAAAAGTTGAGCAGCAGAATGTCGACGTCCGCAAAGAGTTAATTGCAGACGTTTCGCGAACCGAATTGGTTCCGAAAGAGGTATCTGCTAAAGCCAGCAACATCCCGCCGGTTCGACGAGGCGTGACGACAGTGCTGGGCAGCAATGACTCAAATGCTGCTGCTCCGGTTGCTGCTGGTCCGGGAACTGGTACGGGCGTCGTCTCTGGTCCTACAAGCGTGAACATCGCTGACGAACCACCGCCGCCACCGCCAAAGCCAACACCACCTCGAGCGCCCATCTCCGGTGGCGTGTTGAATGGTAAGGCGATCAGTCTTCCCAAACCGGCTTACCCGGCAATCGCCAGGCAGGCGCACGCATCTGGTACGGTCGTGGTCCAGGTGACGATCGACGAAAATGGCAATGTGATCTCTGCGACACCCGTCTCCGGTCATCCACTGCTAAGAGGTGTGGCCGTTCAGGCAGCACGCGGGGCGAGATTTTCTCCCACGAAGCTGTCCGGGCAACCGGTAAAGGTGACAGGCGTCATCACATACAATTTCGTGGCCCAATAACTGCGGAGATTCAGCGCCGTGCGGGCCGTGTGCCGGCTCATTCTGCGAGTTCCCTGCGAGCTATCAATGTAAGAAAAACCTTTTGGAGGGTCTATCGTGACTATTCTAACCAGTCTTCTAGGATCGAAACTTTTTAGTGTGGTGCTGTTCATGTGGCAGGAAGCCGCGCCGGCAGCGACCCCGCCGCCAGTCGATCACTTCTCGTTGATGACCATGATCAAGAGTATGGGCGCAGTGGCCATCTCCGTCGTGGTCATCCTGTTAATCATGTCGGTCTACTCAATCGCGATCATGGTCGAGCGTTATTTGACGTACACCGCCGCCAAGAAACAGTCGCGCGAGTTTGCACCGCGTGTCGCCCAGGCGCTGAAGAACGATCGCATCGAGGAGGCGATCAACATCAGCGACAAGCATCGCAAGTCACACCTGGCAATGGTGGTGAGCAGTGGTTTGCAGGAGTTTCGCGCGCACGAGCAATCGTCAGAGATTTCCGGCGACGAAATTGATGCGTCGAAGCGCGCACTGCAGCGCGCCATCGCTATCAAGACCGCAGAATTCAAGCGCGGACTTTCGGGCCTGGCAACAATCGGATCAACAGCGCCCTTCGTGGGATTGTTCGGTACGGTGTTCGGAATCATCAACGCGTTCCGCGCGATGGGTGATGCCGGTCAGGCCGGTATCGGCGCTGTGGCCAGCGGTATTTCGGAAGCGTTGTTTACCACCGCGCTCGGGTTGCTGGTAGCGGTGCCCGCCGTTTGGTTGTTCAACTACTTCACCGGGAAGGTTGACGGTTTTGTGGTTGAGATGGATAACTCGGCATCCGAATTAGTCGACTATTTCATTAAGAACCGAACGAAACAATTGAAGCCATAGTGCGCGTCGTCTGAGGAACATCGCCACTGGACGCGGTGTCTAATCGGAAGACTGTTACAGGAATTTCGGGGTCGTGTCTATGCCGGCCCCGACCACGGTTGCAGAGGAGATTTAGCTATGGGAATGTCAGGCGGAGGTGGAAGTGGTGACTTCAACTCCGAAATCAACGTAACGCCGATGGTTGATATTATGCTGGTGCTGCTGATCATCTTCATGGTGGTCACGCCCATGTTGCAGCACGGCGTAACAGTTAACCTGCCGAAGGACCTTAACAATCCCGAGGAAGATCAGAAGATTGTAAAAGACACTTCGATTGTGATCTCCATTCCTGAAGACGGCAAGTACTACATTGGAAAGGACGAGGTCCGCAAAGATTTGTTGAAGGAAAGAGTCCAGAAAATGTTGGACGCCATCAAGAAGGAAGAAGATAAGGTGGTCTACATCAAGAGCGGCACCGCCGTCAGCTACGGTGACGTAGTTACGGTTATCAATGAGGTGCGCGCACTTGGGATTGATAAGATCGGGTTAGTGGCTGACAAGAAGAAAGGTGGTGGAGCTGCGCCTGCTGCACCTGCACCGGCCACCCACGGAGCCTAACGTTTTTAAGGAGTAAGTTTCATGTCGATTAGACATTCAAGTTTGGAAGGCGACAGCGGCAAGCCTGATGGCGGTGCGAAGGCAGTTCCGTATATTAACGTTACGCCGCTGATCGACGTGCTGTTGGTGGTGCTGATCATTTTCATGGTTATCACGCCGCTCAAGCCCAGTAAATTTCAGGCGGACATTCCCACCCAGAGGGACCCGAACGAAGACCTGAGTAACCTGAAACCAAATCCACTTACGCTGGTAGTCGCGATTGGTAACGACCTTCAGCTGAAACTCAATCAGGAAGACGTGGGTTCCGTGAACGATACGTCGATGCTCAGCGGGCGGCTCGCCAGCGTGTTTCGGCAACGCAGAGAACAGCGCGCGTATAAACCAGGAATGGAAACGCGTACTGATTTGCCCGAAGACGAAAGGCTGGAAAGGACTGTCTTCGTCAAGGCCCCGCGTTCCATGAAGTATGGGGACGTAGTCAAAGTGATCGATGCAATCAAGGGTGCGGGCGCCAGTCCCGTCGGATTGCAGGTAGACGATTTACCTCAGTAGATCTTGCAGTGTGATCGTTATCGAATTGTTACGCGAGTTGTGTGGGCACGATCGCTGAATATGGAGCTACCAATACAATGAAACTCTCTCAAACTCGAATCGCCATCGCATTGGCGATTCTTGTTGTGACCACCGCGGGTTGCGGGATCGTCAACCGGGTCCGCGCCAAAAACGAGCTGAACGAGGCCGCACGCGCCTACCGCGAAGGAAACTTCACCGAAGCCGAACAGTACTCCCGCCGGGCCCTGGCACTCGATCCGGATAGCAAGACCGCGCCGGCTTTTATCGCACGTACTATCCACGCACAGTATCGTCCCGGCGTGCAGACTCCGGAGAACCTGGCCAAAGCAAATGAGGCCATCGCCGCCTACCAGGAGATTCTCGCCAAGAATCCCAAGAACGACGAGGCATACAAGGCAATCGCTTATCTGTTAGGCGCCATTAAAGAGGACGAGAAGCTGAAGCAGTGGATCACCGCACGCGCCACCGACGCGAATCTTGAACAACCAAAACGTTCCGAAGCGTACGTAGTGCTGGCCAGCAAGAATTGGGATTGCTCCTTCAAGATGACGGAGCTTCCCAGCAACAAGACCACCACTATCACGGGCGGGACGCGCGCAGTTGTGTCTTACAAGAAGCCTGCCAACCAGCAGGAGTTTGAAACGGCGCAGAAGTGCGTTAAGGAAGGGTTGGAGCAAATTGAGAACGCCATTAACCTCGACCCGAATAGCGAAGCGGCATGGTCCTACAAGACCAACCTCCTGCTCGAGGCGTCCAAACTAGCCGAGATGGACGGTAAGATGGATCAAAAAGCCCAACTGGACAAACAGCGCGAAGAGGCGCAGAAACGTACTAACGAGGTGGCGGCTGCTGCCCAGAAGAAGAAGGAAGAAGAGGCCGCCAAAGCTTCTCCTGCCAAGTAAGTAAAGTTGTTCCTTTTCACCTTTTTTGGTGATGCTCGACTCGACGGTCGGGCATCACCTTTTTGTTATACTGGTTCATATGTATTGGCCTTATCCCGGGCGTAACGCAGTAACATGATTCGCATAGAAGAGATTGTTGACACGGTAGCGGTCAATCATCCGCAAGCGAATCTCGATCTGTTACGCCGCGCCTACCTTTTCTCAGCCCGCGAACATAAAGGACAGAAGCGAGCATCAGGCGAGTCGTACCTGGTCCATCCACTCGAAGTTGCCAACATCCTGGCCAACATGAAACTGGACGAGGTTTCCGTTGCCACCGGACTGCTGCATGACGTGGTTGAGGACACACTGGTAGACCTCGACACCATACGTACTTATTTCGGTGAGGAAATCGCCCACCTTGTGGATGGTCTAACCAAGATTGCCCAGATCAGCAATATCTCACGTGAAG
This sequence comes from Pyrinomonadaceae bacterium, assembly GCA_035273325.1. Lineage (GTDB taxonomy): Bacteria > Acidobacteriota > Blastocatellia > Pyrinomonadales > Pyrinomonadaceae > PSRF01. The sequence goes on along the minus strand of DATEPF010000313.1, from coordinate 4,698 downwards.
AGCAGCAGGCGGAAAACGTCCGCAAGATGTTGCTGGCCATGGTTGACGACGTGCGTATCGTGCTCGTCAAACTGGCGGACCGGCTGCACAACATGCGCACGCTCCAATACCTGAATCCCGAAAAGCGGAAACGGATTGCCGAGGAAACGATGGAGATCTTCGCGCCGATTGCCCACCGGTTGGGTATGGGTAAACTGCGCGGTGAATTGGAGGATCTGGCGTTTCGCCATTTGCATCCTGAGGACTACCGTGAGCTCGCCGAACAACTCGAAAAGCGGCGCGCTGAGAACGAAGCGTTCCTCAAGGGCGTAACAGAACGGATTGAAAATAAACTGCGCGAATCGGAAGTACCGGTCGTGCGCGTGGAGGGACGAGTTAAGCGGCTTTATTCGATTTGGAAAAAACTGCGTCGTCAAAAGATCAATCTGGACCAGGTTTATGATTTAGTTGCCGCTCGCATCATCACTCCAAATGAGATACGCCATTGCTACGCCGCTCTGGGCGTGATTCATAACACCTGGCGACCCGTTCCCGGCCGCATTAAGGATTGGATTGCTACTCCGCGGGACAACCTCTATCAGTCCCTTCACACCTCCGTCATCGGTTCTGACGGCCAGTCGTTCGAAGTTCAAATACGCACCCAGGACATGCACCAGATCGCCGAGGAAGGCGTGGCTGCGCACTGGAAATACAAGGAAGGGAAGCGAGGCGCGCGCGACGACGACAATGCTTTTCAAGCACTTCGATCGCTCGTCGAGTGGACGCAGGAAGTCAAAGACTCGCGCGACTTTCTTGATTCGTTGAAGCTTGACCTCTACCCCAAGGACGTGTACGCGTTCACGCCCATGGGCAAAGTCATTCAACTGCCACGCGGCGCCACCCCCGTCGACTTCGCCTACATGATTCACTCAGAAGTCGGTAACACCTGCACCGGCGCTCGCATCAACGGCCGCATCGTTCCACTGCGTACTCAAATTCAAAACGGTGACGTGGTGGAAATTCTGACTTCTGCCAATTCCCATCCTTCACGCGATTGGCTGAATTTCATTGTCACCTCGCGTGCGCGCAATCGTGTACGCCACTGGGTGGCCGAACAGCAACGTGCCGAGTCGATCGATATCGGTCGAAAACTTTTCGAGAAAGAAGCTACCCGGTTTCAGCTATCCACTAAAAAACTGTTTGGCGATGGCGATGCCGAGATGAAGCGAGTAGCCGGTGAGTACGGCTACGGGCGCGTCGAAGATCTCCTGGCCGCAATTGGCTACGGAAAACTAATCCCGCGAAACGTTATTGCCAAATATCTTGGTCCGGAACAGTTTGAACAACTTGATAAGCAAAAAGAGTCGCGCCTTCGCAGTGGCGTACGCGCAGTTAAACGTCTAATCCGATTAGGTGACGATTCGATCGTAGTGCGGGGCGTTGATGATTTGATGGTGACGCGTGCGCGTTGCTGCAACCCACTGCACGGTGAAGAGATTGTCGGGTATGTGACACGAGGTAAAGGTGTCGCGGTTCACACGAAGCGCTGCAAAAACGTAGCGTCGTTGATGGTCAACCGAGAACGAATTGTGGAAGTTGAGTGGGCCGGTCGACCGGAGAAGACAGCGTATGCCGTCAAACTCCTGGCAGTCACTGAGAATCGTACCGGCATGATTGCCGGGATTACCGGGGCCATTTCAGATATGAAGACCGGAATCCGCGACGCGCGCGCTTCGGTCGCGTCTGACGAGAAAGGCCACATTGAGGTGACTGTGGAAGTATTTGATGTGAAACACCTCGACAAGGTGATCAATTCCATTAAGGGCGTCCCCGGTGTTCTTGATGTCGAACGTCTGCAAGGCTCAGTTTAGGTACTTCGGCTAAACACATTAAATGAACGCGACTGCTGCTCGCTGGGACCGCGGGCGTCTCGCCCGCACTGAGCGAAGCGAAAACCGCGGGTTATTGCCTAAACACATAAAAGAAACGAGCATGCTCCTCACCGGGATCGCGGGCGTCCCACCCGCATTGAGCGAAGCGAAAACCGCCGGTCATTGCCTAAATACATAAAAGAAACCAAGCCTGCTCCCCACTAGGATCGCCCCCACTGAGCGACGCGAAAATCATTTGAAGGTTGTCGGGCGCTTCAGTAGAAACAAGGTCGGCTGCATTTGAATAGCGCCCGATTTAGCGGAATTGGCAAACCCGTTTTCGCTTCGCTCAGTGCGGGCGGGGACGCCCGCGATCCCAGTGAAGACGTTCGCGTTTATTTAAAGTGTTTAGGTAATCCAGGTGGTGTGTAACGTCCCCGTAGCGGAGGATAGGGCCCGTTTTGTGTGCTTCAAGCCTTTCTGCTAAAATCCCGCTTTTCGTTCGCATCGATTTTTGCGGCTGACTCGCTCTGTGAGACAAATCGTTCAAACCAAACAAGCTCCCGACGCTATCGGTCCGTATTCCCAGGCTGTAATCGCAAATGGTTTTGTGTTTACGTCTGGCCAAATACCGATTGACCCGGCGACCGGGCAGTTCGTGTCCGGTGGGATTGCGGAGCAGACGCGGCAGGTCTTGAAAAATTTGAGCGCGGTCCTCGAAGCGGCGGGCAGCAGCCTGCAGCAGGTTGTTAAGACCACAGTTTATCTGGCCGACATGCAGGACTTCATCGCGATGAACGAGGTTTACGCCACGTTTTTCGGCGCTGAACCGCCATCGCGCTCGACTGTGCAAGCGGCTGGTTTGCCGCGGGATGCGCGCGTGGAAATAGACGTAGTGGCGCTGGCAGGAAAGTGAAAAACCGGCAGTCCAGAGTGACTCCGGACGCCGGCCTATAGTGGTAAAGAGAGTTAATTGTTAAGCGGCTTTGGCGATTTTTCCGGCCTTGATACAACTCGTGCAGACTTTCATGCGTCGCACACCACCCTTCGGAGGTTGTACCCGGACTGATTGCAGGTTCGGATTGAAACGGCGTGGCGTTCGATTGTTAGCGTGTGAAACGTTATTACCGAACTGGGGCCCTTTACCGCAGACTTCGCAACGTTTGGCCATGATTTAAGTATTACCTCCAGAGCTAAATAATTGCCGCAGGCTCACAGACGGAGTAAAGGGGCAATGTCGAAACGGAATTTATAACAACCGTTTCCGAGATCGTCAAGTGAGCGGCTCGACCCCCGATTTGAACGGGCAACTTGTAAAGGAGCATCAATTTAAAGTGCAACGAATCGTAAAGTTAAGTATCACATCAACCTTGTTGGCTGCAGCTTGCATATTCCTCGGCGCGTGCAATCGTAACTCGCCGGACGCGAAAGATAACACTGTCGCCGCGACGGTTAATGGCAAGAAGATCATGATGGTGGAAGTCGAGCAGGCAGTCAGCCGGCAAGCCGGCGGGCAGCAAGCGAAGCTGTCTCCACTCGAGATGGCGCAGGCGCGTTTGCAGGTTTTGGGAAGCCTGATTCAGCGCGAAGTGCTGTTTCAACGAGCGGAACGCGAGAAGGTCCTGCCGAGTGAAGACGACATCAACAAGTTGATCAATCAGCAGAAACAGCAGAGTGGGATGACCGACGACGACTTTCAGAAAAGCCTGGCTGCGCAAAACCTGACTGAGGCGGCCCTGCGAGAAGAGGCGAGGAAGGACATCGCCATCAAGAACCTGCAGGAGAAATACAGTTCGAAGATCGCGGTCAGCGATAAAGAGGTTGAGGACTTCTACAACAACAATCGAGAACGTTTTGTAAGCTCACGGGGCGTGGCGCTGGCTATGGTGATGGTGGACCCCGCTGACAACAACGCAACCGGGATCGCTAACGATGCCAAGAGCGAAGCGGAAGCAAAACTGAAGATCGATAGCATCTCCCAGCAGCTCAAGGGCGGCGCGGATTTCGCGACCGTAGCTCGGGCCAAGAGTGAAGACATCAACACGCTGGCGCGTGGCGGGGATCTCGGATTTGCAACTGAAGAGGATTTGAGACAGAACTCGTTTCCACCTGAATTGGTGAGTCGCTTCTTCGGCATGCAGCCGGGCGACATTACTGAACCGGTGCGATTTGCCAGCGGCAAGTGGTATGTGTTCAAACTAGGCGAGAAGCGTTTGCAGAACGAGAACCTGACTCTCGAGAGTCCGGGTGTGCGGCCGCAAATCACTCAGGCGCTCGTGAACCAGCGCAAAGAAATCCTGAATTCTGCGTTACTTGAGACGGCTATGAACGACGCAAAAGTCGTTAACAATCTGGCGAACCTGATGGTCGACAATCCCGCTAACCTCGGGTTGAGACCGGCATCGCCAGGAGCGGTCCCCGGCGCGAGTCCGGCAGCTGCCACGCCGGCAGCGACGACGACTCCGGCAACGACAACGACTCCGGCAACGTCGGCTTCGCCCGCCACGGCAAGCAGTCCGGCCGCGGTCACATCGCCGCAGTAACGATTGGAGAAACGCGTAGGCGCGGGTGCAGGAGGCTAAAACAGCTCCCGCACCCGCATTGTTTTGTGAAGAATGATTAGCCGCAGATACACGCGGATACACGCGGATCAAAACATTGAGAAATCGTTAAGTTGACCTTATGTATTATTTTTCTGATTCGCGTTTATCCGCGTTCATCTGCGGCAAATTGATCTGATGTTGTTTCGTCTTTCAGATGTGTACAAGTCTTACGGCACGCAGGATGTACTGCGTGGTCTGTCCATGCAGGTCAACCCCGGCGAACATGTCGGGTTCGTTGGCCGGAA
>DATEPF010000312.1:0-9508 GCA_035273325.1 Pyrinomonadaceae bacterium | reverse complement strand
CCTCTCGGGGCGTAAACGCAGTGCCGTTAATCACTCCCCACAGACGGCCGTCACCATAAATCAGTGAATACTCCAGGGTTGGCATCTTTTGATCGACGCGAACTTTGTCACCCTCGGATTTTTCTCCGCGGACAAATCTGCGTTCGTAGGTTGCTTCTTCAGCCTTGCCGGGTACTTCACACGTCGGTTTACAAACACGTCCACGTTCCACGCCATTGCGACGGATCTGCTGCAGCAGCGGCCGGCTGCCGTAAACATAGATCGACGTTTCGACAATCTGGTCAGCGGTGGGCGTTTTCGAATTTTTGTCCACCTTAGTAATGTCGGGCGGCTTCTGCGCTGGGTTTTGATTGGAATTGCTCTGCGCCAGTGCGAGAGTTAACTCACTGGTTGCCGCGAAAGCTATCGCGAGGATCGCGGCGAACACGACCAGGCAAACTGTTATTGAACGACGCAAGAAAAATTCTCCTCTTATCACTACGTTTTGGTGTTGAAACTTCCGGGGAAAGCGCTTACGAGAGCGCGGATTGTAGCACACGCCGCCCGCTAAAACCCCTTTGTAAACCTATTGATTGATGCGGTTTGGCTACCCTGAAGATGCCCCTAGCCGCCCCTTCCCGTTTTTCCTGTTCGTAGATCGGTTTTTGGGGTTGGATAAACAACGAACCACCAAGTCCAGGAACTAGGACGACGCATGCCGTCATAAATTGACAACCCGTTGTGCATAATCGTAGTCTGCGACACCAAAATCACAAACAAAAGAAGGAACTAATTAAGTTATGAAACGGGTAGGTCTGCTGGTGGGGCGCGAGAAAACTTTTCCCGACGCTGTGATAAAAAATGTTAATGAACGTGGAAAGGGCGAAGTCGTAGCCGAATTTCTGAAACTGGGCGGCATCCGCCATGACGCCCCTCCGCGCTATGATTTAGTTATCGATAGAATTTCGCATGAAGTTCCCTTTTATCGCGCGACGCTGAAGCGCATGGCGCTTGAAGGGACGGTGATCATCAACAACCCGTTCTGGTGGTCGGCTGACGATAAATTCTTTAACTACTCGCTGGCGCCGAAACTCGGCGTCGCCGTACCGAGAACAGTGCTTCTTCCACAAAAGGATTACATTCAGGGCATTGTCAGCGAGAGTTTGCGCAACCTTGAATTTCCGCTCGACTGGCAGGCGATTGTGGACTACGTCGGTTTCCCCGCATTCCTGAAACCTTTCGACGGTGGCGGCTGGAAAAACGTTTCTAAAGTGAACTCCGTTGAGGAGCTGCTGCAGGAGTACAACCAAACCGGAACGCTATGCATGACTTTGCAGGCCGGAATTGATTTCGATCAATTTGTGCGTTGCTACTGCGTCGGCCAGGAAGAAGTGATGATCATGGCTTACGATCCGCGCAAGGCCTACCTTTCGGGCGAGCAATACGTACATGATCCTGACTACCTTGCGCCTAAGCTCGCCGATCGCGTCAGGAAAGATGTCCGCACGCTTTGCACCGCGTTGGGTTATGACCTGAACACTGTGGAGTTTGCGATCAAGGACGACGTACCGTACGCGATCGACTTCATGAATCCCGCACCGGATGCTGAACTGGCGTCGGTGGGCGAGTTTTATCACAACTGGATCACAAACGCGGTCACGGATTTGGTTTTCAAGCGACTCGGTGAGCAACGCCAGGCGCCACGATATCGTTGGGACGCGCTAATGAATCCCGCTCCGGTTCAAACGAACGCAGTGGCATCGCAATCGGAACAACAATCTCGCACGATCCAACCAAACACGGATTCGAAAGCAGCCGCCGCGGCCGTGGAAGTCCCGGCGAATTCCGAATCGCAGAAGCTGGTCAGGAAGAACTCGCGACGCTCAAAGACCTGATTCGGTAAAGTGCTTCGGTTCGGTAAACGTTCGTTAGGCCCGAAAGGGCCGACAGTCAATAGCCGCGGCCGTCAGGCCGTGGTAGAGAAAGAACAATTTGCAAAGGCCCGAAGGGCCGGCAGTTATCGCGTAGCTGACTACTGCCGGCCCTTCGGGCCTTATTCTTTTCGGGGTTTGTTTTCCACGGCCTCACGGCCGTGGCTATTGACTGTCGGCCCGTCGGGCCTGTTTTAGTCCTGTATTTGCGGGCGGCGGCGTTTGGAGAGGATTTGAATTCCAAACAAGCTGAGAATCCATGCCACCAGTGATGAAGTGGCCAGAGACCAGCAGAGTCCCACGATTGATTCGTCCACGTACGGAGCGATCAGCGCGGCGAGAATACTGACATTAGTAACTCGGGCAGCCAGGCGTCTCACCCGCAATGTGTGTTGCAGCCAATTTATGCGTCGCAACTCGGAGACGAGATAGACATCGTCGTCGTTAAGACGAGCATAGTAGTCGGCCTCCCGGCGCGCATAGTTGGCGAGCGCCTTCTCAAAACCTGCGCGAGCCGCATCCCGGTATTGATGAATGACGTGCGCCAATTTCCCTTCCCTTAAAGCCAGACTGGCCATTCCCATACGCGCTCTAAAGTTCACCGGATCAAGCTCGATTGCTTTACGAAAACTGTTCTGCGCGCGCGTGGTGTCGCCCCATTCGAGAAAGCTTTCACCTACCAGCGCTAACAAGTCGGGCTGATCGCCTGCGCGTCTGGCTGATAGTCGTAGTGCTGCTTGCGAACGGACTAACAGCTTCGCGTCACTCAAACTACTGGCTTGCGATCTCAGCAGACGTGCGAAATCAAAAATGAGACGGGCGTCCGTTGGTAATGCCGTAAGCGCGCGGCGAAACGCTTCACGCGCTTCCGCAAACCTGCCGGCGATTCTTAGCTTGTTGCCGAGACTGCCAAGCAAAGCGGCACGCTCGTTGTCCAACGGTGTAATGCACGCACCAGGACCCGCGCCCTCGCGCTTCTTGCCACCCAACTTAAACTCCATACCGGCTTCATTCAGCACGTCAGCGGATCCAAGGTGCAAACCTTCCACCTCGTGATCGAGCGCCTTCGGTTCGCATAAATAATCACGCAGCTCGAGCGTTCGCAAATCGAGTTTAGCTGGATCAATACGCGGGAAGAGATGGCGGGCCATCTCACGATACCTGCGGCCACCGGAAGCGAAAACAAACTCAGCGCTCCTGCCCACAATCTGCGTCCGGTAGCGGTAACGGACGCGGCCACGACGTCTTAGTGTGCGCAACGCGTGAGTGTCGACCTTTTCCAATTCCGCAATGCTAAGTTCTTTGCGGCGGCCCGAAATCAATCTTTGAATAAACGGTACTGGTCCACGCCGCGTGAGAAACTCGCCATCAAACTCGATGCGGTCGGTAAAGGCCAGCAGAGGAAGCACCAACCAGGCGATGCCCAGAGCCACCAACGCAAACACGTCCTGTTGGGAACGGATTAGCAGTGCGGAACTGAAAGTAAGCACGGAGGCGGCCGCAAGATATGCCCCCGGCGACACACGCACACTTGCCAGGCGCGAGCCTTTCCGCGGCTGCTGTCTTTGCCGGGCCACTTCGGTGAGGGCCTGCAGGCTCTCAATGTGCTCTGCATTATTCATTGCGGACAAGCGGTACCGGACATTCTACCGGCACCTCCAACGAAAACGTTCCTCTGTTTTCTCCTGGTTCAGTGTAGCGTAAGTCTGCGAACTGCACGAGAGTGCGCGTCGTGCAGTCCTCGCCAACAATGCGCGCTATTGGGAACCTTGCAAACTCCATGAAAAATGTCGTACGCCGATCAGAATTAGCCTGGGCCATCGCGGGGGAATTCAACACCTCAGGGCGTTCGTAACGCACCTCGTTTCGCCGTCCCCTGCTGTCGGCTAACGACAAGCTGAATTTGTAAGCAGCTCGTTCGGTTTCGACAACGCACAGCCAGTTGAACGGATTCGCGAGCACCGGCATCGCCGCCACATCGACAACTCGTTCGGAATTATCAACGGAAATCATGGCGGCTTCGCGCCGCGCCTGTTTCAGAGCTGACCGATGCAACAGGGACAACCCGGACATGTAAATTGAAACAATTACGAACGCCGCGATCGCAACTCTGTGTTTCCAGCGTTTCCCCGCGTCACGCCAAAAAAGTATTAGAAGTACAACCAGCGCGATTATCCAGAAGACACGAAGCAGCATCGGGTTTGCTAACCCGCCGCGGTCAGTTGGTCCGAAGAAGACAAGGAACGTCAGAACGGCGGCGAGCAGTAACCAGACCGCAAGTTTTTTCTTGTTATGACCCGTTAAGAGGAACGCCGCGCCCCCCAGCGTTAACCACAACACCGGATCAATAACAAACAGAAAGTCACCATAGAACCATTCTGAACTCCAGGGCAGGAATGGACGCACGCCATAGTTATTGGTCCAATCCATGAACGGATGCGTGGCTGTGGCAACCAGCGAAGCAATCGTTAATCCGATCAGTTTGACGGAGGAAGGTCGCTTCCGGACGCGGGCTATGAGCAGATCCACGAAGTAAAAGATCAGCGGCAGAGTAATCGCAATAGCCAGGGCTCCAACGATGGAGTGGGTAATGCCGCGATGATGACGAAGGTAGATCCAGCGGTCGCCGAGTAAACCGGTAATGATGTCTGCATCAGGCGCATTCGCTGCGAGCACGCAAAGAACCGTGGCGCCGGGTGATAACTTTTCTAAACCAGCTTTGGCAGCGGTCAGCCCGATCAGGGAGTGCGTTAGGTTATCCAAAATGAAAGTTTCGAGTTTGGAGTTTAGAGTTTCGAGTGGGGAGTCCAAAGTTTAGAGTTCGAGCGAACTCTCCGAGCTCGAAACTCCAAACTCCAAACTCGAGACTTTTTTAGAAGGGGAGGTTTCCTGCAACTGGCGCTTCGGGGGTTAGTTTCGCGTGGCGATCTGGATCGATCTTTTCCAGTTTCTGCGCGGCCTCTCTGGCCGCAGACGACGGTTTAGCAGAACTTCCATCGGCGTCCTTCGCGATCCGCGATGCCTCGGCGATGTTAAATAGTAAGTCGGCCGCCTCTTTTGTCTTACCTTGCTTTTGATAGACTTCGGCCAATCTCAGGTTTGCTGTCTCAGGGGTAACGACCGCACTGTTGAGTGCGGCAATCTCAGAATACAGTTTCGCAGCTTCATCATGCTTCCCGTCCGCCTCCTGGGCCTGTGCCAGCGCAAACTTCGAAAGCGTCGCAACTTCCGGCAAACCGCTGTTGCTGAGTTCGGCCAACTCGCTGATGCCCTTCTCTCGTTCAACCTGAAGCCGGCTGGTGCCGATGAAGTAGCGTGCCTCGCTGCGATAAGGATCACCATACTTAGCGGCAACCTTTTCAAACTCCTCGATCGCCCGCTGCGCCCTTTCGCGTTCATTAGTAAAAGTCGGACCGGTCGGAGGTGGAGCACCCGGCGGCAGGACACCGCTGATTGGTGTCCGGGAAATTGTTATTGCTCGACCCAGCGCGCGCCGTGCTTCGTCGCTCTTCCTTTCGCTCCAATTCACGTACAGGGCCACGAGTGCGCCTAACACCACCACACCGATCAGCCCGTAAAGGATGGCGCGGCCTTTCCCCTCCAGCCGATCGCCCACGCGATCGAAGATTGAGATTGCCGTATCCCGAAATTTGTCGTGCTGCAATTCCCGGGCACGTTTCTTCTTGTATTTGGCCACGTTGTTCTTTCTCGCAAGTTCACATAGTGAACTACGTTCTTTGAGGTGTATGATCGGCGAAATCGTAACTCTAATGGCGGCTTCAAAACCTTGTCAAGCGAGGGTTTCGTTTAGTATTCAGAACTAATACGGGCAGAATACGCATCCAATAGCGTTAGAGAATTCGGGACCGGGATGACAAATTTTTTGGGAACAACTGGAACTGTACGGTGTCTAACGACCCGACTGCGCGGGTTTACGCGACGGCCGGCAGCTACTCCGATTCCAGCCCCAGGGGGTGCCACGTGAGCTACGGAGAGCCAATCGCCCTCCGCGGGCAGATGGATTTGGAGCAGGTCGCGACGGCGGCCCCGGTTGAATCGCGTCCCGTTGCCGGCACCGAGTTCATTGAAAGATTGAAGCGTGGTGAAGCCGCCGCCTTCGAAATGTTGATTGCCGAAAACTCCGGAGAAATCTACGGACTCCTTTTCAGGTTAACCGAGAATTCGGAAGAGGCACGCGACTTAACACAGGAGACTTTCCTGCGCGCGTTTCAAAACATCGATCGCTTTCGCGGTGAAGCCGACCTGAGAACGTGGATCTACCGGATTGCAATCAATCAGGCGCGCAATCGCTGGCGCTGGTGGCGCAGAAGACGACGCGACGCAACTGTTTCGCTCGAGTCGTCTCACGGGCAATCGAATCAAACGGTGGGCGACACGCTCGTCGAGGCAACCGAAAACCCCGAGCAGCAAACACTGGCGCACGAGCGCGAAGTCGCATTGAGAGCTGCCTTGCGGAAGCTCAGTCGCGCTTATCGAGAAGCGGTCGTGTTGCGAGACATTGAAGGTTTCTCCTACGAGGAGATCGCGGCAACGCTGGGCATTAACGTAGGGACTGTGAAATCGAGACTGGCGCGCGGCCGCCAGGAGCTACGACAGAGACTGGAAGGATCTTTGTAATTGAGGATTGTGGATTACGAAATGCGGATTTTCGTGATTGCGGATTGAGGATTGCGGAATGCGGATTTAAAAGCGCTCCGCCGAATCACCAAACCAATCCGCATTCCGCAATCCGAAATCCGCAATCGAAGAGGTGGCCGACCCGCCCCGGCTCATAGCAAAAACCCGGTGCCAAATGGGTCAAAGTGAGAACACGGCGAGCGTCCGGTGGGAGATGTCAATGATGAAAGCGATTTTGAAAACGTGGCCAGCAACACCCGTGGACGCGTCGCTCGATTCATCAACCTCTTACATCAAGCTAAGCCGAAGTTGTTCCTTGACGGAACAGCCGGGGTCGGTGGGCCACCTCCGGAATGCGGATTGGTTTGGTGATGTAACTGAAAGTTTTCAAATCCGCAATCTGAAATCTGAATTTGAGACTTCAAATTTGAGATCTGAAATTTGATATCTGAAAACAGGAATATGACTTGCGAAGAAACATCTCGCCTAGTTTCCCAATACGTTGACGACGCCGTTTCGCTGCCCGCCCGCGTCGAGATGGAAGAACATCTTGACCGCTGCCCGGTCTGCCGCGGCGAGGTGGCCGACCTACGCGGGTTGACGCGTAGTCTGCGCCAACTGGCGCGCCCTGCAGTACCTAACGACCTGACCGCCTCAATTTCTGCCGCTCTGCAGATCGAGGCAGCAGCCCGCCGGCAAACGCCTACACCAAGTTTCAAGGAACGTCTGGCGCTCTGGGCCGAACCACGATTAATGCCGTACGGCGTTGGCGCAATGGCTTCGGTTGTCATGTTCGTATCGATGTTTGTCGCCCTGAGTCCACACTTCCGCGCACTGCAGCGGGTGGCACATGGAAACGACGCGGTCGCAACCGCAAGTCCTGGATTCGATCTGAATCGCCCGGTCACATCTGAAGACTTCTCTGCCCGACGCGCTCCCTTTGCCGAACAGTCTCCGTCTCTCGATCCCAAGGGCGCACTGGCCGCACTGACCAGCGCTTACGCTCAGCCGCAACCGGCGGCCGACGAAGATGTGGACGACATGATTGTCGTCGCGGATGTTTTCAGTAACGGATCTGCGTCTTTGGCGGGGGTCGTACATGCGCCGCGCAATCCGCAAATGTTGACTGACTTTGAAGTGGCGTTGCGACAGAGCGCTGCGTTCGTTCCTGCCTCACTCGACCGTCGACCAGGCACCATGCGCGTTGTTTTCAGCGTGCAAAAGGTTGACGTGCGCGATCGCAGTTTCTAATCATAATCATCGCGTTTAGTCTCACTAATTCCTTCCAAATATCGTTCAAACCACTCGCTTGACGCACCGCATTTCGCGTGTTAGCTTGCGGCTTCACCCTTTGCGAAAAATTTCTCGGTTCTCGGCTAAGAAATAGTCTGAACATACGCGCGTGACTGCTGTCGCCCCAGAGCTAAAACGAACACCGCTTAATGCCGCACACCGCCACGCGGGTGGGCGTATGGTCGACTTTGGCGGATGGGACATGCCGGTCCAATATCCGGCCGGCACTGTCGAAGAACATCTGCGCACGCGAACTCGCGCCGGATTGTTTGACGTGTCACATATGGGCGAAATCGCGGTGCGCGGCCCGCACGCGATTCCCTTCGTTAACCGCATCACTTCCAATGACGTCACTAAACTGGTGGGCGGTCAGGCCCAGTACACAGCTCTGACGACACCGCAAGGAACAGTGATCGATGACTTGTTGGTCTATCGGTTTGCTGAGGACCATCTTTTTCTGGTGGTGAACGCCGGCACTACTGAGAAAGACTGGGAATGGATCACCTCGCAGAAGCGCGATGAATCGGTTGAACTCAAAAACGTCAGTTCTGAATACTGCCAAATTGCTGTTCAGGGACCTGACGCCGAAAGCATTCTTCAAAAGTTAACCAACGTACCGCTGGCAGACATTAAGTATTACTACTTCACTGAAGGACAGGTAGACGGCGTCGACGCAATCATTTCGCGCACTGGCTACACCGGCGAGGATGGGTTCGAGGTTTATGCGGCCGCCGATAAAGCGGAGCAACTGTGGAACAAACTTTTGAAGATTGGAAATTACGGGACTGTCACGGGCATTCTTCCGTGCGGGCTGGCGGCGCGCAACACTCTCCGGCTGGAGTCAGCCATGGCGTTGTACGGTCACGAAATTAACGAAGAAACAACCCTGCTCGAAGCAAATCTTGGGTGGATTTGTAAGCTAAATAAAGGCGACTTTATCGGCCGCGATGCACTGGCGAAACAAAAAGAAGAAGGCATCAAGAGAAAGCTGATCGGATTTGAAGTTACTGAAAGAGGAATTGCCCGCGACGACCAGGAAATAGTCATCAACGGTGAGCGCCTCGGGAAAGTCACGTCGGGAAGCCCCGCACCTTATCTGAAAAAAAACATCGGCATGGGCTATGTGCCTGCAGAATTCGCGAGTGAAGGACAGGAAATTCAGATTGACGTGCGCGGACGATTGGTGAGCGCGCGGATTGTTAAAACACCTTTCTATAAACGAGAGCGATAGTTCTGTTTTTAATTGGCCGGTAGGCTCTGCACACCTGGAGGGATCATGGCAAACGTTCCGGAAGATCTACATTACAGCAAGGACCACGAATGGGTTCGCGTCGAAGGTGACACGGCCGTGGTCGGGATCACAGACTACGCTCAGGATTCACTCGGTGACGTGGTTTACGTTGAGCTGCCCAAAGAGGGTGAGCCGTTTGCGGCGAATGAACCTTTTGGATCGGTCGAATCGGTGAAAGCGGTCTCTGAAGTATTTTCACCGGTCTCCGGGGAGATCTCTGGCATCAACGAGACTCTTGCCGACCAACCGGAAAAGGTGAACGAAGATCCTTACAATAGTGGCTGGATGATCCGCATAAAGATGTCGAATCCCGGAGAAGTCGATAGCCTGTTGACCGCAGCCGAGTATGAAGATTTCACGAAAGGTGACACGGAGT
>DATEPF010000311.1:0-6699 GCA_035273325.1 Pyrinomonadaceae bacterium | reverse complement strand
GGTAGTGCAACGTGCGTTACCGCCACAGCGATGAAGAATATCGATACCGGCGTCTTCGATAGCCAGCACCAACTTTTTCCCCTCGGGCGCGTCTATGGTTTGCGTACCTGTGGCGGTCTCCGCAACGATCGTAGGCATCGGTCACTCTCCGTCTGAATGTTGGATTTGATTTCGCCGTGAATTTGGCACAACTTGGTCGCGGTTACAAGTAGGTGGGGCAGACATTCTTGTCTGTCCGGGTTTGCGGCACCGCATCAACACGGGGACAGGCAGGAATGCCTATCCTACTGGCGCCTCAAATCCAGCTCCATGAATGCCGCGCCTTTAACCGGATTAAAATAGTAAGGATCAATATTCTTGAAATCGAGCCGCTGATACATCGCGATCGCCTGGTCCATCTTTCCCGGTAATGTATCGAGGCGCATCTTGTCGTAGCCTATTTCTTTTGCCGTCTCAATTAACGATCCGGCCAGTAGACGCCCGAGACCCGTGCCGCGAAAACCTGGTCTGACGTAAAGTCGTTTCATCTCGCAGATACCGTCATCAAGTTTCCGCAGCGCAATGCAACCCGCAACATTCTCGTGGTCCATTGCCAATATCAGCCGGCCGTCAGGTGGCGCGTAATCACCAGGCAACGAAGCAAGTTCTTGATCGAAGTTTTGAAAGCACAGGCTTAGTCCCAACCACCCGTGATACTCCTCAAACAACTTCCTCACTTCCTGTACTTCAGATTCAGATGTAGCTTGAATAAGTTTCATTTAAACGTAAGAAAGGCCCGATGGTTCAACTGACCACCGGGCCCGCGTTTTATTGTGGGACAGACATCTTGTCTGTCATGTGAAGGCGGGACAGGCAAAAATGCCTTGTCCTGCTTACGCAGTGAACGAAGTGCCGCACCCGCAACTGCCGGTTGCGTTTGGATTCGTAAAGGTGAATCCGGAACCCATCACGCCGGTGACGTAATCGATCTTCACGCCATTCAAATACTGCGCGCTAAACATATCGACGAATAATTTGACGCCACCCTGATCGAGGATGAAATCGCCTTGTCGCGAATCTTCTTCGATGTTCAGGCTGTATTGGAACCCCGAGCATCCGCCAGGAACCACTCGCACACGAAGTCCGGCCGTCTCAGGCAAACCTTCTTCCCCCGCCATGAATTTCTTGATTTCACCGATAGCGCTCTCGGTAACGTCGAGGCTCATCGCTGGCGCATTCGGTGTCGAAGCTGGCGCTTCAGTGGGCACGTTTTGTGTAGACATATCTTTGTTTGCTCTCCTAATTAAATCCTAATAACTGTTTTTTAATCCCGGACGTTTGCCCTGTATAACTTAAAAATCACAAGCAAAAATCGCAGTTAAAGTTTACTGGCCTTTGCCCAAAACAACAAGTTCGGGCTTCATCGCTTCAATGGACACTCGCCGTGCAACTTCTTCGGATAAACGTCTAAAAGCCTGCGCCTCAGCCGAATCCGGATGACTCACCACGACCGGAACTCCCTTGTCACCGCCGGCCCGCACGTCCATGCCGATCGGAACCGTACCCAGTAAAGGTACATGGTACATCTCCGCCAGCCGGGCCCCACCACCTTCACCAAAAATGTCGTAGCGCGTACCGGTATCAGGCGCCACAAAATAACTCATGTTCTCTACGATGCCGAGCACAGGTATCGCGACTGTCTCAAACATTCGCAGTGCGCGCCGCACGTCGGCAATCGCGACGTTTTGCGGAGTCGTCACCAGCACTGCGCCCTGTACGGGCACTAACTGCGCGAGTGATAGTTGTATGTCACCAGTTCCGGGCGGCATGTCTACGATCAAATAATCGAGCTCGCCCCACTTCACGTCTGACAAAAACTGCTTAACCAGGCCGTGCAGAATTGGCCCACGAACGATCATCGGTTTATCGCCCGGTTGCAGGAGGGCCATCGACATCAGTTTGACGCCGTACGCTTCGATCGGAATCAACTTGTTGACGTCAATTTCCGGCCTCGCTTCAGCCGCGCCCAGCATGATGGGCACGTTTGGACCATAAACGTCCATGTCCATAATGCCGACGCGCGCACCGTCGAGCGAGAGAGACACCGCCAGGTTCACCGCTACGGTCGACTTGCCAACGCCGCCTTTCCCGGACGACACGGCAATAATATTGCGCACACCTTCAACCGCCACTTTGTCGCCAAACCCGCGTCCCTTAGGAACTTCGGCGTCCATCGTGACGGCGACCGAAGTCACCCCAGGTAGATTGCCTACCAGTTCTTTCGCGGCGCTCTCCATTTCAGCTTTGACGGGGCAAGCAGGCGTGGTCAGTACAATACGGAAGGAAACGGCGCCACCGTCAACCTTCAGATCCTTAATGAAGCCAAGGGTAACGATGTCTTTGTGCAGATCCGGATCTTCGATCTGGCGCAATGCGGTTAAGACGAGTTCTTCTGTAACGTGTGACATAGAATTTCGGAAAGGGTTTGAATATTAAAGAAGAGCGTATCTGATTGGTTCAGCCAACGCAAACCTGGGTGGCGAATGGGTCGTTTCGTGTTCTTTAGTGTAATTCGTGGATAGATTTTAGGTGTAGTTACAAGCGATCCACGAATTACACGAAACAACACGAAAGGCGCTCTTTGACCAGCAACCCACTTCATTCCGCTCCATTCATCAGCTTCTCAACAACCAACGCACTGTTCTTAGATCCAAAACCAATGCAATTGCACAACGCCACTCGCACCTCAGCTTTACGGGCTACATTCGGAACGTAATCCAAATCGCACTGCGGATCCGGGTGATCGAGATTGATCGTAGGTGGGATCATTCCCGTCTCCATTGCGCAGAGCGTGGCGCCTAGTCCGGCAGCGCCACTCGCGCCCTGCGGATGTCCGACCTGCGATTTGGTTGCAGACATCGGCGTCTTAATCGCGCGCCCATCCAATGCTAACTTCAGTGCGTTCGTTTCAATTCGATCGTTCAGAACTGTCGAGGTGCCATGCAAGTTGACGTAGTCAACTTCGGCCGCGTCGCGCCCCGCATCGGCAAGCGCCAGTTTCATAGCTCGGGCGGGTTCATCGCCGGTCTCTTCCAAACGCACACGATGATATGCATCACAAGTAGCGCCGTAACCTGTGATCTCGGCATAAATTCTTGCGCCGCGCTCCTGCGCGCTCTCCAGAGTCTCGAGTAAATAAATCCAGGCGCCTTCACCTAAAACCATTCCTGAACGATTCAACGAAAAAGGCCGCGAAGCACGCTCGGGGTCGTCGTTATATTCATTGGTCAGCACTGTCATCAGATTGAAGCCTGCCAATATTCCCGGCGCGATCGGCGCGTCAACTCCACCTGTCAACATCATGTCCTGACGTCCGAGCGCTATGTGTTCTGCTGCATAAGCAATCGCGTCCGTCGAACTCGTACAGCCGGTAGAAACAATGTGCGAAAGACCACGTAAGCCAAAAGCCATAGACAACTCACTCGACAGGCCGCCGTGTGTGGATGAAGGAATCGTGTAGACACTCGCCTTGTAGGTGGGACCAACATACCAATAAGAGTACTGAAGTTCGGTAAAGGCGAGGCCGCCACCGCCTGTTCCCAACATGACTCCGAATGATCGTCGCTGGTCCAAAGGTAAACTTGTAGGATCCAATTGCGCGTCAGCTAATGCTTCCCGCGACGCGGCCAATGCCAGCGGCACTGTCCTCGCCACGTGCTTCCGATCTTTCGGGTTTAGTTGCGCTTCCCAATCGAAATCGCGGACCTGGGCAGCGATCTGCACCGGGGATTTAGAAACGTCGAACGTCTCGATCCTGCTGACGCCACTGCGCCCTTTTATTAATGAGTCCCAGAACGCTTCGCGGTTCAAACCGATTGGCGTGACACAACCCATCCCGGTGATCACAACGCGTCGCGGGCCTTTAAAGTGACGAAGCATCCGGTTCTTTGAATGGTGCCTGAGTTGAACGTAGACAAGCTGGGGACGTTTCCCCGCGAGAATATCATCATGGAAGCGCAAACCGTAAATATGTCGCTGGTTCTGCGGCTTCGTCTGATTCGTGGCTCGTTTTTTATAAGCGCGAAAACGGTACGCGAGTTACACGAAATAACACGAAAAAAAGCCCGATGTTGTCTTAAACATCGGGCCGTAGTTCTTCTTGACCGTTGGAACTAAACCTTCGTTCCACACTCGCTGCAAAATTTTGCGCCTGCCGGCATCTGCGCGGCGCATTTCGCGCACGCCACCGTCTGTGCCGCCATTTGGCCGCCACACTCGCTGCAAAACTTCGCTGTAGCGAGATTGCCCACGCCACATTTTGGACACTTAATCTCCGTGCCGCCGGGGTTGTTCTGCGATTGTTGCGATTGATTCATCGCATTGGTCATTGCTCCGGCCATGGCATTTCCAATCGCGAAACCCGCGCCCAAACCGGCGCCGGTGCTCGCGCCGCCCGAGGGATTTTGTGCAGCGTCACGCATGGCGTCAGCTGCCTGGAATTGCGCATAACGGCCGACATCGCCAATCACTCCCATCGAAGTACGCTTGTCCATGGCTGCTTCGACTTCACCCGGAAGCGATATGTTCTCGATAACAAACTTAATCAACTCCAGACCGTAGCCGTTGAAGTCCTCGTTTAACTTGGCGCGAGTAAACTTACTCAGCTCGTCGTAATTCGACGCCAGATCGAGAGCTGCAATTTTCGACTCGGCAAGTGCATCACTGAAACCACTGACCAGCATTCGTTTTAGTTGGCCTTGAATGTCTTCGGTTACGAAGTGTGCATTAGTGCCGGCTACTTCTTTGATGAAGGCTTGTGGATCGTTGACGCGAACTGAATAAATTCCAAAAGCACGCAGACGGACCATTCCGAAGTCGGCGTCGCGCATCATCACCGGATTCGAAGTTCCCCATTTGAGATCGGTAAATTGTTTAGTGTTGACAAAATAGACTTCGGACTTGAAGGGCGAATTGAAGCCATGCATCCACGCGCCGAGCTTGCTGAGAATCGGCGTATTACCGCCGTCGACCGTGTAACGTCCTGGTCCAAAGACGTCAGCTATTTGGCCCTGGTAGACAAACACAGCAGCCTGCGACTCGCGGACGATCAGTTGTGCGCCGTTTTTGATTTCCTGCCCATGGACCGGGAACCGGTAAAGCATCGTGTTTCCGGAGTCGTCCAGCCACTCAATAACCTCGATGAACTGCGTTTTTATGGCGTCAAAAATTCCCATCTCTATCTCTCCTTTACCAGCTATCGCACTCGCTCTGCGCGATGAATGCTAAAAGAATATGGCATAACCATTCCCAGCGAAAGCAGAAACGGGCCGGTAGTTACACCAGCGTCAGTTTTGTGAGTCGCCTAATTTAAGTCGTGCAAGTGGCTATGCCACCTGATGTGCGGAAGGTCTATGACCTTCCGAAAAACGGTCAAGACTTGGGGCTGTGCCCCCAATGTGAACGAGCAAGGGCGGAGCCCTGTATCGTTGCTCACTATCGGAAGGTCGTAGACCTTCCGCACATCAAGCGGCAAAGCCGCCTCGTAAAGCCGATCTTCGAGTTGCACAACCCCGACGGGCGAATACTTGGCATCAGCTCGCGTGATGACCAAGTCTCAGCCCTCGCCGGCGTTGATAGAGCCAACAAACCAAAAGCGCCGTAAGCCCTCCGGCTATATCGATCAAGCTATCGTAAAACGAACCTGTCCTTGCGGGAACAAAACTCTGATGCAATTCATCGATCGCAGCCACCGCCGCCACGGACACGAATGAGAAAATGACCCAGTGGTTTCTCAGCGGATCACGAGTGGAACTAATAAATGCACGCGCGGCGAGAAACGCCAAAATCGCATACTCAATAAAGTGCGCTGCCTTACGAGTTAAAAAGTGGACGGTGGTGAGCGTCGCATCAGTAATGTCGGGAAACAACCAGAGCAGTAGCGGGCGAATAATTCGCGAGGTGTTTCCCGCGGAAAACCCTCCCGTTGACGCAAACAAGATAACTCCGGTCCACAGCAACAACGGACCATAACGCACGAGTCGTCGTGAAAGTGTCGATGAATTTGGCCAGGATTGATTCATCAATTCAAAAACAAAGGGAAGCCGCGCAATTGCTGCTTCCCTGCTGAAATCCGGATCAAGCTGAGTGAATGCTACTGCGCGGCGGCGCCGGAGACGACCTCAATAATTTCGTTAGTAATCGCTGCCTGTCGCACGCGGTTCATGTTGAGCGTCAACGAATCAATTAACTCACGCGCATTATTCGAAGCCGAATCCATCGCCGTCATCCGCGCACCTTGTTCGGAAGCCACCGACTCCAGCAATGCTCGAAAGATTTGAGTTTCCACGAGGCGTGGAAGCAGTCGAGAAAAAATTTCTTCTGCAGGCTGCTCGTAGATGTAGTCGACCATGCTGACGGCGCCACCCGGCGGGGTTGACTCGGCCTCGCCAGTTCGCGCGATGGGTAATAGCTGTTCAGTTACAACCCGCTGCGACAGCACCGATCTGAACTCGTTGTAGATAATAAAAACCTTGTCGACTGCCTCGTCTTCAGAAAAACGCTTGATCACATCGCGCGCCACCTCGAGTGCTTCGGAAAACTCAACACGGCCTTTGCCGGTTAGACCGACGTACTCGCTGGACATGTTTGTATTTCTTCGTTTGAAGAAATCGCGGCCCTTCCGTCCAACTGCGACTATCTCCACCTGCTTGCCGGGGTTTT
>DATEPF010000310.1:0-4686 GCA_035273325.1 Pyrinomonadaceae bacterium | reverse complement strand
GCGTATGCAACCAACTGTAATTTGCTAATCGTTTACCTCGGTTTTTTTTGGCCAACTGCGGTTTCAGGGTTCTGGCGGGCGCTGATCATTACCCTTATCACCGTCGCGCTAACGACTATCAACTACATGGGAGTTCGTGATGCCGCCCGTGTCAGCAACTTCTTTACGATCGCGAAACTGTTGCCCATGGCTCTCTTTATCGCAGCCGGCCTTTTCTTTATGGCGCCCGACAATTTCAGACTCGGCGACTATCCATCGTACGGCTCTTTCTCAACGTCCGTGCTCTTGCTGTTGTATGCGTTTACCGGATTTGAGAATGCAAGTGTTCCCGCAGGGGAAATAGTGAACCCACGGCGTAACCTGCCTTTTGCGATTCTAATGGGCCTGGGGGTAGTGACGCTCGTGTACTTACTGATTCAGACAGTTTCGATTGGCACACTGCGCGATCTCGGCAACACAGAACGCCCACTCGCGGACGCGGCTGCGCTTTTTTTGGGACCAGTGGGCGGTTCAATCATCGCGGCCGGCGCGATCATTTCCGTCCTCGGAAATTTGAACGTTAACCTACTGAGCTCGCCAAGAATTCTATTCGCTATGTCGAGCCAGGGAGATTTGCCAAAGGTGCTGTCGAAAGTTCACGAACGTTTTCGAACGCCGCATGTTGCGATTCTGGCAACAGCAATTCTTATCCTGGCGCTAACGTTGTCGAGTTCACTTATTTATGCGTTGACGGTATCAACCATAGCCCGTCTGCTCGCTTATGCGGCAACTTGCGCGGCGCTTCCAACGCTGCGTTACAAAAAAGGTGTTCCGGACGCGCTGGTGAAAATACCCGGTGGAATAATCATCAGCGTGCTGGCCATTCTGCTTTCGATCTGGCTACTGACTAACAGCACGGGTATCGAGGCGCGCGATTCGGCGATTGCGGTGGCGGTGGGAATTACGATCTATCTTGGTTATAAAATTGCTCGGGGCCGCGGGTCTAAGCGTGCGCGCGAAAGGAGCTAAAAGAGATCCACGAATCACGGGCAACCACTGTTAAGTGGTGTCGCAATTCGTGGATCGTTGCTTTTATCTGCGCGCGAAGCGCCGGGGTGCGCGAAGTTGTGAAATCCGGTTCAACACAGCGTCCGTTAACGTCTCGGTCTCTTGCCGGTTGTAGTTTGCTGCACGAAACGCGTCCCTTATCTGACTGCGATTCAAACGCGACAGCCATCCGTGAAGCCATCGCGCGTCAGCCACGGTGATGTTTTCAAAGATGTCTTTCTTCTTACCGCTGTAACGAAACTTGATGATGTTGCCCTCTATCTCCTCAACAAACTTTGCTTCCTGATAGTCCTCAGGATCGTTTCGACTGCGTGTGATGGTCCATAAAACCGGTAGTCCGCCGGTTTTGCCAAATGTCGCGCCGAGATCACTGACTACATAGCGCAGCCGGTTCGTGCCCTCACGGTGGATAATTTCGTTGTTTGAATCCTTGATGTCCCAGTTTTCCAGGAACAACATCATGATCTTCAGTCCCTGAAACTGTCGCGTACCTTCAAAAGGATTCTCTTCCCACTTCCATTCATCAAGCCGGTCATCATTCTCAGGACGTGCTTCCAGGCGAACGTCTTCGAAAGTCCCCTTCCCCGGGATCGTTAGTCGCGGTACCAGGTAGTTGATTTCCGTTTCATATCCGACTGCCCAAAGAAGACGCACGGCCGCCGTCTCCGATTGTGCTTCCTTGCCTATCTTCGCAACCCACTCGCGTCCAGCCCCGTCGCGGATTCGGTACTTCGTACCCGAATAACCGCCTTTGTCTTCCTCCAGGAAAGTTATTCGATTGAGGTTGGGGCGCATCGCCATGCCACCTGGCCCATAGTAAAGATTGCGCGCTCTGATGTTGGTAGGTGCGGTCCATAGAACGGGTGTCCCGCGAGGCATACGTTTCTTTTGGGCGGCGATGTCTGACGCGAAAACACAGCTCAGAAGTGTTGAAAGCCCAAGACCAGCCAACCGCGTTAATGCCTTTGTGTTAAGCATCCGAAGTCTCCATTCTGATATCTGGGGGAATCTTTGTGGGGTATAAGGCAATCTTACAATTAACAGTTCTGCGCCGCAAACGGGATTCAGCAAAGGCATTACTTCGTGTATTTCGTGTAATTCGTGGATCGTTTTTGAGATGTATAAGAGCGATCCACGAATTACACGAGACACACGAAATAAGCCGATGATCGTGTTGTATCATTGACAGTACATTGGCACCATTTATCAACAATCTACGTGCAGTTGTCGGGGCGGAGAATGTACTGACGGAACCCGATGAACTCCTGGTTTACGAATGCGACGGTTTGCCTCACCACAAGTATCGCCCGCGCGCGGTTGTCTTTCCTTCGTCAACCGAACAAACATCTGAAGTGATGCGCATTCTGGCGGCTGCCGGAATTGCGTTCACGCCCAGAGGCGCCGGAACGGGATTGTCCGGTGGTGCGTTAGCACTGAATGACGGCGTGGTGATCGAACTCGCACGCATGCGCAAAATCCTCAACATCGACGCTGCAAACAACGCGGTAGTCGTTCAACCTGGGGTTGTGAACTCACAGGTTTCCCGCGCAGTGGCACACCTCGGGCTTCACTACGTTCCCGATCCTTCGAGCCAACCGACGTGCACGATCGGTGGCAATCTTGCTGAAAACGCGGGCGGCATTCACTGTCTGAAATACGGGACGACGACAGACCATGTGCTCGGAGTAAGAGTTGTCCTGGCAGGCGGAGAAGTAATTGACATCGGCGGCGCGAGCAGTGAACGTCCCGGCTACGATCTCATCGGAACGTTCATTGGCTCCGAAGGCACTTTTGGCATCGCCACCGAAGCAACGCTGCGACTCGTTCCCCTTCCTCCGGCTGTGCGAACTCTGCTCGCCGAGTTTGTCGATGTTAACAACGCCAGTCACGCAGTTTCGGCAATTATCGCGGCGGGGGTAATGCCCGCCGCGCTCGAGATGATGGACGGTGAAATCATTCGCGCGGTTGAAGCCAGCGTGTTTTCGGCGGGCTTATCACTCGACGTAGGGGCCGCTCTACTAATCGAATTGGATGGGCTGGAAGCGGGCATTGATGAACAAGCAGAGCGAGTAAAAGCTATTTGCCTTGAATACGGCGCCCGCAGTTGTCGTCTGGCCCAAGATGAAGAGGAACGCTTGAGACTTTGGGCCGCACGTAAAAGTGCCTTTGGCGCAGTCAGCCGCATATCACCTGATTCGATGATTCAGGACGCGGTCGTCCCCCGATCACGATTGCCCGAAGTGCTGGCTGATGCCTATCGCATTTCAGCGAAGTATCAGTTGCGACTGGCCAACGTTTTTCATGCGGGTGACGGCAATCTTCATCCACTTATTTGCTTTGATTCGCGCTCGCCCGAACAGGTGCATCACGTCAAGGAAGCGGGCCGTGAGTTGATGGAAACATGTGTTCGGGCCGGGGGCAGCATTACTGGTGAACACGGTGTTGGCTTTGACAAGCGTGAGCTGCTGTCTTTGATTTTTTCCGACACCGACATGGATACGATGTTGCGCGTCCGCGCTGCGTTTGATCCGTTAGGTCTCTGCAACCCTGGGAAAACGATTCCAATGTTGCGCGGCTGCGGCGAAGCGCGCGCCGTTGCGGATACCGGAAACGGAAGTTCAAAACAAACTGAAGCTGTTGTCACGCCGGCGCCAATCAAGTCGTCGGCAATTCGCAGCCATCAATCTTTCGATGCAGCGGCAGTGCAGGAGCGCTTGTTGGGTCTGGTCGGCGCGACAAATATCTCGATTAAGACTTTTGCTCCCGCCGTGTGTGTTACGCCTGAATCGGTGGACCAGGTTTGCCAGGTTATGCAATTGGCCGCATTAGAACGCTGGACGGTTCTTTCTGCGGGGGCCGCAACGTGGACCGATGCCGGCAACACTCTGCAACCGATAAATCTCGTAGTTAGCACGCAAAAACTAACGCGCATCATCGAGCACCAGCCTGCCGACCTGATTGCGATAGCTGAAGCCGGGGTAACTCTTAACTCTTTGAACAAAGAACTTAGAAAAAACGGTCAATGGCTACCGGTGGATCCCCCTGACGAGGGGACCGCGACAATCGGCGGCGTTGTCAGCACGGGACTCGGCGGCGCGCAACAGTTTGGCTACGGACCGGTGCGCAGACATGTAATTGGTATGAAGGTCGTTCGCGCAGACGGCAGCTTGATCAAGATGGGCGGGCGCGTCGTAAAAAACGTTGCCGGCTACGATTTGTCCAAGCTCTTCACCGGCAGTTATGGAACGCTCGGCGTGATCGTCGAAGTGAATTTCAAGCTGAGACCTGTTCCCTTTGAAACGAGAACAGTGGTCGTCACCGGCGATCGCGAGTTGCTACTGAAGGCTGCTCAGCAAGTCGTCGCATCGAGACTTTTTCCTGTCGCTGTTGAGTTACTGTCTCCCCGTGTGGGAACGGCAATCGATTTCGCTAAGCGTGGTTATGTCCTCTTAATAAAATTTGATGGATCGAAGAACGACGTCGAGTATCAAGCGCAAACTGCATCGGCTATCATTGTCGCATCAGGAAGCGGAATAGAAGCGGTGGAGAACCACGATTCAATCTGGCGCAAACTCGCAGGCATATTAGTGAATTTTTCCGAAGAGGTTACCTTGCGGATTTCTGTAAAGCCGGGTGATT
>DATEPF010000309.1:0-5549 GCA_035273325.1 Pyrinomonadaceae bacterium | reverse complement strand
CAGTCTGATTCAGGGTCTCCGACCTCTGATCGCCGCCTTCCGACTTCTGACCTCCAACCTCTGACGTGTGATCCCCGATCTCTGTCCTCCGGCCGCACCTTCTTCTGGCGTCACTCCAACCAATCCGCCGCACTCAACGCTCCATGGAAGTATCTGCACGACGGCACTAACGAATATCTCTTCAACCTCAGCATGGACCAACGCGAACGCGCCGACTTCCGCACCCAAAACCCCGCCATCTTCGAACAACTCAAGAAGGAATACGCCGCCTGGGAATCCACCGTCCTCCCCCGGCCACCGGCGAGAGTAAGCAAGGTGTGATTTCTACGTCAGTCTTTGAGCCGATTTACTATTGCAGTACCTACGAATTAGCATTCGCCGCTATACGGAAGCTTGAGGCCGACCAAGAAAATTGACTTCTTTTTATAGCTACCCAACGCTGAGCGCTGCGCACCCTAAGTTCTCTATGCCGACATCGAATCACTAAGGCAGAGAACCATTTGTAGTTTTGACTTACAGTAACATTGGAGCCCCATACTCGCTTCATGTCTTATACACCTCGCTGTAGTGGTGGGCTCGGGCAGCCTGAGTGGGCGATCTACTTTACCTGGAACTCGACAGAATGCTCTATTGGATCGCCGGTTACGCGAAAATACAAGTTATAAGTGCCGGTCTCGAAATGGCGGGTGCTTAGATTAAAAATGTAGCCACCAGAAATGCCAAGCGACGAGTCATACCGGAAATTATTGTCTGGGTTTGCGTTACCGGAATCGTCCAGAGTGCCGGGGGCGTTATTTGACGCAATCAGCACACGTAACGCGGCGACAATCAGACTGTCGGTCGATGCGTTAGCACTATTTGCATCACAGGGATATAGCTTTATGGGTATGGTACTACCCCTTTTAACAGCCTTCGACTGATCATAAAGCACGCATATCTGATAGGTGATTGTAAGTGTCCCTGCGCCCGCCGCAGAAGTGAAGATTGTGTTGCCTTCGTATTGATAGAAAATGCCATAAGCAGGAGTTGTCGGCGGCAAGTGTCCCACCTCAAAGCTCGTGGAAAAGCTACCGTCCTGTTGTATAGGAGCCGCTTGCGTAACCCCATTTAACGTAACCGATACGCTCCCAGACACGGGTTGTGATCCCGCGCTGATGTTCCCGCCAAGGCTGACTGAATTTGTTCCATAAATGACAATTGCTGAGCTTAAGTTGCTGAAGACGGGTTGGGTAGCGTTCCGTATTTTCGTCACGAAAACATCTAGTCCACCTCCGCGAAAAGTGCTTTGGAACGGAGTCACAAGTGGGAGATTATTAGAACCGGTATAACCGATTACATACGGATCGCCGGCAGAGTCAACTGCAATGCTGTAACCTCCTTCGCCCGACGTACCTCCATAGTAAGATGAGTACACCAGTGCCGAGCCTACCTCGTTCACCTTAGTTACGTAAGCATCGTCAGAACCTCCAAGGGTGGCCTGAAAGCTATTAACTACTGGAAAGTTACTGGACAGGGTTGTCCCCGTCACGTATGCGGAGCCGTTGCTGTCGACCGCGATGTGCTGGCCCCTGTCGTAATCGCTTCCGCCCAGATAACTGGAGTAAACGACCGCGGAGCCATTTGGATTGAATTTAGTTAAGAATCCGTCAGCAAAGCCCCCGGACGTGGTTTGAAAGGCTTCGGAACTGGTCGGAAGGTTTAAGGAGAAAGTCTCGCCGGTGACATAAGCGTTGCCGTTGGAATCTAATGCAACGTCGAACAGCCTATCGAAGTCGCTTCCTCCCAAATAAGTCGAGAAAACCAAATTGGAGCCCGTCACCCCCAACTTCACCAAAAACCCGTCGCCGCCGCCCCTATGAGTGGGCTGAAACGCTCCGAGCGTTGTGGGAAGAGTGTCTGAGAAAATCCCGCCCGCAACGTGGGCGTGGCCCGATGGATCTACTGCTATCCCATAGCCGTAGTTTGTTTCGGGCAGGTAAGTGGAATAAGAAAGGCCTGAGCCAAACTCGTTCAACTTCGCAACAAATGCGCAATTACCACCGTTGGTGGCAGCGAATGCTCCGGCCGTCGTGGGAAAGTTAGCCCCTGCGAGACCCGTGATATAAGCTCGGCCGTTCACGTCAAGCGCAATAGAGCTCCCATCGTCGTATCCTCCGCCGCCTAAATAAGTCGAATAAACCAAAGCGGAGCCTGTCTCATTTATCTTGACAACAAAGGCGTCACCGCCTCCGCCCCCGCTACCAAACTGAAAGCTGCCTGGGGTGACAGGAAAGTTCGTCGATTGCGTGCGTCCTGTTACGTAAGCATTGCCTGCCTCATCTAATGCCACGCCTTGGCAGAAATCCATGGCACCCCCGCCAATATATGTGGAGTAAATGAGACCTGTACCCCCCGCGTTGAGCTTGGTTACGAAACCCTCAAAATCCTCACCTGCGTAATCGGGTCGTGACGCGCCCGCCGGAAAGTTAACTGAGTTAGTTTGACCCACAACATAAGCATTACCTAAGGAATCTACCGCGATGTCGTAACCGAAGTCATGGCCCGACCCACCTAGGTAAGTGGAGTACGCAAGCACTGGATCAATAATCAGGACCTGATCCCGATCATATGCTTCCACCTTAAAACCCACGGCTCCCCCGTCTTTAATTTCGTAACGACTGGGGATTTCCTTTTTGACTCCGCCCAACTCTTGGTACGTTAAAGGTTTGAGCATCCGAACTGTTCCCCCATCCGTATTCAGGATCAGATCGCCAGTCACATCGTCCATACGGATGGTGGTAGCACCCTGAAAATTCATGCCAATCGCATTAGGGTCGCGTCCGGGTGAGATTAGGAAATCGTATTCCAGCTGACGATTATTACCGTAGAAAGCCACATCAATTCCTTCATACACGCCTTTGTAATGCACTTTTGAAAAGTGCGGAATGTTGGTGTGCCATCTGTCGGGCTCATTACCAATGAAGTAGTTACTACTGCCAGACACTTGTTCGAGCCCGATTAATTCCGGCTTCAATGTAGCGCCTGTCAGCGTCATGCGGATGACATCTTGCCGCAGTTTGGTATTGCCCGTGACGGCATTTCCGCGGACGTCAGATGACTTGTCAAGCGCACTCCGAGAGGCACGAGCGCTCAAGCTGAGCACCAATTCTTCCGGGGTTAAGTACAAGCTATAACCACTACCGCGCGATACAAACTTTACACTCGGGTCTGTTTGCCCATGGTTGGCTTCGAACGTGAGTGGCAGTTTTCCGTAAGCGTCTACTGATTGGGCTAGGGTAGCCCGAGTATCTCTTATTACTTCACTTGCGTGGTCGAAGGAGTTCTTAGCTGAAGGGTGTGGAGTCTCGGTTCTCGTGACGTTAAGCGGTTCAGTTTTATTATGGGGGACCGCTCGGCTCTGATTTCTGAAATCGGTCCGTTGGATATGTTGGGGAGGTAATTCAGTGATCAAGAAAATTGTAATAACGACAAGACTGACTTTGATGCGTGTTTGATATCGACGTGACATGAGGCTCCTTGGGAGGTGCACGAGATGAGTCGCGGCACGGTTGTGTTAATTCGGAAACTGGACAGAAGAGGAAAGACTGCAGGCTTCGGGCCAGCTTGTGAGCATTACAAATTCGGGCGCAACTTATTATTTATATGCCATGAAGTCAACAACAATTTTCTCGGAAGGAAGCTCGGAAAGACCGAGTGTCTAGCAGACGCGATGTTTAGTTGAGGTTTTATTCTCTGGCCGCCTACATGATTCTGTTCTTACAATTCAAGATCCACGTTGCCGTGATTCCTCGTGTATTTCAAGGTGCGTTTTGATGTTGGCTTGTCCAACACTCATGCACCAGCAACTGCACTAAGCAGCACAGTCACGCTGCTACTGTCTGTGTTGCTCGTGACGATGTCGGGTTTGTTGTCCTGGTTGAGGTCGCCGATGACGACGCGCCAGGTGCCGGGGGCGGTGGTGTAGGGGTTGGGGGCGGGTTTGAAGTTGCCGGCGCCGTCGCCGAGCATGACGCGAACACTATCGCCGCCGGCGGCGATTACATCTAAACGTTTATCGCCGTTCACATCGGCGAGGGCGGCGCGCCAAACGTTATGGCCCATGTCCACTGGAGATCCTGCGATCTCACGGAACCCGCCCGCGCCATCTCCGAGCAAGACAGTGAGCATGCTTTGATCGTGATGAGTGGCGACGATATCCGGTTTGCGGTCGCCGTTGAGATCTCCGACGGCCGCAAACCACGGTTGACCCGTGCGCAATGGGACGTCGTTTCGTTTGAAACCGCCCTGTCCGTCTCCGATTAACAACGTTAAAGAGCGGCTCGCCGCTAAGAGTTGCGCTCGGTTCGGTCCCGTCCCCGAAGAATTGGAAACGATATCGAGACGTCCGTCAGTATTAACGTCAGCAAGTGTTAGCGGATATGGGCTGGGCCCAACTGCGAATGGCGACTGCGGTGCGTTGGTGAATCCACCGCGTCCATCGCCAAGGGCGACCGAGATGTCGTTGTCTTCGTTGTTGACCGTAGCGAGGTCGAGTTTGCCGTCGCCATTGAAATCACCCATCCCGAGTCCGTGCGTGTGAGGATGTTGCCCTTGCTTCATTACGATTGGTGAATTCGGAGCAGGTGAAAAACTGCCGTTCGCATCGCCTAACAACAATGTCACGTTGTAACTGTCGTGATGGTCCAAAGCGAGATCAAGACGCCCGTCGCCATTGACGTCGCCTACGGCAATTTCGCCAGGGCTTTCCGCCAGCGTAAACGTTCGCGCGGTAGCTGCGCGAAACGGTAGGTCCCCTTTTTCTCCCATCATCACCATTACTGTTTTAGCTTCGTCGCTCGCGACGATCAGGTCGAGCCGGCCGTCCTTGTTCAAATCCGCTAGTTCCACATTGCTGGGTTTGCTCGGTAGAGCGATGCGCACACCAGGAGCGAATAACGATGGTTGAGTTTGACCAGCGTTGCAAGAGGTAAGAATCAAGAGCGCAGCTGCGGTAAGTCTTAGAGGCATAACCCGTAAGTTTCCCGTAAGTTTCGTGTATTTCGTGGCGTTTTATATCGCATAACAGTAAAGCGATCCACGAATTACGCGAAAAACCAAAGCCACCCACCCGCTACCGCAGGTGGTACTGACCTCATCACCGCGTCGCTTTGGTCCTTTGCGAAGCCGTATTGCGCGTTAATAAGTAGGAGGTGTTTTATGAAGTACTTGCTACTTGCCTCGTTGCTGGCGGTGTCAGTTGTTTCGGTTTATGGAACCACACCTGAACCGCGACACGCGGAAGTGCGTTTGGGAACCGGCGTGCGAATGCATTACGTGGAGCAGGGCGATCCAAAAGGACCAACGATCATTCTGCTGCATGGCTATTCGGATTCATGGGTCTCGTATACGCGGGTCTTGCCCTTGCTGGATAAGAAATATCACGTGTACGCGCCTGACCTGCGTGGGCATGGTGCCTCCGATCGGCCTGCGAGCGGATATACCTTTCCGGACTTCGCTGGAGACATCATCGCCTTTATGGATGCGAAGGGCATAAAGAAGGCATCGATTGT